>JAZUEH010000088.1:0-1805 GCA_045640065.1 Bacteroidaceae bacterium
CCATCGCTTTCCCCTTCTTCAATGCTTATGTCGTATGTTGATCCCACAGGTGCCTGCCAGATGTATTTCATCTTGGCTTTCTGCTTATATTTTATGCCGGCTTTCATACCGACCTTACCGTCGGCTCCTACAATGAACGAGATCTCAACCAGCGGAGTTATGACTACCGGCCCGACCGGAAAAGCTCCGCAGATTACCGTCATGAGCGGGTAACTGCTGCTGAGAGCTTCAAACTGGACATTGGCCTCCATGTTCATGTTCATGCTCAGCACAGGTTCCAGTACGGTTCCGAAATAGTACAGTCCGTTGCGGTCCGTCTGCAGAGAAAATTTCATGCCCAGATCAAGTTCCGCCGAGGCACTGACCAGTATGGTCTGATCAAGATTGTGGATTGTGAACTCAGGAATCTGTATTGTAGTCGAACCGGAACTGGTGCCTCTGGTTCTGACAAACTGGACCTCTTCGCCATCGGCCATACGTATCTCCTGAACGTAGTTGTCAAGGTCAATGTCCAGTTCGGGTATGTCAATGTGTTCGAATGCCTCCTGAATGGGAACTTCTGTATATGTACATACATATCCGTTTTCAGTTTCTTCTATACCTGTAACACGTCCTAGAATACCTTCGGGAATGTCTTCGGTGACCACAGGCATCACAAGCACTTCACCTTGTGACGGTCTTGAGGCGGCATCCCTGCTGAAAGTCACGGTATGTGATTCAACATCGGCAGTCCTGACATCGGCCATACGCTTTTCATCGGCATAGAAGGTCGATGTCCATATTCCGTAATCCAGATCACCATCATAGACAGGTGGAGTGAAAAGGCCTTTCTGCCAGATTGTAACCGTGTCACTTGCTGTCTGAGTCCCGCGTTTCGCGGTAACCGCCAGCCTCACCGCACGTTTGAGACTGTCCGTGTTGTCCTTCAGGTCAACCGCCACATAGATGTCATTCACTCTCAGTTCGGCCCATGGCTGATCTATATTGGCTTCCCAGGATTCACCGTTTGTCATAATCCTGAATCCGGGTGCAGCATATTGGTTAGAGACAATCAATTCGGAACCTTCCACCATATCGGTTTCGGGGATTATGCGCACATACAACGGACCCTTGGGATCAATCACGTCGTGTTCCTGATCGGTCTGGGTGACCTTGATCTTGATCTGTGTTCCGTCATTGAACGCAATGTAGGCGTAACTTTCCTGTGCCTGATAGGGTGTGGGATTGGGACTGACCGTCACAATCGCATAATGGCCTTCCTGCCTGACCGCTATCCAGTTCCAGGCACCGCCGGCTTTCCAGTCTTCGCAGTTGCCTGCTACAACAATGGTGTCCGTGCCGCCGGTTGAAGGGAATACCAGTTCCTCGGTCAGGACACGTTCTTCGGGTGACTTGCTGTCCCATGAAGGGTCATCGGGATTGATGTCCCGGTTATCATCACCTCTCTTTTCTTCTTCAGTGCCGGTCCCGTCGTCGGGTGAAGGAGTGATTTCCGTACATGCTGCGACTGACAGTAATATGATAATGACTGTGGCAAGGAATTCAATGATTTTTCTCATATTCTGTGCTTGTTTGTTGTTGATTGGAAATTTCTGAAAAATCAAAGGTATGAAAAGAATCCGATAAAGTTGTATATGAAAACGTATTGCGATTTTTGAATGGACAATACTACTGATGCGTTAAGTTTTTAAAATAAAGTTGGCTCTTTGACATTTTGATTTTGAATGAGTGGTTGTGGTTCGGTGACGAGCTCTTTTAGGTTCTTTTTCGCTAATGCTGACACTCTTACTAATGTAGCTATCTCT
>JAZUEH010000089.1:0-7573 GCA_045640065.1 Bacteroidaceae bacterium
CATAGTGAAGATAATACCAATTGACCTTACCGACAGCCAGAAACGTACCGAAAGCAGCGACCTGCTGGTACTTACCAAGAATGCGTTCATGACCCGCAAGGTCATAGTCGACAGCGGTTTCTGGGTACATGACTATGAGAACGGAGTGAACGTGCTTGCCGATAACGGTGGCTTTTCAGTGGCCTGTGTGGGCACGGATATCATTACGGAAAATACGCCGTGTGTGGCCAACAAGACATACTATTCACTGCTTTTTGGCAAGGGCAACAGCCTTATGCGCTGGAACTATACCACTCAGCAGACTCTTGACAAGGCCAGTGTCCTGCAGACCTTCGGTACAGACAAGGCCGTAATCACCGACCTTGTAATCAGCCGTGACCACAAGACCACATACGTGGCATTCTACGAACCCGGGCAGACAGGCCTGAACGGCAGCGTCTATGTGATTGACACCGATACGGGAGAAATCCTGGAGCGTCATGACAACGTCTGCTATCGTCCTGTCCGTATGATTTACAAGAAAAAATGAACATGAATATGAAAAAGCTTTCCTTCCTTAATTTACTGCTGGTCCTGATACCGGCAGTCTCACAGGCTCAGACGGTTTCAGGTCTGGCTGACGACCCCATGGTAGGCGCCATGCGCGAAGAACTGCAATTCAATATGGAGCAGCTCAAGTCCAAACCTGTGCCGGCATATTTCATGTCATTGAGAATGAACGACAACTATTCGGCTCAGGTAAGCAGCAATTTCGGCGTGTCGATTACAGGCGAGGGGAGAAGCCGTATCATAACTCCCCAGATTCGTGTGGGCTCGCCTGAAATGGACAATTTCAAGTTCGAGAACCAGACCCGAAGCCGCAACAGTTACGGCAACATGAGCGGAGTGAACGTTCCATATACCGATAATGCCATTATGGCTGTGCGTCAGGGAATCTGGAGCGAAACAATGAAACGCTACGATGTTGCGGTCAACAACTACAACAATGCGCTTTCACAGATGAAGACCAATGCCGATAACGAGGACAAGGCCCCATGCTTTTCAGACACGCCGGTTGAAGAATACTATGAGCCTGAGCTCCCGGCATCGGCCTACAGCTTTGACCGAAGGATGTGGGAGGAGAAACTGGACCGTGTGTCGGCTGTCTTCAAGGAGTGCAAGTATCTGGAACAGGGTATTGCAAACTTGACATACAGTGTGGAACGCATTTATGTGGTTACTTCCGATGGTTCGGCAGTGGTTCAGAACCGCGTGTCGGCCAGACTGATGCTCAACGGTGTCATCCGTGCGGCCGATGGTATGAGCTGTCCTCTCTACAAGGACTGGTTCTCATATTCACTTGACAATTTTCCCGATGAAGAGACTCTTGTAGCTGAGGTCCGTGACCTGATAGGACGTCTTATGGCGCTTCGTGATGCGCCGATTGCCGACCCGTACGCAGGACCGGCCCTGATGGCAGGCGGTGCCAGCGGAGTCTTTTTCCACGAGATTTTCGGACATCGACTTGAGGCTCACCGTATGAAGAGCGGCGGTCAGACTTTCAAGAAACTGGTTGACAGCATGGTTCTTCCTGCAAGTTTCAACGTATATGACGACCCGACAGCAGTGAGCTATGCCGGAACAGACCTGTATGGCAGCTACAAATATGATGACGAAGGCGTTCTGGCACAGCGTGTCCATTGCGTTGAAGACGGTGTTCTCAAGAACTTCCTTGTTGACCGCACTCCCATTGACGGTTTCCCGAGAAGTAACGGACATGGCCGTGCATCGGACGGTTACGACCCGGTTTCGCGCCAGTCAAACCTGATAATCGAAACAGAAAGTCCCTATACTGAAGAGCAACTGCGCCAGATGCTCATTGATGCCGTCAAGGCCGATGGTAAGGAATACGGCTACTATTTCCGTACAGCCACAAGCGGACTTACCTATACGGGCGAAGGCGGTTCCATCAATTCGTTCGGCGTTGATCCGGTCGAGGTCTACAAGGTATTCACCGATGGTCGTCCGGACGAACTTGTCCGTGGCGTTACGCTGATAGGTACTCCGCTGGCCATGTTCTCCGGCATCGTTGCCGGAGGTGCCACACCGACAGTGTTCACTGGTGAATGCGGAGCAGAGTCGGGCTGGGTTCCTGTAACGGCAATCTCGCCCACCATCTTCATTTCAAAGGTGGAGACACAGCGTTCGGAAACAGGCTATCAGCTGCCTCAGGTGCTGGATAAGCCCGATTGCATGAACATTTCCGGCGAGGACGGAGAGATCATTTTCCGTGCCATGAATGACGAAATGCAACGTACCATGAACAGCCTGCAGGTTGAAGGTCAGGCATTGCCACATTATGCCGATTTCCGCATCAATTCGACAAGGATGCTGCGTATGAATGCCACCTTGGGAGGACTGCTTGACAGCCATTACGTTCCTCAGGAACTGACAGGTTCGGTAGGAATACTGATAGGAGACAGCATGTGTGTGAGCGACATTCAGGATATCCAGATGCAGATGGGCCACAGGGCCGAATACGACTGCATCAGACGTTCTCTATGGTATATTGACGACATTGTTTATAAGAATGCCATCCGCAATTACAGCCAGAAGACAGGTCTGCTCCTGACCAATCCCAAACCGGAGAATGAGGCCGGAATCCCCGAAATCATTTCACTGCCGGGAGGCGAGTACATACAGCCTGCTGTCCAGAATACGGAAATTGACCGTGAAAAGATGGAGGACCTGGCAAAACGGCTGTCGGCTGTCTATCTGGATTATCCCAAGCTGTACAACACCAATATATATATAGGAATAGAATATACCGATGTCTATCGTCTCAATTCCGAGAATCTGAAAGTGCGCGTGCCGTATATAAACATGACACTGCAGACCAAGGCATCGGTTAGAAGCGCCGAAGGTTCAGAACTGAGCGAATATTACGACATGGCGTTTGACTGTACCGACTTCGATGCCGCACAGCTTGAATCCGAGCTCCGTGAATTTGCCGAGACCATGCTCCTTAAGGGCTCAGCTGAAACGGTGAACGACTTCTACATAGGTCCTGTTCTTCTTGAAAAGCAGGCCGTATCATATTCATTCAATTCGATAGTGAACGAATTCGGTTCAGCCAAAACCACCTGGGACATTAATTCCATAAGGTACAATATCCAGAACACGACTCTGAACGGAGGCGTGCTGCTTGGCAAGCGTTTCCTTGACACCAAGCTTGGAATCCATCTGTATTCCGATATGGAATCGTATGGTGGAATAAAGCTTGGGGGAAGCTATGAAGTCGATTTTGACGGTGTGAGACCCGAGCATGACTTTGTCCTTGTCGAAAAGGGCATGCTCAAGCGCCTCATGAGCGGCCGCTACCCAGGTGTGGGCTCAGAACGTCCTACCGGTCATTCCATGGTTTCGGATTACTCCGTCAGGCCAGATGTCCGCATGAGCATAATGCATGTGACATACGATGGAAAGGCAAAGCCCATGTCCAAGATGAAGGGCCAGCTCATTTCCGAGGCAAGAAAGGCCGGACTTGACCACACCTACTGTCTGCGGAATATCAGATACAACTGCTATCTTCTTACCCGCATTGATGTAAAGACCGGCAAGGAAACCGTAATAAATGTCAATACCCCGGAATTCGGCCGTCGTGAGCTGATGCATGTCATATCAGCATCGAAGGAAGAGGACATACAGAACTATCCGTATCCGACATCGGGCCTTCCCACAATGATTGCCCCCGAGGGTATGCTGCTTGAAAGTGTGGAAATGAACTTGACAAAGCCGGCCAAGGCCAGCGAGTTCCAGCTCACCAATCCGGCCTGGCGGTAATTACTTCAGGTAGCCTATCTCCTTCGCCTTGTTCACCAGAACGATGAACGAACTTACATCGAATTTTGTCAGGAGTTTCTTGCGATACCATTTCACCGTTTCAGGGCTGAGGCAGATACGATCGGCAATCTCCTTGACTGAAAGGCCCTCGGCAACCAATTCCAGAATCTGCAGTTCTCTGTCATTCAGCTTGATGCCGGCTGTGTCAGTTGCCGGCGCAAGTTCTCCGATGGTCTCATTCAGAACCTCGTCCGTCTGTTTCTTCTGCTGACGTAGCTTGCGCATATGACAATAGATCAGGGCACAGGCTATCAATAGAAGAATGGCCGCGATGGAAATGATGAGACCGCTCCTGGCCTGACGTTTCTGCAGGCGCAGTACCTGATTGGTATAATCCAGATTGTCCAGAAGGCCATGCCACTCCTGTTCGTCGTGGGCGGAATAGTACAGGCCGGCCTCATCCAGCAGTCTGATGGCTTTCCGCAGATGTCTCCGCTTCATCTCCACTTTGCCAAGGCCCGCCTTGTTGCCGGCAACCCAAAGTGAGTCATCCGATTTTATGGCGTACTGCAGACCTGTCTCATAGTTTTCCTTGGCCTTCTGAATATCACCTTCTTCAAACCATGTTTCCGCCATGTTGTAATATAGGGAGGAGAGGGAATTGTTCCATCCGTGCCTTTCGAAAATCTCTCCGGCCTTGGCGTAGTATTCCATAGCCAGACCTATACTGTCCTGAATGCTGTACAGATTGCCAATGGTGCCGTACATGCTGCTCAGACCGTTGTCAATGTCGTACTGGGTCAGGCCGTCGGGGTGTTCCAGGTCAACCTCGCCAACCTTCATGGTCCTGATGGTCTGGAGTGCGGTATTGTAGTAGAATGTAGCACTGTCATATTGCTCCCTTGCCCAGAAATGCTGGCCTATGACCTTGGCTGAGGCCCAGGTCATATCCTTCCATCCTTTCCTGACACTGGTATTGAATACTTTTCTGCTGTAGTAGAGAGAGCGTTCTCCGTTGATGTTGAGGTACCCCATCATAAGATTGTGCCAGTCATATACAAGGTGGAGAAGCTCTTCGTCACTGGCCTCCGCAATCCTGTCGGTGCTCCAGCCGGCAATGGCCATTTCCAGAGAGTCTACATTATGTCCGCGATGGTCCACGTAAGTGTCGGCCATGGCAGAAAGCGGGAATACTGCCAGTGACACAAATACGGCTATTGAGAATAATTGTATTTTCATGCTGGTTATTTCGACACAAAGTTAGCATATATCCTGATTCTATCCCCCGTTTTTGTGGAACCAGGCCATTTCTACCCCACAGGGTGGTGCGGAAATAGATGCATTCAACCCCGTGGGGTGGTGCTTTTGATTATTCCAATGAGGAAATTTGCAGAAAAACCAGAAGTCTGATGGAGAACTTGAAAGAAAAGGAAAAGATCATTGCCGGATATACCGCCAAAGGTATGACTGCCCGGCAGATCGCTGATGCCATGTGTCTCAGCCCGGAAACCATAAAATGGTATCGGAAGAGAATGCTGAGTAAAGCCAACGCGACAAATATGGCAGAACTGATAGCTATGCTTAAAGATGAGGGAGTATTATAATTAAGTTTATAAAAGTATGAGGTATTTTATTACACTGGCAGCCACAGCAATGATGGCATTCGCAACTTCAGCAAAAGCTGGAGTCGCTATAAATGAGACAAACTTCCCCGACCCGTACCTTCGCGATTATGTTTCCTACCAAGACTGGGACGAAAACGGCATCCTGGAAGGCGACGAATTCTATTGTTTCGAACAAGTTAGCATCGACAACGTAACTAACCTCAAGGGGCTCGAACTCCTCCCCGTCACTCTCCTCTACATTGGATACAATGGCGACCCAGAGGATGAGAGGGCCTACGCAATAAAGTCGGCAGACTTCGGCACGTTGTGCCCGAACCTGGTTGAACTCATCATTAGCACCGCCCGCGGTTTAGAGAGCCTCGACCTTTCGCGCAACAGCAAGCTGGTAAACGTGGACCTTAGAAATTGCCCCGCGCTGAAGGACGTCAAGTGGGCCAGCTCAATAGAAAGCCTTTCTCTCCAAGACCTCCAACAAATTTCGGACATCAACGGCAGCGATTTACCCAACCTATTATCTCTTTTAGCTTCAAGTCAATATGTTCAATCTTCCATCGAGAACATCGATTTCACGGGTCACCAGAAAATTAATCGGATCGAAATTTGGGGCAGCGAAGAAAACCGCCAGAACATCAACACCTTCCACGTGGAGAACTGTCCCAACCTGTCTATCGTAGTGGATTCGCGGACTACGGTTCAGAGTTTCACGATAAAGAACTTGCCCATATTTAAATCTCTTCACCTCACCGAGACTACGGCCGAAAACGTCGTTATACAGGATTGCCCTGAACTCGAGGGTGTAATATGCGAAGAGAATGAGCTCGTCACCCTCCAGCTCAGCAACAACCCAAAACTCTGGCAGGTACAGTGCAACGATAACAGGATCAGGAATTTCTTCGCAGACAATTGTCCCAGCCTCTATTGGGTGCATGCCTTCAACAACCAGCTCATGTGGCTGGATATGACGGATGTAGTTTACTGCAGCAACATTACATCCGAGTTCCGGGTAGATAATCAGACCCCCGCCGTTCAGGCCGTAAAGATTTCCCCCACCGAGGTGGGCCTGCGTGTTCACGACCGTCTGGACGTAGGCCGTGTGCTGAACCTGAAAGCCAAGGGTCAGGCCATGGAGCCGAAGGAAATCTTCGTGGACGGCATCCGCTACTTCGTCATCTACAACAACGGCCCCGAAGTGGAAAGCCTGGTGGGTGCAAGCGGTACAGGATATGAGTATCAGACCAAATGGCCCTATCCCTTCCATGCAGCCGATGAGCTTTACGAAGGCGATTCCAAGGACGACAACCTGCCCGTCACACTGAACGTGACCAGCTGGACAAAGCATCAGGCATGGATCAGACTGGCCACATCCGGTACCGTCAGGGGCGAATACGGTCAGCCTGCACCCCAGGGCCCACAGGAGAAGGATGTACTCCGCTCACAGGACTATGACGGCAAGCTCACCTGGAAATCCGGCAACGAGAACGTGGTGAAGGTTAATGCCGAGACCGGCGAGCTGACAGTAGTTGGAGCCGGAACGGCCATCATCACCATCAGCGGTGCCGAGACCGACTACCGTCTGGCCCCATCAGTCATCAGATATTCCGTAGTCATCGACAAGGCCACTCCGGCTTTCGCATTTGAGAAATCCGAGGTTGATGCGTCTGATGGCGTGGTACCTGAAAACAAGCTTGATGTAGGATTGTATGACGGTACTGTTGTCTACACATCTTCCGATGAGGAGATTGCCACAGTCGATGCAGAAGGAAAGGTTACCGTAAAACAGGACGGCAACGTGACCATCACTGCCACAGGTGCCGAGACCGGCAACTGTTACGAGGCCGTATCGGCACAGTATGTCATGAACATCACAGGCACAAGTTCCGTAACCGGCATAACCGTCAATACTTCTTCTGATGAAATCTACAATGTTGCCGGTCAGCGCATCCAGTCCGGCATCAATGGTATCCAAATCATCAATGGCAGAAAATTCCTGAAAAAATGATTATCCCACTAAATTTTGACTGAGCCGAAATGTCTATTAGACCTGTATTTACGACTCATGACAAAGCAAGCGGCAGCGGATTCTGATGAATTCACTGCCGCTTTGTTCTGGTGACCCGCTCGGGGTT
>JAZUEH010000090.1:0-2267 GCA_045640065.1 Bacteroidaceae bacterium
TCTGATGTATTCGCTGTGGAACAGGCCGGAAATGGCTGACAGCTGCATAGGACTGATGAAGGATCTTTTCCCGGAAAGCGAATACACGCTCATGGTCAGCGACCCGGACTACATTGACAATGCCCGCTTTGGCCGACATCGCGAAGACTCTCTGTACACGGTAACCTATCAGGCTTTCCTTGACGGAGACACCGCCAGTGTCAGGGAGGGATGCGGAATTTCGCAGTCACGCTACCCGAAGGGGAACAACAGGGACAAATTCATGTTCCTCAGTGCCGCGTTGGAACTTGAGCAGGGCAACATTGACGGATTCATGGCACAGATGAAGGAACTGGTCAGGAAATATCCGAAAGCTGAAATCAGCCAATATGCCGGGCTGATAGTCCAGGGCGTGGAGAACGGCAGGATACTGCAGTCATCCAATCTGGTATCGCTTTGGGACAGGACAGGCAGCAGCATGAGCGACAAGCCCGACAGTCTCAGACCGGCGTTCAGTACGGACCGCTACGGTCCCTATCTGTTCGTTCTTGCATATCCCGATGGCGAGCTTAACGAAAACCAGCTGCTCTTTGAACTGGCCGGATACAATTTCAGCAATTTCATGATGCGCAACTTCGATCTGGCCTTTGTCCATGATCACGGGATAGGCATGCTTCAGGTAAGTGAGTTCCTGAACTTTGACGAAGCGTTCACCTACAGCCGCCAGCTGTACTCTGACCCGGTCATGGCCGGCCGTCTTGAAGGGATCAAGGCGCTCACCATATCAAGGAAGAACCTTGAGACGCTGCTGAAATACTACAGTTTCAACGAGTGGCAGCAGTTCTATGAGGAGAAATTCCTGAGTATTCCCCAACTGGACATAGACGGCGGCACCCTTTATGAAGAACTGGAAGAGCCCGTTCAGAAAAAAACCACAGAAACTGTCGAACCGGAAAAAACCACCCAGCAATGAACGGAAAACTTTTATGGGTCGATGATGAGATAGACCTGCTCAGAGCACACATCATTTTCCTTGAGAACAAGGGATATGAAGTTGACACCGTCACCAACGGTCCGGACGCACTTGAACGTTGCGAATCGACCGACTATGACCTGGTGCTGCTTGACGAGCACATGGTCGGCATGAGCGGACTGGAAACCCTTACGCACATCAAGGAGAAGAACCCCAATCTGCCGGTCGTCATGGTAACCAAGAGCGAAGAGGAGAACATCATGGACCAGGCCATCGGCTCAAAGATTGCCGACTATCTGATAAAGCCGGTCCATCCCAACCAGATACTCCTGTCTCTGAAGAAGAACATACACAAGAGCGATATCGTCACAGCCGAAACCAACCGCAGCTACCAGCAGAACTTTGTACGGCTCAACATGCAGATAAACGACTCGCTGACATGGCAGGACTGGATTCAGGTCTACCGCCAGCTGGTCTTCTGGGAACTTGAGTTGAAAGAGGCCGACAGCAGCATGCACGAGATGCTTGCCATGCAGAAGGCCGATGCCGATGCAGCGTTCTGCAAGTTCGTGAAACGCAACTACATGGATTGGATGAACGGTAGGAGCGAAAGACCCGTCATGAGTCACGACCTGTTCAAGAAATACATTTTCCCACTGCTCGATGCCGGAGAGAAGCCGTTTCTGATAGTCATGGACAACTTCCGCTATGACCAGTGGAAAGTGCTGGGTCAGGAACTGGCGGGACTGTTCAGCTTTGATGAGGACCTTTATTACAGCATTCTTCCCACAGCTACCCAATATGCCCGTAATGCCATCTTCTCAGGACTGATGCCCAACATGATAAGCCGCATGTTCCCCGAGCTGTGGGTTGATGAAGACTCGGAAGAAGGCAAGAATCTGAATGAGGGCCCGCTTATTCGCACCCACATTGAACGATTCCGCAGGAAGGACAGTTTCTCATACAACAAGATAAACGATTCGTCAGCCGCCGAGAAACTGCTAGGCCAGCTGAACAGTCTCATGGCAAATGACCTGAATGTGATAGTAATCAACTTCATAGACATTCTGTCTCATGCAAAGACCGATTCCCGCATGATGCGCGAACTTGCCCAGGACGAGGCGGCATACCGCAGTCTCATACTGTCATGGTTCCGCAATTCGTCAATGAAGGAACTGTTCAAGGCTCTGGCCGCATCGGGCCGCAAGGTCATCATCACAACGGACCACGGAAGCATCAGGGTGAGCCGTCCCGTCAAGATCATCGGCGACAGGAACACCAACACCAACCTGCGCTACAAGCTGGGACGCAACCT
>JAZUEH010000091.1:0-7143 GCA_045640065.1 Bacteroidaceae bacterium
GCCGGACATGTCGTGGCGTGGGACCAGTTCAAGCTCATGGATGACCTCCATGGTATTATTACCCACCTGTATAATGAAAAACCCGAACAGAAGATAAAGTGGGACAGACAGGACGGCAGCGTTACCGTGGAAGAGGGTCTGCACAGCATTACCGTAACCCCGAAAGGATCTCTGACAAGCATCAGATTCCGTGATGAGGAACTTCTGACCGCTCCTCTGGAACCGTACTTCTGGAAACCTGCAAACGACAACCAGCTGCGCAACGACTATGCACGCAGCATGGGCGTATGGCGCAATGCCGCCAACGGTTTAATCCCAATCGACATGAACGTTGACCGGGTGGAAGCAAACACAACAGTAATAAACCGCGGTGGTTCGGTGCGCTTGCAGACTTCACTTGTAACAGTAAGAGACTCACTTCCAACCGGAGGCATACTCACCATCCAATACTCGCTTCTGTTTTCAGGAAAAATCGGAGTGGAAATGGAATACGAGCCCTGCAGCAGCGCCCCCGCCAACATGCCCAAATTCGGTATGCGCATGCGCACCGACAGTCAGTACGACAGCATTTCATGGCGCGGACGCGGCCCATGGGAGAATTACCCGGACCGAAAGAACGGAGCCATGATCGGAAACTACACCCTGCCTCTGTCACAGTGGCAGACCGACTATGTATTTACTCAGGACAACTCAAACCGCTGCGACATCAGCTACCTAAAACTTTTCAGCAGAAAGAATGACCGTAATGATAATGCCGATAAGGAGAAATCTCTGATACTGAACTTCCCTGAAATGCCGTGCAACGTACGCATCTGGAACTGCAGTGAAGAGGACATCGAGCAGGCCCGTCACGGTTTTGAGCTCCCCGTCCGTGACTATCTCAACATAAACATTGACAGTGAGATAATCGGTGTAGGCGGCAATGACGCATGGGGAGCGCGCACCGAACCGCAGTATATGGTCGATGCCCGCATTCCGCACCGCATCAGCTTTGTCATAAGCCGTGGAGACTGGCTTGACAGACAACAGTCCTATTACAAACCCATAGTATTCCGATAAGTCGGAGTCCGTCTGTAATAACAGGATTCTTAAATAAGTACCGCGTGCATGTATAAGGGATTGAAAAATTCCCTATATTTGCACGCTTGTAATTTTACGTGCGCGAATTATTATATAATTAACTAAATAAAAACTATGCAGAACAAAGGATTCGTAAAGGTGTTTGCAATAGCTCTGACAGTCATCTGTCTGTTCTATCTCTCCTTTACATTCAGAACCCGCAGCATCGAGAAAGCTGCTGCCCAGAGTCAGGACGAACAGGCCTATCTTGACTCCGTAATGAACAAGAAGGTCTGGCTTGGTATCTATTCATTCCGTGAGTGCCGCGAAATGCAGATCGGTCTCGGACTTGACCTCAAGGGCGGTATGAACGTTATCCTGGAAGTTTCCATACCCGATGTGGTCAAGTCACTTGCAGGAAACACAGCTGACCCCGATTTCGCACAGGCCCTTTCAAACGCCCGTCAGATTTCTATCGCCAGCACTGACAATTTTGTGGATATTTTCTACTCAGAACTCAAGAAGGTCAATCCCAATGCCACAATGAGTTCATATTTCGCCACTTCAAATCTCAAGGAACGCATCAATGTCAAGAGCACCGATGAGGAAGTCATCGCAGTACTCAAGGAAGAAGTCAATGCAGCCGTAGGCAATGCATTCAACGTTCTCCGCACACGTATTGACCGTTTCGGTGTGGCACAGCCGAACATCCAGGAACTTGCAGGAAAGCAGGGCCGCATCATGGTCGAGCTTCCCGGTATCAAGGAGCCCGAACGTGTACGTAAGCTCCTCCAGGGTTCAGCAAACCTTGAATTCTGGGAGACCTACAAGTACAATGAAATTGCTGACATATTCTCTACTGCCGACAGCCGTCTGCGCATAGCCCTTCAGGACGAACAGCCCGCCAACGCTCAGGATACAGTTGCTACTGAAGCCACTGAAGAAGTCAAGGCCGATTCAACCGACCTGGCATCACAGCTCCTCGCCGAAACGGCAGCTGCCACTGCCGACATGACCGCAGCACAGCAGAAGGCAGCCCTCATGAAGACAAATCCTCTTCTGGCCCTTCTCCAGCCGTCACCATACGACGGTTGCGTTGTAGGTATCTGCCATTATTCAGATACCGCCAAGGTCAACGAAATGCTTGCACGTCCTGAAGTAAAGCCTCTTCTCCCGCGTGACCTCAAGCTCCTCTGGGGTGTAAAGGCAATGGACGAAGGCGGACAGTACTTTGAACTCTATGCCATCAAGGCTGGAGGCAAGAACGGTCAGGCTGCCCTCAACGGTGATGCCGTTTCCGATTCAAAGGCCGATTTCGACCAGTACGGCAACCCCTGCGTAAGCATGCAGATGAATACCGAAGGCGCCCGCAAGTGGGCCAGCATCACCGGTCAGAACGTAAACCGCAACGTGGCCATCGTACTTGACGGATATGTATACAGTGCTCCTAACGTACTTGGTGAAATCACCGGCGGCAACTCGCAGATTACCGGTTCATTCACAGTTGAAGACACTCAGGACCTTGCCAACGTCCTGAAATCAGGTAAGATGCCTGCTCCTGCCAGAATCGTCCAGGAAGACATCGTAGGCCCGTCACTCGGTCAGGAATCAATCCAGAAGGGTTTTGTATCATTCATCATCGCCTTCATCATCCTGATGATCTACATGTGCGTAATCTACGGATTCGTTCCGGGTATGATCGCCAACGGAGCCCTGCTGTGCAACTTCTTCTTCACACTGGGTATCCTCACCTCATTCCAGGCAGCTCTGACAATGTCAGGTATCGCCGGTATCGTTCTTACCCTGGGTATGGCAGTCGATGCCAACGTGCTTATATATGAGCGCACCAAGGAAGAGCTTGCAGCAGGCAAAACCGTTGCATCGGCTCTGACCGACGGTTACAAGAACGCATTCAGCGCCATCTTCGACTCGAACTTCACATCAATCATCACCGGTATCATCCTGTTCTACTTCGGTACAGGTCCTATCCGCGGATTCGCTACAACCCTGATCATCGGTATCATCTGCTCATTCTTCACTGCAGTGTTCCTGACACGTATCGTTTACGAGCACTTCCTTGGAAAGGGCAAGATGCAGAATCTCACCTTCACCACCAAGTTCTCAAAGAACCTGATGAAAAACACCAAGATCAAGTTCATGGAAAGCGCCAAGAAGTCATTCACCATCTGGGGTATCGCAGCAGTTGCTCTCATTGCATGTCTTGCAATCCGTGGCCTCAGCAAAAGTATTGACTTTACCGGTGGCCGTAACTTCGTTGTCCAGTTCGAGAATCCGGTTGAACCTGAAGAAGTCCGTGACATCATGGCAGCAGCCATTGCAGAGGACAATGCAATCAACGAAGGTAACGTTCAGGCCATCGCTCTTGGCACTGACCATAAGACAATCCGTATTTCAACTAACTACCGCATCCAGGAAGATTCTGAAACCATCGATTCAGAGATTGAGGAATTCCTGTTCACTTCACTGAAGAAGGCCGGCAAGCTCAGTTCAGACCTTGACCTTGCAACATTCATTGACCGTGAAAACCGTGCTGGCGGTTCAATCATATCTTCACAGAAGGTCGGTCCTTCAATTGCCGAAGACATTACAAAGGGTGCCATCATATCAGTCATCCTTGCTCTGATTGCCATCTTCCTGTACATCCTGCTCCGTTTCCGCAACGTGGCATACTCAGTAGGCGCTATCCTTGCACTTGCTTTCGATACACTTATTATTATAGGTATGTATTCAGTATGCTGGGGCTGGATGCCGTTCTCACTTGAGATTGACCAGACATTCATCGGTGCTGTCCTTACCGCTATCGGTTACTCAATCAACGATAAGGTGGTCATCTTTGACCGTATCCGTGAATTCACCGGTCTGTACCCGAAGCGTGACCGCAAGCAACTGTTCAACGATGCCCTGAACACCACACTGGCCCGTACAATCAATACTTCAGTAAGTACATTGATCGTTCTGCTCGCCATCTTCTTCCTTGGTGGTGACAGCATCCGCAGCTTCGCGTTCGCAATGATTCTCGGTGTCGTATTCGGCACATGCTCATCACTGTTCATTGCTGCTCCTACAGCATTCCTGGTCATGAAGAAGACCAAGAAGGAAAAGGATGAGTTCATTGCAGCACAGGCATAAGATTCTCCTTATATAATAAATAGAGCCGCAGAGTTACTTTCTGCGGCTTTATTTTTATATTTGCATCCAAACACTAACCAAATACCCTATACTTATGCGTAAATTAGTATCTTTTGCAATACTGCTGACAGCATTTTCATTTGGTGCGAACGCACAAACAGTCAATGCGGATTCCCTTAAAACTGAAATGGCAAAGGTTGAACTTACCAATCCTGCCATGAAGCAGACAATCGAAAAGCTCAAGAAGAATGTCACAAAAGGAGATCTTGAAGCTATGGACCAACTTGCCCTGGAACTCATGTCCGGTCAGAATGTCAAAGCCAACATTGAAATGGGTCTGAATCTGCTGAATGATGCCGCAAAAGGCGGGAACATAAACGCACAATATGACCTTGGCAGTTATTATTTCATCTCATGGGCTCAGAAACCAACTGCCGACGCATATTTCTCACAGGGCACAAAATGGCTCAAAGGTGCAATCCGTGGCGGAGATAACCGCGCTACAATAATGAGTGCGCGTTTCTACTTTGAATACGGCAAATACAAGAAGGAAAACGCATATGTCGATGGTGCAATCAAGCTTCTTGAAGGCTATCCAGGCGTTTCAGAAATCAACCATAAGGACGAAGGTGTTCTGAACGCGCAGGCTTGGCTGGGAACCATCAACCTGGCCAAATGGCGCATGGAAAGCGATACCACCGCAATACGTGATGCAAAGAAATGGTATCAGACCCTGCTCAAATCCAATCTGGAGTTCCCCAACTACACCCAGTATATTGACTCTCTGCAGGCAGTATTGAGTTCAGGCGCCAAGCTGCGCATTGACCCGATGCCCGATCCCAATGCCGAACCGGAACAGCAGCAGGGTGGATTCCCAGGTATGGGTGGATTCGGAGGCGGATTCCCAGGTATGGGCGGAGGATTTCCAGGCATGGGCGGTGGTGCACCACAGGGCCCGGCCGGACCACAGGCTACATTCCCCGGAGGCAATTTCCAGATGCAGCAGTTCATAAGCAGGAACACCAATTATCCCAAGAGTCTTGAAGACGCAAAAGTAAGGGGCAATGCGACCATATCCTTCACCATCGATGACGACGGCGCTGTAATCAATCCTACCATCAGCAAGAATGCCGAAGTGTTCATCATGGACAAGGAAGCTCTCCGCACTATTATGGTCATGCCGGACTGGACACCTGCACAGCAGGACGGCAAACCCGTTCAGGCACAGCATCAGGCCACAGTGAACTTCGGTCAGGGCGGTGGCATGGGTGGCATGATGTTCTTCTGATTCAGCAGCCATTCCATATTCGGTATCAAGTAGGAGGAAAACGAAACAGTTTTCTTCCTACTTGCGTTTTTTACATGTTTCTATTACAGCTTTACTGGCCCAATCTGAGCGTATTGTAGACAGAGTTCATGCATAGTTTCCCGCGACATTTGGATAGTGGATGCAGACGTGGCGGATGTATCCATCATCCAAGACCTCGAATATCCAGATGTATTAATTCATGTAACGCCACAATGCCAGGCCTCCTTTTCTCAGTGTACATTCATGCCAGACAAACTAAAAAATGGCGGAAAGCTGAATGCTTCCCGCCATTTCAATAGATTATCAATTACGTATATCAGTCTGTTATTACTTTACCAAGATCTTCTCAACGACTGACTTACCATTTCCAAGGTCAATCTTGCGGATTGCAATCTGACCTGCCTTTGGAGCAATCATCTGAACGCCATCAAGACCATAGTACTTGACATTATCGGCTGCCTTGACATCGCTTACAAATGTAATCAGTTCCTGGAGTTTTGCTTCCTGAGCCTCGACTGCTGCTGCGTAGTCAATACCTTCAACAATGCCACGGAGCTTGAGGATGAAGTATCTCAAGTCAGCCTCACTTGAAGAACTTGATGTCTGATTAATGCTGACGGTAAGATTGCCGGCAACCATAATTGAATCCTGACCGAATTCCTTATAATTGAACTTGCCGGTCTTGACAGCATAATCCGCATTGTATGATGTTGAATCAGATACAGCTGCAAGGGCAAAGTTGGATGTCTGGTTCTGACCATAGAAGCCTACCCAGTAGAAAGCTTCAGGAAGTCCTTCAACAGTTGTTGAAACGTTACCCTGTGTGGTAGGAGTACATCTCAAACCACCATCGAATACTCTACCTTCCTTCTCCCAATCCATGAATCCGTCACCGGCACCAACCTTAACCTTTGTTGGAATCCAGCTTCCTGATGTTCCCTTGAATGTCCAGTGTGGGAATGCTGTGGTATTCTCAAAGCCATACTTAAGTCTCCACTTGTTGCTGCTGTTGAGTTCCATATCACGTCCAACCTGAGCTTCATTATACAGGAAGTAGTTAGGCATGAGGGCACTGACATCAAGATCCATGAGGTTATTGCCGGCAGCAAAATTCTTGAGAATCTGAAGAATGACAGCCTCACGGATGATAGTCTCAAGAGCGGGATCCTCATCCAGAAGTTCTTCAATCGTACTCTTGATCTCATCGGCCTTACCGTCAAAGTCATATTCAAGTCTGGTTGCCAAAGCATACAGTTCCTTGATCTGACGGGTCTTGGCTGCCACGAAGTCAACCTTGGCAACATAATCGTACTTGGCTGCGCAGATTGCATCGTACATTTCCTGGAACTGCTCATTGGTCGGAGTAACGAGGTCTGCATCCTTGTTGGCTGCATAAGAAGCCTCAAGGGCAGCATATTCGTCATAACCCTTGTTTGCCAGTGAATCGTTGAGCAGAGCCTCCATATCTGCAATCTCAGCAACGAACTTGTCAATGAGTTCCTTACGTGTATCAAGAGCGGCAATGCCGTCATTGAACTGGGCAATCATTTCCGTGATCTGAGCTGAAGAATTTGCAGCAAAATCATAGTCCTCATTGTCCATTGCCAGCTTCTCAAGAGCCTTGT
>JAZUEH010000092.1:0-14991 GCA_045640065.1 Bacteroidaceae bacterium
GTTGCTGGTCGCACGGTAGTATATGCCATCGGTTTCAGTTGCTATGCGACGAAGCATGTCCTCATCAATTTCAACAGCCATATTGACATATTGGGTACCAAAGGCTGACTGGACAGGATAAGGCGCAGTACCGTTCGTACCTACACCTATGGTATAGACTCTTATTCCGAAACTCTTTGCCATTTCGGCAGCAGTAAGAGGTGATATTTCGCCCCGATTGTTGGAACCGTCAGTCAGCAGTATGATAACCTTTGACTTGGCCTCACTGTCCTTAAGACGACTGATGGCATTAGCCAGCCCCATGCCGATGGCTGTTCCGTCATCAATGATTCCTCGGGCAGCTATGTCACTGCTCACACTCTGGAACATGTTCAGAAGAACCGCATGATCAACAGTCATAGGACATTGTGTGAAAGCCTCACCGGCAAAAATGGAAAGTCCGATATTGTCATTGGGTCTGCCGGCAATGAATTGCGATGCAACCTCCTTGGCTGCTTCGATACGGTTCGGTTTCAGGTCTTCAGCCAGCATGCTGGTAGAAACGTCCATGCACATCATTATATCAATGCCTTCAATCTCAGTATTCTGCCAGCTGTCTGTAGTCTGAGGACGAGCCAGGATGATCGACAGAAGCACAATAGAAGCCATTGATAAAATGAAAGGCAGATGTAGGAGATATGATTTCCAGCTCTTTGGCAATGACGAATATGGTGCAAGCGAAGGCACAGCCAGAGAGGCTTTCCTTTTCCGTCCCTTAAGAACATACCAGACAGTCAACGGAATGACCGCCAGCATAATCAGAAGGCATGCTCTGTTTGCGAATATCATGATTGTGATTGTACTTTAGAAAAACAGATAATACACTTTGACAAAGAAAAGAACAGCCATGGTCACTGCAGCTGCTCCCAGAACCAGACATGCTGACAGGATGGCTATTCCAGCCTCCTTGCTGCGTCTTTCCTCAACCACAGTCTCTTCCAGTTTGGGATTGAGCTCTTCAGGAGTAAGTTCAAGCTGAGTTTCCTTGACGAATTCAACCGCACCAAGAAGGTTTCTGTCATTTTCGCCAAGCAGAGGACGGACCTTTGCAAACTTGACCATATCGGCTGTGGAGAGCAGTCCCTTCAGTTCATCCAGAAGAGCATGATCCGGATGATTCTCAAGATTTTCAATAATCTGGTCCGATGTCATCTCCATGGCATTGAAACCGAACCTTTCGTCTATGTATGTACGGAGAATATCGGTCAGTCTTGTATAATATGTCTTAGGATCCTGGTCATGCGCACAGCCGGACTGTCTCAATGATTCAATCTCACCAAGTGCGCGAACATGAGCCGGTACTTTAGGTTCAAGCTTTATCTTCCTGATAATAGGCTTGTTATCACGATACCTTTGAAACATATACAACCCGACTATTGTGCAGACAACCGCTAAGAAAAGAAATAGAAGCGGAAGTTTGAGTTCGGCAGAAGTAATACGTGCATCCATGTTCTCCTTTGGCGGAAACAGTTCCTTCTCATGTCCTTCAGGAATTTCAAATGTCTGGAATGACAAGGCAAGAGCATCGGAATGGTACTCTTCTCCGTCAACCTTTACAGGAAGTGGCGGAATGAATACCAAAGCCGAATCAAAACAGGTTACAATGTAAGTTCTGGTAACGGTCATTCTCTTACCTCCGTTAACCGGCTGAGTATCGGTTACTACCGGAGGAACAATCTCAAGACCGCGGACTATAGTGTCGGAAAACAGAGGGAATTCAATTTCCTGGTCCTTGTCACAACTGACTTCAATGTGAAGACCGGTCTGTTGTCCCACCCAAAGCATCATAGAATCCAGACTGGCATGAACGACAGCATCATCCGATGCAAAGACCGGACAGGTAGCCAGAACAAATGCCAGGACAAATGAAAAGAATGATTTTATCCTGTTCATAATCAGTTTCTTTTAGCAAACAGACTCATCAGGGCCTTGACATAATCCTGGTCAGTTCTGACAGAAACACTGTCAACACGGCTACGGGTCAGAATGCCATTCAAACGTTCGCAGTTTTCACGGAACCACGCGTCATGAGCTTTTCTGACTGCCTTGGACGAACTGTCTACATACATGGTCTGACCTGATTCCAGATCCTGCATAAGCATCAATCCCACATCAGGCAGTTCCTCCATACGGCGGTCGTATACACGCAGAGCCACGACATCATGCTTGCGGTTGGCAATGGTAAGCGCGTTGCTGAAATCCCCGGAATCAAGGAAATCGCTCAAAAGGAAAGCCGTACATCTCTTCTTGACGGCATCTGTCAGGAATACAAGCGGTTTGGATATATCAGTAGCATTGCTTTCAGGCTGGAAATCAAGCAGTTCTCTGATAAGATACAGAATATGGCGACGTCCCTTCTGAGGAGGAATGAACTTCTCGATCCTGTCACTGAAGAACAGCAACCCTACCTTATCATTGTTCTGAATAGCCGCAAAGGCCAGTGTAGCTGCAATCTCAGTGAGCATCTCACGTTTCATGCAGGTGTCCGAACCGAAATTCAGACTATTGGAAACGTCAACAAGAAGCATCACAGTCAGTTCACGCTCCTCCTCATAGACCTTGCTGTACGGCTTGTTCATCCTTGCCGTGACATTCCAGTCAATGTCGCGGGCATCATCACCATACTGATATTCGCGCACTTCACTGAATGCCATACCACGACCTTTGAAGGCGGTATGGTACTGTCCTGCAAAGATATTGTTTGACAGACCACGGGTCTTGATCTCTATCTTGCGGACCTTGGCAATGAGTTCAGCGGTTTCCATTTTCATCAAGGCACTTCAACCTTGTTCAGAATACGGCTGACAAGTTCATCGGCAGTCACGTTAGCTGCCTCAGCCTCGTATGAAAGTCCGATACGATGACGCAGGACATCATGTGCAATGGCTCTGACATCCTCTGGAACAACATAACCGCGGCGTTTGATGAAAGCGTATGAACGGGCAGCAAGAGCCAGATTGATTGAAGCACGCGGAGAAGCGCCGAATGAAATGAAACTGCTTATCTCCTTGAGTCCGTATTTCTCCGGATAACGTGTTGCAAAGACAATGTCAGCAATGTACTGCTCAATCTTCTCATCCAGATATACAAGTTCCACGACCTTGCGAGCCTGAATAATGTCATCACAGGTCATGACAGGCTTGACACTGCCGACCTCATGATGGATCTGCTGGTGGATGATCTTCTTTTCCTCTTCAATCTTGGGATAGCCTATTACAGCCTTCAGCATGAAACGGTCAACCTGGGCTTCAGGCAGAGGATATGTGCCCTCCTGCTCTATTGGATTCTGGGTTGCAAGTACCAGGAACGGTTTGGGAAGGCTGAAAGTCTCACCGCCCAGAGTCACCTGACGTTCCTGCATGGCTTCAAGCAATGCGCTCTGGACCTTGGCAGGAGCACGGTTGATTTCATCGGCAAGAACAAAGTTCGCAAAGACAGGACCCTTCTTTGCAACGAACTGTCCGTCCTTCTGGCTGTATATCATTGTACCGACCACATCAGCAGGCAGAAGATCGGGAGTAAACTGGATTCTGCTGAATCCTCCGTCAATAAGCTGTGCAAGTGTCTTTATAGCTAAAGTCTTGGCAAGGCCAGGAACACCTTCAAGAAGAACATGTCCGTCTGAAAGCAGGCCTATAAGCAACGACTCGACCAGGTGTTTCTGTCCTACTATCACCTGATCCATTCCGGCCATAAGATTGGTCACGAATGCGCTTTGCCTTTCAATGCGCTCGTTCAGTTCCCGAATGTCAATGTTTTCACTCATAACATATTAATTATTAATCGGTTATTTCTAATTACACATATAATTCAGATTTATTGTCAGTCCGAAATTATATCATATTGAAAATTGGTGTCACTTAAAAAACGATAAACAATACTTACTTTGACGAAAATAGCTTAACGGTTGCAAAGAATTGGAATATTTACCTTAGTTCCGGCCATAATTCTATTGAAATCCAAAGATTTGTTATAAATGGCAATATAGGGCCAGAGCTTCTTCGTTCCGTAATATTCCTGAGCAATTCTGGTCAGTGTCTCACCATTTTCCATGACATGAACCGCCATAAGACCACCAATCCTGTAATTGAGAGTATCGGCAATGGATATTTCTGTAAGATCACGCCTGATGTCGCTGTCCAGAAGCACAAATGATGTTGTCGGTTCTGTCTGATCCACTTTCCCAGGCATGATTGCCATTTCCTTCGGTAGAGTATCTTCCGGAATGGAATCAGTCTCTATCGGGTCCTGTATCAATGTACCTTCATTGGCATAGGCCACTACCGATGGAACATCAGAACTATCCTTATTGAAAATGGAATCCATCAGATCCACGGCAACGAACGGCCAGAAAGCATACATGGCCAATCCAGCCACAAGCACAAACAGGAGCAGCCATTTTACAGTCTTCCTGACAGAATTCCTTCTTTTCTTCTTTCTTATGATTTCCTTGAAATAATCAGAATCACGTTGAGAGACATTCGTGACAGGCTGTCTCGAATCCGAAGCACTTTCTTCCCTGCCTGCATTTGTAGAGTTTTCAGACTCATCCGACTGAGGTTCTGTAGTATCTTCTCTAAGTTCCGGATCGAGTTTCATGAGTTCACCGGCCTGTTCATCGGTCAATATCACGTTTCCGAAAGCCGAGAAGGGACGGTTCACAGCCTCCTTAAGGTCAGGATCAGGAATAAAACTGATTTTGGAATGACCTTCAATGACAAAACGCTCACCGGTATTGACATTAACGCTTTCACGGTCATCCATCCTGACCAGTTTGAACGTTCCGAACCCCTTGACCTTTACCAGACCCTCGGAAATGACTTTTTCAGTGATAATGTCAAAGAATGACTTCACAAACTGTTCAGACATGTTCCTGGACATTCCCCCAGTCTGGGCGAACATCTCGGAAAGCTGAGAAAAGTTTATCTTGTTGTCCATAGACGCTCAATTACTTGGAAACAATCATTTCAGTTTGTCCTTTAGAAGTGAACTTGGCTTGTATGATAATGCCAGTTTGGGAGGAACCAGCATACGTACTCCAGTAACAGGATTTACTGACACCCTTTCGCCTTTCTTCTTCACCTCAAGCACCCCGAATCCTGAAATGCTGATCGTATCACCGCTGTCAAACACCTTCTCCATTACGCTGACCAAAGTCTGCACACCGTCAGCCGCCTGCTTTTCATCAATATGGCAACGTGCCGACAACTCAGACAAAAACTGTTTGTTGTTCATAATACACGGTATATGAGGTTCCTAAATCATTAACGGTTCGGCATACAGGTCAAATTCCCGGGCATCGGTAATTCTGACATTGTAGAACTTGCCTGTTTCTATCCCTTCCTGAACCGGAATCAGCACTTCCGGATCCACATCGGGTGAATCGAACTGGGTTCTTCCAATCATCCAGTCCCCCTCTCTACGGTCAATCACTGTCTTGAAGACCTTTCCTATTTTCTGACTGTTCAATTCATCGGAAATGTTCTGCTGCACCCTCATCAGTCTTGACAGACGCGACTGTTTGACATCATCCGGAACATCATCGGCATAGTGCAGTGCTGAATAAGTTCCTTCCACTTCGCAGTAGGCAAAGGCACCCATACGCTCAAAGCGCTGTTCCTTGACGAAATCCACAAGACTGGCGAAATCGTCATCGGTCTCACCGGGGAAGCCGACCATCAGAGTGGTACGCAGGTGTATCCCGGGCACACGTTCGCGAATCCGAGCCAGAAGCTCACGTGTCTGTGCCGCATCAATGTTGCGGTGCATACGTTTCAGAACAGGGTCACTGATATGCTGCAGAGCAAGGTCCATGTATTTGCACACATTGTCCCTTTCACGCATCACATCAAGCAGTTCCATCGGGAAATCATTGGGATATCCATAGTGAAGGCGTATCCACTCCACTCCGGGTATATCGGACAGACGACTTACAAGACCGGCAATCTGAGATCTATGAGCCACATCAGTACCGTAATATGTAAGATCCTGAGCTATCAGCTGTATTTCCTTCACTCCACGGCTCACCAGCAGCCTGGCTTCGGCCAGAATGTCCTCGGCACTGCGCGAACGGTAATGACCGGTCATAAGCGGGATGGCACAGTAGGCGCAGTTGCGGTTGCAGCCCTCGGCAATCTTCAGATATGCATAATGTGACGGGGTAGTCAGGAATCTGTCATTCTCCAGTTCCCGCTTCCATTCATGTCCCATTTCGCGGACAATTCCATCCCAGTCGAACTTGCCGTACCAACCGTCAACCTCAGGTATTTCCGCCTCGAGTTCACTCATGAACTTCTGGCTAAGACAGCCCATGACAAAGATTCTGCCAATACGGCCCTGCTTCTTCAGTTCGCCACATTCCAGAATTGTCTGGATTGACTCTTCCTGGGCATCGCCTATGAAACCGCAGGTATTAATGACAACTGTCTCAGCTGCCGGCTTTTCCGGATCATGCCTCACTTTAAGTCCGATGGCCCTGAACTGAGCCATAAGTTTCTCAGAATCAACAAGATTCTTGGAGCAACCCAAAGTGATTATGTCAACACTCCCCTTTCTCACAGCTGTTCCTGTCCAAAAAGTGAGTCAACGAATTCGGTCTTAGAGAAGACCTGCAGATTATCGATTCCCTCGCCAAGTCCGACATAACGTACCGGTACCTGGAACTGGTCAGATATGCCTATCACCACTCCGCCCTTGGCCGTACCGTCAAGCTTGGTGATTGCCAATTGGGTCACATGAGTTGCAAGTGTGAACTGGCGGGCCTGCTCAAACGCATTCTGTCCTGTAGAACCGTCCAGAACCAGAAGGACATCGTGAGGAGCACCCGGAACAACCTTGTTCATCACATTGCGGATCTTGGTCAGCTCATTCATGAGTCCTACCTTGTTGTGCAGACGGCCGGCTGTATCGACAAGCACTACATCGGCCCCGCTTGCTACAGCCGAGCTCAACGTGTCGTATGCCACCGATGCAGGATCGGATCCCATTTCCTGATGAATCACCGGCACATCGACTCTGCGTCCCCATTCCTGAAGCTGTTCAATTGCAGCGGCACGGAACGTATCTGCAGCTCCAAGAACGACCTTCTTTCCATTCTTCTTGAACTGATATGCCAGTTTTCCTATCGTGGTGGTCTTTCCTACACCGTTCACGCCTACCACAAGCACAACGTACGGCTTGCAGTCGTCAGGAACGGAGAAGCCTTCCTTTGAATCACCTGCATCACCCTCGACAAGAAGGGACGATATCTCATCCCTCAGTATGGAGTTCAGTTCATCAGTACCCATGTACTTGTCACGGGCCACACGGTCTTCAATCCTCTTTATGATTTTCAGCGTAGTCTCGACACCGACATCCGATGTTATGAGAACCTCCTCCAGATTGTCAAGCACATCGGCATCGACCTGTGTCTTGCCTGCAATGGCACGCGCAATCTTGGAGAAAACACTTGTCTTTGTCTTCTCCAGGCCCTTGTCAAGAACCTGCTTCTTCTCTTTGGAAAAAAATGAAAATAATCCCATCACATTCTGTTTTCAGGCCCTTTGCCCGCAAAGAGCCACAAAGTGCAAAATTATATAAATAAGGTGACAAATGCAATATATACGAAAAAGAAGAGCAACCTTAAAAGGCTGCTCTCCATATTGAAGCTGTAAATCGTATCAGAATTACTTGATAGCGTCCTTGAGCTGATCCTCAGTAACAATCTGCTCGGTAAACATGTAAGCACCGGTCTTGGGTGACTTGACCATCTTGATGACCTTGCTCATTGAAACCTTACCGGTACGCAGGGTAGCAACTACTTTCTTTGCCATGGTTTATACTGTATTACTTGATTTCGCGATGGACTGTCATCCTCTTGAGAATCGGGTTGTACTTCTTAAGTTCCAGTCTTTCAGGAGTATTCTTCCTGTTCTTGGTAGTGATATAGCGGGAAGTGCCCGGCATACCGCTGTCCTTGTGCTCAGTGCATTCCAGAATAACCTGTACTCTGTTGCCTTTTACTTTCTTTGCCATAATATGTACTCCTTTGTGTTATTAAGCAATGATTTTGATGTCCTTCCAATCGCAATAGCCATTGGCGACAGCCTCCTTGAGAGCGGCATCGAGACCCTTTTTGTTGATGATTCTCAGGCCGGCAGCACTGAGTTTAAGGCTGATCCAGCAATTTTCCTCTACATAGAAGAACTTCTTGGTAAACAGGTTAACGTCAAATGTTCTCTTTGTTCTGCGCTTTGAGTGAGAAACATTGTTGCCAACCATTGCCTTCTTTCCGGTGATCTGACAAATTCTTGACATATCTATTTGTTTTTTATTGTTTTTTGCTGTGTTCTCAAAACAGGGTGCAAAATAAGCGATTTTCTTTCAGTCAACCAAATATTGAATGCATATTTTTCAATTCACCCCTTTCTTTTATAAAATATTAGGAAAAAAAGGACCTAAAGCCTGGTATTTGAGTAGATAGGCACATCAATCGGGCAGAAATCCCCGTCAAGATACTTGAAATAGCCGGTGCATGCAATCATTGCCGCATTGTCAGTGGTATATGAAAAGCGCGGGATGAACACCTTCCAACGGTAACGGCGTGCGTGATCCTGGAAAGCCTCTCTCAGACCCGTATTGGCCGATACCCCACCCGCTACAGCAACCTGGGTGATTCCGGTATCCTTGACCGCCTGACGGAGCTTCTTCATGAGAATGTCCACGATTGTCTTTTCAAGCGATGCGCACAGATCCTCCTTGTGATGTTCCACAAAATCCGGATCGTCCTTCACCCAGTCACGGAGATTGTACAGGAATGAAGTCTTGAGACCGCTGAAACTGTAGTTGTATCCGGGAATATTGGGCTTGCTGAACTTGTATGCTTCCGGATTGCCAAGACGGGCATAGCGGTCAATGACAGGACCTCCGGGATAGCCGAATCCCATTACCTTTGAGCATTTGTCCATTGCCTCGCCGGCCGCATCGTCTATGGTCTGGCCCAGGATTTCCATTCTGTTGTAGGAATCCACCCTTACAATCTGGCTGTTACCGCCTGAAACAAGAAGGCAGAGGAAGGGAAATGAAGGAGTCTCGAGCTGCTCGCCAGGCTGCTTTATGAAATGGGCAAGGATATGTCCCTGCAGGTGGTTGCACTCGATCATCGGAATTCCAAGACTACGTGCAAAACCCTTAGCGAAAGACACTCCCACCAGCAGTGAGCCCATAAGTCCCGGGCCACGGGTGAATGCCACCGCATCCAATGCCGAAGCATCTATTCCGGCCCTTTTCAGAGCTGTATCGACAACCGGAACAATATTCTGCTGGTGTGCTCTGGAAGCCAGTTCCGGCACCACTCCACCATATTCCTCATGCACCTTCTGACTGGCAACCACATTCGACAGAAGTTCTCCGTTCTTCATCACGGCAGCTGATGTGTCATCGCATGAAGATTCTATCCCTAAAACGAATACATCCTTTTCCATTCAATCTTTTTCATGAACGTGCCGCAAAGTTACCACATTTTTCATCTACTTTTGCACAATATTTCTTGAAACACATTATTCACATGATCTGGAATCCTGATATCGAGTGCATGCCCCGTGAGCAGATGAGAGAACTTCAGGGAGAGAAGCTCAGGAAAATAGTTGCGCATGCCTATGCAAATTCACCTTTTTACAGAAAGCGTTTTGACGAACACGGAGTCCATCCAAGTGACATCAGAAGCATAGACGACATTGTCAAGCTTCCCTTTACCATCAAGAAAGACCTTCGCGACAACTACCCGTTCGGTCTCATGGCTGTTCCCATGACCGATATCATCAGACTCCATGCATCATCAGGCACCACAGGCAAGCCCATCGTTGTGGGATATACCGGACGTGACCTTGACAACTGGAGTGAGGCCGTAGCCCGATGCCTTACAGGATATGGCCTTGGAAAGAATGACCTTGTTCAGATTTCATACGGATACGGACTGTTCACAGGCGGTCTGGGAGCTCATGCAGGCGTCCAGAAGATCGGAGCCACAGTAATCCCCACCAGCAGCGGCAACACCCAGAAGCAGATACAGCTCATGCAGGATTTCGGCACTACCGCACTTGCCTGTACCCCATCGTACGCCATGTATATGGCCGATGAAATAAGGAAAGCAGGAATAGACATTGACCGTCTGAAACTGCGTGTAGGAATTTTCGGAGCCGAGCCATGGACCGGTGCCATGCGTCAGGAACTGCAGAACAAGCTGGGCATAAAGGCGTATGACATATATGGTCTGACTGAGATAAGCGGCCCCGGTGTTGGCGGAGAATGCGAATGCCAGAACGGCACCCATATCTGGGAAGACCTGTTCTACCCGGAAATAATCGACCCGGTCACACTGCAGCCGGTTGAACCCGGACAGAAGGGAGAACTGGTATTCACCACACTTGACAAGTGGGGCATGCCGATGATACGCTACCGTACCCGCGACCTGACCTCTCTGAATTACGGAAAATGCGAATGCGGACGAACCTGCGTACGAATGGGCAAGATTCTGGGCCGCAGTGACGACATGATGATAATCCGTGGCGTCAACGTATTCCCATCGCAGATTGAGGCAATCCTGCTTGAATTCCCGCAATACGAGCCGTACTTCCTTATTGAAGTTGACAGGGTAAACAACACTGACACATTCGACATTCAGGTCGAGGTGCGTCCCGAGTGCTACACCGACCAGATCAACGAACTGGTGCGCCTGCGTCAGAAACTGGCATCGCGCATCCAGAGCGTAGTCGGAATCCAGCCCAACATCAGAATAGTCCAGCCTAACACGATTGAACGTTCTGAAGGCAAGGCAAAGCGTGCCATCGACCATCGTAAATTTGAATAATTCCACATCCAAATACTTGAACATCATGCTTATAAGACAGCTTTCAGTATTTCTTGAGAACAGGAAGGGAATGTTTGCCAAAATAGCCAGACTGCTTGGCGACAACGGCATAAACATGCAGGCCTTCACCGTATCGGAGACCGAAGACTTCGGCATAGCCCGCATAATCACCCCTACCGAGCAGACTGACCGCGCAATGGCGCTTCTCAAAGCCAACTCGTACGCAGTGAGCGTGAATCAGGTGCTCTACATCAAATGCGACAACGTGCCCGGCTCCATGGCCAACATCATGGAGAAACTGGCCGCAGCAGGCATATCGGTAGAATACATGTACGCCTTCTCAGATTCCAAATCCAGCGTTTCACGGGTAGTGATACGTCCCGACAGACTTGAAGAAGCGAACACAATTGTTCAGGAACTGTAAATTTCCGGCCTTTTCATTTGTCAGGCCAAAGTATTGACGTACCTTTGCACTCGGAAAGATGCCAGAGTGATCGAATGGACCGGACTCGAAATCCGGCGTACGGCCTAGCCGTACCGTGGGTTTGAATCCCACTCTTTCCGCCAGAAATAAAGGTTTCGCTCTGCGGAACCTTTATTTTTTTGGAACTATATACCAGTTACTACAAAAAATCAAGTGCGGTTACGGGTTACGGTTACGCCTCAGGGAATGTCATTAATTAAAAAATACCTTACATTTTAGGCCAAATTCCAGGCATTGCCAAAGCCCGGTTTTGGTCTTAACTTATGACCGGCCTTGGTCTTAACTTAAGACCGACCTCGGTCTTAACTTATGACCGACTTTGGTCTTAACTTAACACCGAACCCGGTCTTAAGTTAAGGCAAAAAACGGCCTCAGAAGGGTGTCTGAGCGGGGTTCGGCATTTTTCGTCACCGCCGGACAGGCTTTCTTGAAAATATTTTACATTTCGTCTTGATTCAAGCGTAACCGTAACCCGTAACCGCACTTTATTTGCAAGTTCAACGATGGAAAAGCTTTCGGACCGAACCGTCAGGATACTTCACGATCTTCAGGCCGCGGACATCATCACTTCCAATGCCACCATCCAGGTACTTTCCTGAAATGGAATAGACTCCAACAGCCTGGTTGCTCCGTAAACGGGTTTCCTGAACACCGGTATTGGAATCATACCCAGTGCCCAGCATTGTTTCACGGAATGCGTCCAGCTTAGCGGCCGGGATACCTCTGAATATCAGATAGTTGTAAAAGGCCGATGTGAAATTGTCGGGATTGTCGGCATCGGCATACTTCTTGATTTCATTGACCATATCGCCGAACGAGCCGTAACCGTGCGATGACGAATAGCTGCGGGTGCGTTCCTCTTCACCAAAACAGGTCAGTTCGTAATCCCTGCTCAAATCCGGTTCGCTCATGCCAAGCAGACCTTCAATCAGGAAGGAGACCGAGCCTCCGCGGTCGGCTCCCAGACGGCAGTGGAAATCCACGGGGATACCCTTGTTCACGCGGTCAATTATCCATTCCACATCGCGGACAAGAGTTTCGGGCGACCCTGTCACTCCTTCAAGATAATGGATTGTCGGGATTATTGTAAACTCCACCTTACTCCCCAGTTTGGACTGTGTCAGTTTGGAATCGTCACGGAGATCAAGCTCCGCACCTATGCCTTCTGAAAGGAAATCCTCCTTTCCCACAGTCTGGATATTGTCCAGATTGCCGCTTCTGTAAATGAGTCCGTAACGGATGCGGCGACCGAACGATGTCATCCATCCGCCAATGTCACGCACATTACGTACCCCGCTGATTCTCAGCATTCTGACATGTCCTACGGTATGGAATGAGCCGCTGGCCACCTGAGCGGGTGAACCTGTTCTGGGCACTTCAATGACACGGTAGAAATAGTCGCGGTCAGGATACATGTTGCAGATAATGTAGCTGCTCACCCCCACTCCGTCTTTGGGATGATAGACGGTCACTTTCTGGAACTGTTCGTCATTGCTGAGCTCTATCCTGACTTCAGAAATGCTGCTCTTTGAGAACGCCTTGGTCCACTTGACTTCATAACCCACAGGACGGTCCAGATGTTCTCCGTTTCCGTACTTGGATTCGTTATTGTACTTGCGGATAACGCTGTGACTGTAATCAAAATCCCAGTCGTATGTGTCATCGGCCAGGAAAGCCTTTACCGCTGCATTCTCAATGCAGACTGTGTCCGCAACATTCCCGGAATATGCGCAGACAGACAATGACAGAGCCAGAACAAATGATATGGTGTGTTTCATACGGACAAAGATAAAATGAAAATCTGCAGTTCCTAACGCGGTATTCGAAAAAATATCCCCAACTTTACAACTGAAAACAAGAAGTTGTAGATTATGAAGAATTCATGGAATTTCTGGGGGCTTCTTGCCCTGGGTATCTGCCTGATTCTGGCAGTTGGAAAGTTTACCGGTTCAAAGCGCACGGTCAATGTCAAAGGTCTTGCAACACAGGAAGTTGCAGCTGACCACGTTACATGGCCGCTCGTAGTCAAGGATGTGGATAACGATCTTATGTCCCTCTATTCTTCAATGAGCGGAAAGACTGACCGCATTGTCAGTTTCCTCAAGGCCAACGGAATCGATTCGAATGAGATCAGCATTGCGGCCCCGACAGTCTTTGACCGTAAGGCGAACGAATATTCGAACGAGAATATCGTATCCCGATACCAGATGCAGCAGGTAGTAACCGTCAGTTCCGACAATATTGACAAGGTCCGCGAACTCATGTCACGCCAGGGCGAGCTGCTCGAACAGGGAATTGCAACCACATCGGACTACGAATACCAGGTATCATTTGATTTCAACGGACTGAACGAACTCAAGCCGCAGATGGTCGAGACCGCTACACGCAACGCCCGTGAGGTGGCCCAGAAGTTCGCCGACGATTCCGATTCACGTCTTGGAAAAATCCAGACCGCATCGCAGGGACAGTTCTCGATTTCTGACCGCGACAGCAACACGCCATGGATAAAGGTTGTCAGAGTCGTGACATCGGTCACTTATTATCTCAAGTGATTCTTTCCCGAAACAGAAAGGAATAATGGACCTTATAAGAAAATACTTCCCCGAACTGACACAGCGACAGCTTGAGCAGTTTGAAGCGCTTGGACCACTTTACACAGACTGGAACAGCAAAATCAACGTGATATCCAGAAAGGACATTGACAACCTGTACTGCCATCACATTCTGCATTCGCTTGCCATAGCCCGGACAATGAAGTTTACTGCCGGGACACGTGTGGCCGATGTCGGAACAGGCGGAGGCTTTCCCGGAATTCCGCTTGCCATAATGTTTCCGGAGTGCAGTTTCACTCTGATTGACAGTATAGGCAAGAAGGTAATGACCGTTGCGGGCGATGTAGCCCGTCAGATTGGTCTCGACAACGTGACCTGCCGTCACGAGCGTGCCCAGGAGGACCCTGACAAGTACGAATTCATGGTCTCGCGCGGAGTCATGCCCCTGCCCGACCTGTGTTCCATTGCCCAGAAGCTCATTGACCGCAAGATACAGCGCAACGCCTATCCTAACGGAGTCATCTGCCTGAAGGGAGGCGACCTGAGTGCCGAGACACAGAAGTTCCGCCATTCCTTTGAACAGACTGAAATAAGCGGATTCTTCGATGATGACTATTTCAAGGACAAGAAAGTGGTGTACGTGCAGATATGATAAACATCAAGTGCCTTGAATTCAATTTCCTGTCAGTCAACACATACGTTGTATGGGATGACACAATGGAATGCGCAATAATCGACCCGGGATGTTTCTATCAGGGGGAAAATGAAACGCTTGCCGATTTCATCAGCGGACATGGGCTCAAGGTCCGGAAACTGCTGAACACCCACCTTCATTTCGATCACGTGTTCGGCAATCATTTTGTGGAGCAGACATACGGAATCAAGGCGAACGGCAACACTGCCGACAACCCCTGGGTCATGGAAATCAAGAAGCGTCTGTCTGTTTTCGGACTTGAATATGAAGGTCTGGTAGATCCCATCCTTCCTGAGAATGAGCTTTTTGAAGGCGATATGGTCAAGTTCGGGAACAAGTCGGAGGCCAAGCGGTCTTAGGAAGACAACCATGCTCA
>JAZUEH010000093.1:0-3129 GCA_045640065.1 Bacteroidaceae bacterium
CCGGTTGTCGTTGCAACAGCCTTTGTGATGTCCGTTGAACTTGCATTAACCCTGATCACCCCGACATTTCTGACGGTGAATGATGTCTGCTCTTTCTCTTTGTCGCATCCGGCGGCCAGCAGTATGGCGCAACACGCCATCAGAGTCTTGATGATAATTGATGTTTTGTACGACCTATTCATTTTTATGTCGTTGTTTATTTTGTTTTCAATCAATGCATTACACTAACCCAAAAGGACAGATTCCCCACCTGGGAATAAAAATCACTGGTGCAAATGACTGAATTGCAGGCATTTACAAAGGCGTACAGAAAACCATCCCCACATCTTGCCCAACTGATTTCATATGGTATTGAGAATCAAGTGCAGTTACGGGTTACGGTTACGCCTGTTTTTGCTGGAACGGCCCTGATGTCCCCGCGACCCTGATTCATTTTCCTCGCGAGGGAAATAAATTTTCCTCCCGAGGAAAATGAAATTCCCTGGCGGGACAGTCTTTCAGTCGCCTGGGAATTCGGGGCAATAAGGCGTAACCGTAACCAGTAACTGCACTTATAATGCGGTGAGTGGATTGCCGCATTTCGCTCACGGAACGGGAATACCGGACGGGGTCATTTCTCCAGAATGCGGACCAGTTCCTTCTTCATTGAAGTGTCAATGACACGGTAGCGGGAGAATGCTCGGGAACCCTCGCTGTGTCCGGTGAGCGATGCCACCAGCTCGGGATCCTTCACCTTGCGGTAAATGTTGTTGATGAACGTGCGTCTGGCCATGTGGCTGCTTGCCATATCGCATATGGGAATGCTCTTTTCAGTCCGGGTGAGGGGATCCAGAACGGTTACAGGCCTTGTGATTCCGGCCTTCCTCAACATATGCTTTATGGCCGTATTGTACTTCTGCACCGATATGCACGGGAGCACCCGTTCCCTGCCATCGGGTTTCGCATCGGCATATTTCCTGAAAATGGCACGGGCTATGGCGTTCATCGGGACGGTTACCGTACGCACATTGGTCCGCATGGTCTTCTGGGGAATGTACGATATGCATCCGTTGCTGACGTTGGCTGCTGTGAGTCGCATCAGATCGCTTACACGACAGCCTATGTTGCACTGGAAAACGAACACGTCACGCTGCTGGCTCAACGAAGGCGAATCGAATTCATGATGGTACAGTTTCAGGACTTCGTCATTGGTCATACATACGGGAGTTCCGTACAGCTCGCCTCCTATATGGTAGCTGTCAAACGGCGATTTCTCCAGATACCCGCGCGATACGCACCAGTTCAGCAGGGCCCGAATCTTGCGGAGCATGCAGTTGACGGTATTCACGCTTCGTTCGCGTACCGGACGGCTCAGGTCACGGACATGTGCCGGACAAGTGGACAGGTATTCGCGCTCGTTGAGCAGATAGTCATAGAGACGGCTTATCACCCTGTCGTCAGTTTCAAGAAAGCAGAAACCACGGGCATGACTGTACCCGTTCTTCTCCCTGACAAACGATTCGAAACGTATAATGGCACTCTTCACCACCTCATACTGCCGTATGCAGCTTGCTGAAAGGACATGATCGGCATAAAACTTCTGGAACAGCGACTGGAGCGACAGACTGTCGTCACGGTCCCTGTTGTAATAGCCGTCAAGCTGCATGCGCAACCAGTCCTTGTGCAGACGGCCCTGTATCCTGTCGTTCAGATAGTTCTGCACCAGATGGTTTCTCAGTTCTATGATTCCGGAATTTATGGTCTGACGCTCTTTCTCAGGACAGGCGCTTGACACATTGACTTCCTCGCGCACAGGGTTCCACCACTTTGGATAGACCAGCAGTCCGCTGCGGGCAATCAGGTCAACCTCACGTCCGTCCCTTATGCGTACATAAACCGGTACACGTACCTTTGCTATTTCACGATGATGACACGTCCGTTCCGGGTCCGATGTCTGGGTCTTGATAATGAATCTGATAGTCATAATTGATAATTTATGTTAAATATTAAGGTGTTTTTCTTTCCCACCATTTACCCACAGGGCCCCGTGACCACATATAATACGGCCGCATTAAAAAACGGCACAATTAATTGTGTTCCATTTGGCAAAAAGTTAGTAACTTTGCGATTCGTAATGTATGTTGTAAACAAACACCTATTTATATATAGGAGTAAAAAAGACGACAGCATTGCAGGCAAGGTTATATTCCAGGTGGAATTGTCCGCTCCTAACGAAGGTAATGCATTGATTGAAAACAAAATAAACAACGACATAAAAATGAATAGGTCGTACAAAACATCAATTATCATCAAGACTCTGATGGCGTGTTGCATCATCCTGCTGGCCGGATGCGAGAAGGAAGAGGAAACCGCATCGGTGGCTATTGCCAGCACAACGCCAATCAGAATAACGGTCGACATGGCCGGTACCACTAAGTCGGCGGCAATGACCGCTTCTTCGCTCCTGTCGGCAGGCGAATTCGTACTGGACGCATGGACAGGTGACTCCTGGTACGAGTTGGACGATGACAATAAACCGAAAGGCCCTATCCATCCTGCAGCACAGTACATAACAAGCGGTGGTCTGGCAAACGTGAAATATTCCAGCGCAAGTTATCCTGACACAGACAGGTCAGGGTACTATACCGATGGCTGGTATATCACTGATGCCAGCGGCAAGGAGACATACAACTGGGTGGCAGGTCTCACCATGCGCTTCTGGGCAAGATATCCCAAGGATGCCGATGTCAATACGGCCGCCAAAGGTCTCAGAGCCATCACCACAGCTCCTACACCCACTTCAGAGACCATGGTCTTCACCTACACTCTGCCCACTCCGACCGCCTCATCCCCGTACTCCGATGCCACCAACCAGAAGGACATCCTGTTCGCCTACAAGGAAGAGAAGAAGATAGCCGATCCCAGCACCCATGACATCACCGATGCCCAGGATGACGTCTTCCTGACATTCAACCATCCGCTTTCAGAGATCCGCTTCTGCGTGAGTCCCGATGACGGTTCTTTCGATGTCAAGCTGAAGATAAAGAGCATCACGATAACCAACGTTCCCGATGGAGGCAGCTGCGTGTTCAACGGCAACGGCAAGATCAAGCCGGCAACCGGTGAAAAGTCCATGTTTGTCTGGACACC
>JAZUEH010000094.1:0-13373 GCA_045640065.1 Bacteroidaceae bacterium
ATAGACAGACTGAAGCGTTGTCCGCAGCGGAATGTGCAGTTCTTTGGAAATCTGCTGGGCCGTGTATGGCGTCTCGCCTTTCGCGAAACGGCGTGCTATCAGGTTCAGGACCATGAGTGCATAGAAATCCTCATGGTAACGGCTTATCTTTTCAGGTTCCGTATAGTAGCTGAAGAAGTCATTGTTCTGGCTCACGTATGTCAGTTCACAGCCGAACAGGACTATTGCCCATGATACATTGCACCAGAACATGAACAGCGGGAGTGCTGCGAAACCTCCGTATATGGCGTTGTAGTTGCTCAATGACAGCTGGCCCTGGAAGTACAGGTTCTGGACGAACTGGAAAATGATGCCGGCAAAGAATCCCGGAATTATGGCATGCCTGAATTTGACCTTGGTGTTGGGCATGAACATGTAGAACCCCGTAAAGATGAGTCCGGCCATGATATACGGAATGGCTCTGATCAGGAACTGCACGAAACTGCCAAGCAGCTGGTAGCCCTGTGTGCGTGTAAGTATGTTCGATGCCAGGACAGACAGACCGCTCAACAGGATTATTGCAATGGGAATCAGCAGCAGAAGCGAGAAGTAGTCGGTGATCTTGCGGCTGACCTTACGGGTTTTCTTGAGGCGCCAGATGAAATTCAGGTTGATTTCAATGCCGTTGGCAAGTGCAAAGACTGACCATAGCAGGAACAGAAGTCCGAATCCCACGAACAGACCGTTGTGTGTGAACTGCAGGTAGCTCTGGATGAACTGCATCACGGTGTCGGTCTTCTCCTGGCCTATTACGCCATTCTTGAGCAGTTCTTCCACGATGTTTTCAAAGCCGAAGCCTTTGGCCACGGCAAATATCAGTGCCAGAATTGGAACCAGAGCGAACAGAGTGGAGTAGGTCAGGTCGGCAGCCCGCCTGATTATCCTGTCGTCAAGGAAACGGCGCACGGCAATGGCGCATACCTTTGACGTGTTGTTAAGCGCACGCCGCATGAATGAGGCATCGCTCAGGTCCTGGGTCCATATTGTCGTTTTGAAGAAATCCCTGATTGTGGCAATTCGTTTGCTGGGCATGTGGCTCTGATGTTTTAAATTTTGTCCTTAAGGAAACGGCCGGTGTAGGATTCCGGGCAGGCGGCAACCTGTTCGGGCGTACCGGCTATGACCAGATGACCTCCCTTGTCTCCGCCTTCGGGGCCAAGGTCGATAATGTGGTCAGCGCATTTTATCACGTCAAGGTTGTGCTCAATGATGATTACGGTATGGCCGCGGTGCAGAAGTGCATCGAATGAGTCGAGCAGCTTGCGTATGTCGTGGAAATGCAGGCCGGTGGTGGGCTCGTCAAAGATGAATATTGTGGGCTCGGCTTTCTCCAGACTGAGGAAATAGGCCAGTTTGACCCGCTGGCTTTCACCTCCGGACAAGGTCGATGATGACTGTCCCAGCTTGATGTAGCCAAGACCGACCCACTGTAGCGGTTCCAGCTTGCGGACAATCTTCTTTTCCGTGGCATTGTCGGAGGAGAAGAATTCAATGGCCTGATTCACGGTCATTTCAAGAATGTCCCAGATGTTCTTGCCCTTGTAGGTGACTTCAAGGACGTCTTTCTTGAAGCGTTTGCCGTGGCAGCTTTCGCATTCAAGGGTCAGGTCTGACATGAACTGCATGGATACGGTTACAGTGCCCTCGCCCTTGCATTCCTCGCATCGGCCTCCTTCGGAATTGAAAGAGAAATGTGTGGGGCGGTAGCCCATCTGTTGGGACAGGGGCTGGTCGGCGAACAGCTTGCGTATCTCATCGTACGCCTTGACGTATGTGACAGGGTTGGAGCGCGATGTCTTGCCTATGGGATCCTGGTCAACGAATTCAACGCCTTTGGCAAGGAAGGTATCGCCCGTCAGGCCATCGCACTGTCCAGGTATCTGTCCGTCGCTTTCTCCGTAAACCGATTTGAGTTTCTGGTACAGGATGTCACGCACCAGCGTGCTCTTGCCCGAGCCGCTCACTCCAGTTACAACGGTCATCACGCCAAGAGGGAATTTTACGTCAATCCCGGCCAGATTGTTCTGGCGTGCACCTTTTATTTCTATGTAGTTGTTCCACGGCCTGCGACTGACCGGAATGTCAATCCGCTCGCTGCCCGTCAGGTAACGGACGGTCCAGCTGCCTGAACTGCTGTCCAGTTCAGAGGTCTTGCCCTGCCAGACGATCTGGCCTCCATGGCGGCCTGCATCGGGCCCTACATCAATTATATAGTCCGATGAACGGATTATCTCTTCATCGTGCTCAACGACAACGACTGTGTTGCCCAGCTGCTGCAGCTGCTTGAGCACATGAATGAGTTTCTCGGTATCACGGCTGTGAAGTCCGATGCTGGGCTCGTCCAGAATATACAGCGATCCCATCAGGCTGCTGCCCAGTGATGTGACGAGGCTGATTCGCTGGCTTTCACCTCCCGACAGTGTTCCGCTACCGCGGTTCAGTGTGAGATATTCAAGTCCGGTATCGGTCATGAACTGCAGACGGCTTCTTATTTCTACAAGAATGCGGCTTGCAGCAAGTGACTGTGACTTGTCAAGCTCAAGATTGTCAAAGAACGGCTTGAGCTCTTTTATCGGCATTTCGACAAGTTCGGTAATGGACTTGCCGCCTATTCTGACATATTCGGCCTCTTTCTTGAGACGTTTTCCGTGACACTCGGGGCAGATGGTCTTGCCGCGGTACCTGGCCAGCATGACCCGGTATTGGATCTTGTACTGGTTCTTCTCCAGCATCCCGAAGAAGTTGTCTATGGAGGGCTCCTCCCAGCCGTTCTCATCAGGGCCGCAGCCGCAACCGTGCCAGAGGTAGTCCTTTTCGCTCTGAGTCAGCTGGTGGTATGGTGTGAATATGGGGAAATCGTGTTTCTGGGCATTGAGTATGAACCAGTTCTTCCATTCCACCATCTTCTCTCCTTTCCAGCAGACAACGCAGCCGTCATAGACACTCAGCGAGCGGTTGGGTATTACCAGATCCTCATCGATGCCGATTACACGTCCGAATCCTTCGCACCGCGGGCAGGCTCCTACCGGCGAATTGAACGAGAACAGGTTTTCAGTAGGTTCCTGGAACTTTATTCCATCGGCTTCGAAACGGTTGCTGAATGTATGGAGAACGCTGGTGTGGTCCGGGTTGTAGAAACGCAGCAGACATTCGCCTCCGCCTTCAAAAAATGCCGTTTCCACCGAATCATTCAAGCGGCTCAGATTCTCCTGGGAATCCGATACTGCCAGACGGTCAACAAGCAGGAACAGGTTCGCCGGAGATTTTCCGGTTTCCTGAATCCGTGACTTCATGTCATCGATTTCGACCATTTCTCCGTCAGAGTCAATGCGCGAGTAACCTTCCTTGAGGTAGATGGCGAGCTGCTCTTCGAGACTGCGTCCGGCTGCCAGCCGTATGGGGGCCAGTACGGTGAAACGCTGTCCCATGGGCTGCTTCTGAACGAAACTGACCACATCGTCAACGCTGTGTTTCCTGACTTCCTGTCCGCTTATTGGTGATATGGTCTTTCCTACGCGGGCGAAGAGCAGTTTCAGATATTCGTAGATTTCAGTCTGTGTGCCTACTGTGGAACGCGGATTGCGGCTGCTGCCGGAACGTTGGCCTATGGCTATTGTCGGGGGTAATCCCTCAATGCCGTCACATTCGGGCTTCTTCATGCGGCCAAGGAACTGACGTGCGTATGCTGACAGCGATTCCACATAGCGGCGCTGCCCTTCTGCATAAAGGGTGTCGAAGGCAAGTGACGACTTTCCTGAACCGGACAGACCTGTAATGACTGTGAAACTGTCTCTGGGAATTTCGACGTCCACGCTTTTCAGGTTGTTTGCCCTTGCTCCGCGTATGTTTATGTATTCTTCCTTATCCACTGAAGCTGTTCAAAACGAATGTGCAAAAATACCGATTTTCTTATTATAAAAGGTTACCTTTGCAAATCCAAATTCAAATATAGAAATGATAATCTTCTTCAAGAACCCGTCAGGCACGATAGTTGCCACCGAGACTGTTTCAAAACCATCAAGTGAAGACATCAGTAAGCTCAGCTGGCTGTACGGTAATGCAACCGCACTCGAGGCAGAGTCTTTGGAGGGCTATTTCATTGGCCCGCGTCGTGAAATGATTACCCCGTGGAGTACGAATGCCGTTGAAATAACCCAGAACATGGGGCTTTCTGGCATTGCCCGTATAGAGGAATATTTCCCTGCAAAGGATGAGAATGCTGAGTTCGATCCAATGCTCCAGCGCCTCTACAAGGGTCTTGACCAGAAGATATTCACGGTTGATATCAAGCCGCAGCCGATTCTTTTCATTGAGGATCTGGATTCCTACAATGAAGAGGAAGGTCTTGCCCTCTCAAAGGATGAGATCGACTATCTTCATAAGGTGGAAGGTGAATTGGGACGCAAACTCACTGACAGCGAGGTGTTCGGTTTTGCACAGATCAATTCAGAACACTGTCGTCACAAGATTTTCGGTGGCAAGTTCATAATTGACGGAAAGGAAATGGAGTCTTCCCTGTTCCAGATGATCAAGAAGACCACTCAGGAGAATCCCAATCAGATTCTTTCAGCATACAAGGACAACGTGGCATTTGCTCAGGGGCCGGTAGTGGAGCAGTTCGCTCCGGCTGACCATTCGACATCGGACTATTTCATTATCAAGGATATCGAGACTGTCATTTCACTCAAGGCCGAAACCCACAACTTCCCGACAACGGTTGAGCCGTTTAATGGCGCATCGACAGGAACAGGCGGTGAAATCCGCGACCGTATGGGTGGAGGTACAGGTTCCTGGCCTATTGCAGGTACAGCTGTCTATATGACTTCATATCCGCGCAATGATGAGAATCGTACATGGGAAAAGGGCATGAAGGAGCGCCAGTGGCTGTATCAGACTCCGGAACAGATCCTGATCAAGGCTTCGAACGGTGCATCGGATTTCGGAAACAAGTTCGGCCAGCCGCTCATCTGCGGTTCCTTGCTTACTTTCGAGCATCAGGAGAACGGCGAGCAGTACGGATATGACAAGGTCATCATGATGGCCGGCGGTGTTGGCTACGGAACCAAGCGTGACTGCCTGAAGGGCGAGCCCCAGAAGGGTAACAAGATTGTCGTGCTGGGTGGTGACAACTACCGTATCGGTCTTGGCGGCGGCTCGGTTTCATCGGTTGAGACAGGCCGATATTCAAGCGGCATTGAACTGAACGCAGTCCAGCGTGCCAATGCTGAAATGCAGAAACGTGCATACAACGTGACCCGTGCCCTTTGCGAAGAGGACACCAATCCTATCGTTTCAATCCATGATCATGGTTCTGCAGGTCATGTGAACTGCCTCTCCGAACTGGTTGAGGAATGCGGAGGTCTCATTGACATGACAAAACTGCCGGTCGGTGACAAGACCCTTTCATCGAAGGAAATCATTGCCAACGAGTCACAGGAGCGTATGGGACTTCTCATTGACCAGAAGCATATTGAACACGTTCAGAAGATTGCCGACCGTGAGCGTGCCCCGATGTATGTTGTAGGTGAGACCACAGGCGATGCCCGTTTCGCTTTCGAGCAAGGTGATGGCATACGTCCATTCGACCTGGCTGTCAGCCAGATGTTCGGCTCATCACCAAAGACCTATATGGTTGATGAGACAGTTGAACGGAAATATGAGGATGTCACCTATTCAGAAAACAATATTCAGGACTACCTGAAGGATGTGCTCCAGCTTGAGGCAGTTGCCTGCAAGGACTGGCTTACCAATAAGGTGGACCGTTCCGTTACAGGTAAGATTGCTCGTCAGCAGTGTCAGGGCGAGCTGCAGTTGCCGCTTTCAGACTGCGGTGTCGTAGCTTTGGACTATCGCGGTGAAAAGGGTATTGCCACTGCTATCGGTCACGCACCTCAGGCAGGTCTTGCCGATCCGGCTGCAGGTTCAGTACTTTCAGTAGCCGAATCACTCACAAACATAGTCTTTGCCCCTCTGACCGATGGACTCAAGACCGTATCCCTGTCAGCCAACTGGATGTGGCCTTGCCGTGCGCAGAAGGGTGAGGATGCTCGTCTGTACAAGGGCGTCAAGGCTCTGTCGGACTTCTGTCAGGAACTTGGAATCAATGTTCCTACCGGTAAGGATTCCCTGTCAATGACCCAGAAGTATCCCAATGGCGAGAAGGTCATCAGCCCAGGTACGGTAATCGTCACCTCAGGCGGTCAGGTATCGGACGTGAAAAAGACGGTTTCACCGGTGCTTTCAGACCGTAAGGACAGCGTGCTGCTGCACGTTGACTTCAGTTTCGATGCACAGAAACTTGGCGGTTCAGCATTCGCTCAGGTACTTGGCAAAGTAGGCAGTGATGTTCCGACCGTCAGAAATGCCGAATATTTTGCCGATGCATTCGATGCAGTCCAGAAACTGATCGAAAAGAGACTGGTTCTGGCCGGTCATGACATATCGGCCGGTGGTCTCGTGGTGACCCTGCTTGAAATGTGCTTTGCCAATGTTGCCGGAGGTCTGGAAGTGTCGCTTGACAATCTGCAGGGTCAGGATCTTGTGAAGATGCTGTTCTCCGAGAATCCGGGTGTTGTGCTTCAGATTGAGTCCAAGAAGCTTGATGCCGTCACGGAAATCCTTGATGAGGCAGGTGTAGGTTATGCGGTGATAGGCCGTCCATCTGATGCACGTACCCTTTATATACGTCGTGACAGGAAGGACATTACCATCGATATCGATGCAATGCGCGACCTCTGGTTCAGGACTTCATATCTGCTTGACCGCAAGCAGTCAATGAACGGTTGTGCTGACAAGCGATACGCAAACCTTGGAAAACTTCCGATGAACATCAAGCTTCCATACAGTTTCACCGGCAAACTGGCACAGTTCGGCCTGAATCCCGACCGCAGGACTGCAAGCGGCATCAAGGCTGCCATCATCCGTGAAAAGGGAACCAATGGTGACCGCGAAATGGCCTACACACTGTGGCTGGCCGGCTTCGATGTCAAGGACGTTACCATGACCGACCTTGTAAGTGGCCGTGAAACCCTTGACGACATCAACATGATTATCTATTGCGGAGGCTTCTCGAATTCCGATGTCCTAGGTTCGGCAAAGGGCTGGGCCGGAGCATTTCTGTTCAATCCCAAGGCCAAGGAGACACTTGACCGCTTCTATGCCCGCAAGGATACGCTGTCCCTGGGTATCTGCAACGGTTGCCAGCTCATGATGGAACTTGGCCTTATCACTCCGGACCATAAGGAAAAGGGCCGCATGCTGCATAACGATTCACACAAGTTCGAATCGTCATTCCTTGGCGTAACCATTCCTGAGAATGACAGTGTCATGTTCAAGTCTCTTGCCGGCACCCGCCTGGGTGTATGGGTGGCTCACGGAGAAGGCAAGTTCTCACTTCCGTATGCTGAAGACAAATACAATGTGATTGCCAAATATACGTATTCCGGTTATCCCGCAAATCCGAACGGATCGGATTTCAACATTGCAGGTATTGCCAGTGCAGACGGCCGTCACGTGGCTATGATGCCGCATCCCGAGCGTGCAATATTCCCGTGGCAGTGCGGTTTCTATCCCGCTGACCGCAAGGATGACCAGATCACACCGTGGCTGGAGGCATTCGTGAACGCCCGCAAGTGGGTCGAGTCACAGAAATGATTCTGGCGAACCGATAAACAAAGGGACTGCTCCATTGTCGGAACAGTCCCTTTATTTTATGGTATGTCGTTATTGCAAGCTGACTTTGCAGCGCACCGGGTCGGATTCCATGTCTGACCGGTTCAAGGCGGTTACCACATAGGTGGCCTTCTCCTTTTCTCCAATGGTGGAACCGAATTCGTAATAGTTGTTACGGGTTATCGCTACAATGCATGAGGTGTCATCCAGGTCAACTGACTGTCCGTGCTCAAAGCGGTAAACTACGTAGCGGCAGGCCTTCTCGTAGTCCTCGACGCGTTTTGCTTTAGGCGCGGTCCAGAACAGCACAGGGCCGTTGTTGGTTTCAACAACCATGAGCTTGCGCACCTTTCCCGGAGCTTTGAACCTGAAGTTTTTCGGTACAGGTTGGAGGGTAGGGGTGCTGTAATACTCCTCACTGAGGACTGTCCTGAATCCGTTCATGTTGTTGACGACCGGCAGGGCTGGCCAGAAACAGCTGCCGCTGAGACCGTTGAGAGAACGCTGGAGGTTCAGCTTGTGACGTTCCTGGTTCTGGTTTCTGTCGGCAGGGTCCTTTTCGCTGACAGTGCGTTCAACGTCCTGACCTATGTACATGAGGCATCCTTTGCCGTATTTTGACCACCATTCGGTAAGGACGGAATAGTCGGCTTTCTTGAAACCGGTATTCCAATATACCTGTGGAATGCAATAGTCAACCCATCCTCTGTCTATCCACAGCAGAATGTCGGCATACAGGCCACTGTAGCTTTCGAAACCGTTGGTCTGGCTGCCTTCGGGATACGATGCGGACTTGTTGCGGTATATTCCAAACGGTGATATGCCGAACTTGACCCATGGCTTGATGTCTTTTATCGTTCTGTACAGCTGCTCAATGAAAAGGCTGATGTTGTCGCGTCTCCAGTCATCTATGCTGCTGAAACCGCGTGGGTCCTTTTTGAATGTGGCATTGTCATTGAATGTGAGTCCTTCTTCCGGATATGGGTAGAAGTAGTCGTCAATGTGGAATCCGTCAATGTCATACCTTGTTACAATGTCTGCTGCCACATTGCAGATGTAGTCCCTGTTTTCCTGCAGTCCGGGATTGAACAGGGTCAGCCCTCCATAACGCACCATGCGTTCAGGGTGCAGGCTGGCCTGATGATTGGCTGCAAGTTTTGACGTTGATGCAGTTTTGGCTCGGAAAGGATTGATCCATGCGTGCAGTTCCATGTCCCTGCTGTGACACTGGTCTACCATGAAGCGCAGTGGATCCCAGTCCTCATCGGGGACCTGTCCCTGACGGCCGGTCAGAAAAGCACTCCACGGTTCAAGCGAGGATTTGTAAAGGGCATCGGCTTCAACACGGACCTGAAACAGGACTGTGTTTATTCCAGCTGCTTTGAGCGAGTCCAATTGGTCAGACAAAGTCTGTTTGAGTTCTTTGGTGGGGATACCTTCAAACTGATGGTTCACGGCCTGTATCCAGGCTCCGCGGAATTCGCGCTTGGGACCTGATGCCAGGCATATGCCAGTTACGGACAGCAGAAGAAAGAATGCAAGAATAGTCCTTTTCATGGGCATTTACAGACTGTTATATTCTTCAAGGGCCTGCGCCAGTAGAATCAGTGCAACTTTCAGTTCTTCAATGTCAAGGACGTAAGCCATGCGTACCTGGTCACGGCCCATATCGGGATTTGAATAGAATCCGGTTCCGGGGGCCAGCATTATTGTCTTGCCGTCGCGGCGGAAGTCCGTGAGACACCATTTGCAGAACTTCTCGCAGTCATCTATGGGAAGCTGTACTGTAGTATAGAATGCTCCCATTGGAATTGGAGAATAGACTCCCGGAATCTTGTTCAGACCGTCAATGAGACATTTGCGGCGGGTGATGAACTCCTCGTAGGTGTTGGTGAGATACTCTCTGGGGGCTGAGATTGATGCTTCGGCTACAATCTGTCCGATAAGGGGCGGACTGAGACGTGCCTGACAGAACTTCATGACTGCGTCACGTACCTCATGGTTCTTGGTGGCAAGTGCACCTATTCTTATACCGCATTCGGAATATCGCTTGGAGACCGAGTCAATGAGAATGACGTTGTTCTCAATCCCTTCCAGGTGGCAGGCCGATATGTATGGCGAACCGGTATAGATGAATTCGCGGTAGACCTCGTCCGAGAACAGGAACAGGTCATATTTCTTGACCAGGTCACGGAGCTGGAGCATCTCCTTGCGGGTGTAGAGGTATCCTGTCGGGTTGTTCGGGTTGCATATCAGAATGCCTTTCGTCTTTTCGGTGATCAGTTCCTCGAACTTCTCTACCGGTGGCAACGCAAATCCGTCTTCAATGGTTGAGACAATCGGCTTTATGACCGCACCGGCCGAAACTGCGAAGGCCATATAGTTGGCATAGGCGGGTTCCGGTACAATGATTTCATCACCGGGATTCAGACAGGTCATGAATGCGAACAGAACCGCTTCGGAACCGCCACAGGTTATGATGATGTCATCAGGACTGAATTTTATCTGATATTGTTCATAATAATCGCAGAGTTTCTTCCTCAAGCTGAGGAAACCCTGGCTGGGTGAGTATTCAAGAACCTTACGGTCTATGTTCTTTGCCGCTTCAAGTCCGATTTCGGGGGAGGGCAGATCAGGCTGCCCAATGTTCAGGTGGTAGACGTGTACCCCTTCGGACTCTATTTTCTGTGCAATGCCTGACAGTTTGCGTATGGGCGAACTTGGCATTATCTCAGCGCGGGTTGAAATTTTCATTGTTTCCTTTTTATATATATGCAATTTGATTGCAAAGATAACCATTTTTTTGCCTTTGCAGTTGATATTATTCAAATTGATTGCATAACTTTGCATCGGACAAAAAGAAAAACAGCATGGATTTGAACAGGTATTGGCGACTCTATTGGCAAACCGTACGATGGCGTGGGGTGGCATAATCCTGTATCCCGACTTTCTGTAAAGTCAATCATGCATGTCCGTCCCACAGAATCAAGAGAGCAGTGAGGCGGATTTTTTATAACCGGAATGAAAAAAGAATACAATATGAAACAGAAAAGATTTTTCCTCAGCGAGTCTGAGATCCCGTCACAGTGGTATAACATTCAGGCCGATATGACCACCAAGCCCATGCCGCTCAAGAACCCGGCAACAGGCGAACCCATTAAACCGGAAGACCTCTATCCCATTTTCGCAAAGGAGTGCTGCCATCAGGAACTCGATATGGAACACCAGTGGATCGATATCCCTGAGAAGGTCCGCGAAATGTATACCTATTATAGAAGCACACCTCTGGTGCGTGCATACGGTCTTGAAGAGGCACTTGGAACTCCGTGCCACATTTATTTCAAGAACGAAAGTGTAAGTCCGGTCGGTTCCCATAAACTGAATTCTGCAATTGCACAGGCATATTACTGCAAGGAGGAAGGTGTTACCAACGTCACCACTGAAACCGGAGCAGGACAGTGGGGTACAGCTCTTTCATATGCAGCCAAGGTGTTCGGACTGGAGGCTGCTGTCTATCAGGTCAAGATAAGCTACGAGCAGAAGCCGTACCGCAGGAACATGATGCAGGTGTTCGGTGCTCAGGTAACTGCATCGCCTTCTATGTCGACCCGTGCCGGAAAGGATATCCTTACCGCAACCCCGAACCATCAGGGCTCACTGGGAACTGCAATATCCGAGGCTGTCGAACTGGCCCGCACTACTCCTAACTGCAAATATACGCTGGGATCGGTCATGAGCCATGTTTCTCTGCATCAGACTGTAATAGGACTTGAGGCTGAAAAGCAGATGGAAATGGCTGGTGAATATCCCGATGAAGTCATTGCCTGTTTCGGTGGCGGCTCCAATTTCGGAGGTCTGGCCTTCCCGTTCATGCGCCACTATTATGACGGAACCCACAAGGATACCCGATACATTGCAGTCGAACCGGCATCGTGCCCCAAACTGACAAAGGGTAAGTTCATGTATGACAATGGTGATGAGGCCGGATATACTCCACTCATGCCAATGTTCACTCTTGGTCATAAATTCGCGCCTGCCAATATCCATGCCGGAGGTCTGCGTTTCCATGGCGCGGGGGTCATTGTGTCGCAGCTGCTCAAGGACGGAATCATGGAAGCCATGGACGTTGACCAGCTGGAGACATTCCAGGCCGGAATGCTGTTCGCACAGAGTGAAGGTATTGTGCCGGCTCCGGAATCATGTCATGCCATTGCCGCGACCATACGTCGTGCAAAGGAATGCAAGGAAACCGGCGAAAGCAAGGTGCTGCTGTTCAACCTTACCGGTCACGGACTCATGGATATGAGCGCCTACAACCAGTTCCTGAGTGGAAATCTGGTGAATTACGCCATGAGCGACGAGGAAGTGACGGAAAATCTCAGAAAGCAGAACATGCTCTGATTCATCATTCAGGACGCAGATATGAAACAGTATATAGAACAGAACCGCGACAGATTCTTTGAAGAGCTTTTCTCCATTCTGAGAATTCCTTCAATCAGTGCCAAACCTGAAAACAGGCCCGACATGGAACGCTGTGCCGCCCGTCTTGCGGAACTTCTGCTTGAAGCGGGTGCAGATACCGCCCAGGTCATGCCGACAGCCGGCAATCCTGTCGTCTTCGGTCAGAAAATGATAGATCCGACCCTCAAGACGGTGCTGGTTTATGGCCATTATGATGTCCAGCCCCCTGAACCTCTGGAAAAGTGGAACAGCGATCCGTTTGAGCCGGTTATCCACGACGGGGCGATATGGTGCCGCGGAGCCAACGATGACAAGGGCCAGCTGTTCATGCATATCAAGGCATTCGAATTCCTGGTACGTTCAGGTCAGCTTAGGCATAACGTCAAGTTCATCTTCGAGGGCGAGGAGGAAACCGGAAGTGCATCGCTTCCTGCCTTCATCAAAGCCAACCGTGAGCTTCTGAAGGCCGACGTCTGTCTGGTTTCGGACACCACCATGATATCGGATAAGGTGCCGTCCATCAACTGCGGAATGCGAGGTCTTTCATATCTGGAAATCAAGGTGACGGGACCGAACAAGGACCTTCATTCCGGTCATTACGGAGGTGCTGTGGCCAACCCCATCAATGTGCTCTGCGAAATGATTGCATCGCTCATGGATGCCGACAACCGTGTCACGGTACCCGGATTCTATGACAACGTGGTCGAACTTTCTCAGTCAGACAGGGATATGCTGGCCCGTGCCCCCTTTGATATGGATGAGTATAAGAACTTTCTTGATATTGATGAGGTCAAGGGTGAGAAGGGTTTCACGACTCTGGAGCGTACCGGCATACGTCCGTCACTTGATGTCTGCGGCATCTGGGGCGGTTATACCGGACAGGGCGCCAAGACTGTTCTGCCAAGTGTGGCCCATGCCAAGATTTCGGCCCGTCTGGTACCGAACCAGAGAAGCGCAGAGATAACCAGGCTCATTTCAGACCATCTGAAAAAGATAGCTCCGCCGTATGTGAAGGTCGAGGTCACTCCGTTTGAAAGCGGTGACGGCTTCCTTATTCCAATCACGTCCGATGCCTATCGTGCCGCATCGCGCGCAATGGCTCAGGTATATGGCATTGAACCGGTTCCCAGCCGCGGTGGTGGCAGCATTCCGATTCTTGCGGAATTCCAGAAGGAGCTTGGTCTGGATCCGCTGCTCATGGG
>JAZUEH010000095.1:0-16127 GCA_045640065.1 Bacteroidaceae bacterium
TGAGGAGCTAAAAACAGAACCCGTTCAACTTATGGCAGGGTTAAGGAATGACGTTCAACCGAACCCAGGGATAAGACACAATGTGCTCAACCTAGAGCAGGGATAGGTATTAATCCATTCAACTTTTTTCAGGGCAAGACACTTGCAATTTGACCGACAGGATAAGTTCCAGCACACTCGGAACAGGGATTTTTGAGGCGCTGCATGACGTCCTGGCCGGCGCCGGTGCCGCGGTATTTGCTTGAGGCACTGTTGAAGTGGTATGAGGCGCGAAGGATTATTGCCGGGCGGCGGGAATCTTCACTCTGGCGGCAGTTCAGCGGGCCGAAATACACGTAGTTGTTTTCCACCATGCGGTTCAGGATATCTGTGGCCGAAAGTCTTATGGTCATGGCATCGTTCTTGACGATGCGCTCATGATTATGATAATTCCGAACGGCTTTTTTCCTTTTTATTTCTTACCTTCGCCGGAAAATGCGGATCACATTTAATAATTGTAAGAATATGAAGAAACTTTTGTCATTTCTGGCATTGGGCGGAGCACTGATAATGCTGGCTTCATGTCATAAGGAGAAGGAAGATGATGTAATCAAGTCACCTGAAGCGGCTCAGGAGTATCTGGCTGAGACAGGTATGGAACTGGCCAGGATGATTGATGCGGATCTGAAGAGTCAGAAATCCACTATGGACCTGCTGGCCTATCTTATTGCAAAGTATGAGGACTTTGATGCCAGCCCGATTGGAAGATTCATTGAGGTTGTAGAAAATGGAATACGCACGGAGACTTATACGGAGAATGGCAACACGCCATACGCTCCAGTTCGCATTCTTGAATCCTTGCAGGATTATGCCCAGACTGGAACAAGAGCCGGCACTATGCGTACATCCATGAGAATCATCACATACGCCGTTTCTATGCCAAAGTTTTACGGAGCCATCAAGGCCGATGATGCAAACGGCACATTCATTCTTGATCCGTCAGTCCGGGATCGTCTGGAGATTACCCTTTACGATCAGAACTCAAAGCCGGTCGTAATGACACTGAGGGGCAGTGACAACACAAGCAGGATAAGCATAGTGTCAAGCGTGAATGAGAATTCATTCCGCGAAGGCAAGCAGACAGAAGCCCTTACCCGCAGAAATGAATATTTTGTAGATGTTCCTGAAACCATAACTCTGGATATGGTTCATGAAGGCAAGTCTCTTGTCAGTGCCAAGGTGAAGTCGTCACTTGCACTTGATGTCAACAGCGATTTTGATTCCGATGAGACCGTAGAATACAAAGATGGCAGTGTAACCTACAATTACGATAATCATTACAACACCTTGACCATTGACTTTACAAAACTCAACATCGAGGGTGAGATCTCATTGCCGGAAAGCAATGTCGCAAAGCTTGGTGCCAGTGCCGATGCAAATGGCGTGAATCTGAACACAAGTCTGTCAAGGGGCAGCAAGTCGGTGCTATCGCTTGATGCAGCCCTGCATGGCAACATGACTCTGATTGATGACCTGCTCAAGAATGCAGGTGCTGTTGAAGATGAGGAGCAGGCATTCGGAATGCTGTCCCTACTGGGTTACAAGGCCGATGCCAACCTTGACCTGCTTGACCGCGTCAACGTGAAGCTGGATTGTGCAAACATCGGTGAACTGCTGAAAGCCGTTGCACAGGTTGAAGGGACTTTGGATGCAGGACTTGGCGAAAAGGAAGTCAAGAGCGCGCTTGGCAAACTCAATGCACAGATCAGCACCGGTCTTTATCTGGCCGGTTCAAAAAAGAAGACTGCTCATCTGGAGATTGGCTGTGTCAGGGATGAAGACGAGGAATCGGGATTCGCTCTTGAGCCGATGCTCGTATTTGATGAAGACGGCTCGTCATGCAGTCTTGAAGAATTCTTCTCGGCCGAATGCTTCGAGAATGTTGTCGCAGCATTCATGGACATCATAATGCCTTTCCTGCAGCTTATCGGATAATCAACGGTATATGTAGCGGCGCCTGTCGCTTCCGCTAAGATGACGTGGACCTCCAGGGACGATCGAGTATCGTTTCCTGGAGGTCCAGTTTCCGTAGCGGTCGTACTCGTAGTTGTCGAAAACGGTGACGGACATGGACAAGCTGTCCCAGTCACGCTCCATACGGCTTACACAGCCATGGTCGTTGTAGAAATAGCGTGTTTCAAGTCCGTCTCTGTCAGTTTCCTGCTCCAGCCTGAAAATAGGGGTGAAAGTTTCCAGCGTGCTGTCGGAATAATCGAACACATTGTGTTCCTGTGGTCTGCTGCGGTCGGCAAGACTGTCCCGGACAATGGACGGGACGCTTCCGTCCGATAGCAGTTCGACAGTGACAATACGCGGGTTGAGCGAGCGGTATTCGCAACGTTCGGTCAGCCTGCCCAGGGAATCGAAGCTGAATGTCTCCATTGTCTGCCAACGCTCAACCTGACGGCGTGTGCCACGTTGATGCCTGCGTCCTTGGGAGGAAAGGTCTATGGTCCAGACAACCGATGTCTCTTCCTCAAAATACTCAATGTCACCGTTCGGCATGGGACCGGGAACGGCCGGCCCCCAGGGATGCTGTGCAAAAGCATCGAACTGGGCCAGAAGAATGAGCAGAAGGCAGCGGTATCGTTTCATTTCGGGGGTAAAAATATAAAAAGGAGGGTTATACACGGCAACAATTGCTAATTTTGTACGTCATTACAGAAACGGAACGCAATTATGAAGAGAATATTGATGCTGATTGCCATGCTCATGACGGTTCTGGGAGCATCGGCATACAGGAATACGAATATCAAGGTATGGGGTGAAGTCGGCCAGGCCGATGACGGAAAGTACTATCTGACCATGTACAAGAACTGTCCTGCAACGGTCGTGGCGCGTTTCCATTTCAAGTATAAGGGTGGGGGAACAAGTCAGGATTACGACCTTTTCATGGCAGACAGTGTGGCTGTACTGCATGATCCTGTCCCGGTTGACCGAGCCGTAAGGAAGGTGGTGGTAGAGGATGTGTTCTATTCGACTCCTGACGGCAAGGGCGGTGTATATAAGACCGATGACCCTAATGATCCGATTCTGGAAATGCTTATGGTCGACTTGTTTGACCTGTATCATGACATTTTCTGGTTTGACGGACTGTACCGTGCCTCGTATTATGACCGCTGGTCGTATGGCGGTCCGGAACCTCTGCCTGTGAACGGACTTGTCAACCGTGAAAAGCTGGCCGATGACATTGACCTGACCAGACTTGATGACGAGGATCTGCTGATGGGCATCGCCGCTGTGGCAGGCCTTGGCGTGATGATGGGCTCCGTGGTCAGCAAGTACTGGGATGTTCCGGACAACCGTTATCCGTACTTTTCAATCTCACCCCAGGTGCAGTACTTCTTTGATTCAGGCATGGCGCGTGACGTGATGCAGTTCAAGTATCGCTTTGGAAACCGTGGCGGATGGAGCCTGTTCGGCGATATGGGAGCCACTACCGGTACGCTTGACGAACCGGGCATGTTCGACCGTGGCTTTACCTGGAGCATGGGTGCAGGTCTGGATCTGGGAGATTTCTCCATGTCTCTGAGCGGAAAACCGGCAATCAGGGATCATGGCAACAATTTCCTGTCCTTCCAGCTGGGTTATGATATCCCTGTTACACGTCACTTCGGCATTGATCTGCACGGCGGCGTGAGCGTGTTGGGGTATATGGATGAATATTTCCTGGATTTCCCGCTTTCGCTTGGACTTATCTGGCGCTACTGATCAGCGGCCGAATACCATATCGTAGTCAAGCGGGGCATCGGTGCCATAGACGTTGCTGCCGTTGCGGACTATGTTGCCGGTTGAACAGAGCCATTCAAGGATGAGTCTGGCGCAGAAGTCATCGGGCTTGTCCCACAGGTGGTCAAGAGTGGAAAGGAAGGCGTTCTTACGCTGTATGTTGTAGTATTCGTCGGCAATCCGGCTGTCGCGTGACTGACCGAAATAGAAGTACTGCATGGCACTTCGCCATCCCAGCCACAGAATGAAATTGTATTCGCTGTAACGTCCCGATTCCAGCAGCGCCTGGATTGCGGGCAGGGTGAATTCCGATGCTACCGACGTGACGCACCCCAACGCCAGAGCACATTGTGCACTGTAGTCCGGAGCCTGCTGCAAGGCGTCAAAGAACATGTTCATGCATGATTCATTGTCCTGACACTCACTGATTCCGGTAACCAGAACGGTGTCGTAGTTGTCGGTCCATGACAGCTGGGTCCTTACGGACCAGTCTATTGCGGTCTCATCTTCAAAATCAATGAACGGAGTCTGCGAGAGCAGTTCCAGGGCATGGTCAAGCAGAATGGTCGGGTCCTCATTTCCGCGGCCTCCGAATGCATCTTCTCCAATCTGTTTGCACATTTCGGTTGCCAGCGTGTCAATGGTGCTCCGGAATTCCGGGCTTCCGGAACCGGAATTGGCAGCCGTGCGTCCGAATGAAAGGATGTTGCCCATGAGACTGACAGCTGGAACTTCATACTCCATATCCTTGCATCTGGTGAACAGTTCGTACTGGCTGAAAATGTCATGAACGGCCAGATAGGAGTTGTATCGGCCTATTGCCTCAAGCTCGAATCTGTCAGTAATGCCGCTGTCCGGAATCTGCCAGTCCGACTGGCTGCCCGGTATGTCATACTCCAGGATGTCGGCTCCAAAGAAGTCTCCGATACTGGCGCTGTCATTATGCAGGGCCTGTGATACACGTTCCCTTACCGGAGTGAGGTCGACAGGACTGTCCTGCCACAATTCATATTCCTGGCTTCTGCCTCCTTTGCATGCGGCAAGTGATACGGCAAGCACAAACAGTATAAAGGACCTCAGTTTCATGACGCAAAGTCTGTATTCAGTCAAAACATGATTTTGGAAGCGGACGGCAGTTGTAGCATGATGCCATGGTCTCGCCGTATGCTCCGGCTGTAAGTATGGCAATAAGGTCACCGCGTCTTATTTCCGGCAGCAGGGCATCTTTTTCGAAGGTATCGGATGATTCGCAGATGGGGCCAACAACGTCATACTTTTCCAAAGGACCATCGGAACTCAGGTTGACTATCTTGTGGTGAGCCCCGTAGAAGGCCGGACGTATGAGCTCGGTGAAACCTGCGTCGACAATGGCAAACTTCTTGACAGTACCCTGCTTGACGTACAGGACTCTGGTGATGAGGCGTCCGCACTGTGCAACTACCGCACGGCCAAGCTCAAAGTGGAGCTGCTGTCCGGGACGCAGTCTGAGACGGTCTTCAAACACCTTGAAATAGCTTTCCAGACATGGCATGTCGTTCTGTTCCGGGTTGTCATAGTCAACGCCCAGGCCACCGCCCACGTTGATGCTGTGCAGTTTGATCCCCTTTCCTTCAAGACTGTCCTGAAGCTCATTGACCCTGTCTGCAAGAGTCATGAACGGTTCCACGTCAAGAATCTGCGAGCCTATGTGGAAATGCAGTCCTTCAAAGACCAGACAGTCGCATTCAATTGCTCTGCGGATTATCGGCTCGAGCATTGGTATCTCAATGCCGAACTTGTTTTCGGACAGTCCGGTGGTGATGCCGGCGTGGGTGTGTGCATCGACGTTGGGGTTGACGCGCAGGGCAATGTGTGCGGTGCGGCCAAGAGCCTGGCAACGTTCGATTATGACTTCAAGTTCGGCCTGGGATTCCACGTTGAAGCAGGCAATGCCCTTTTCAAGTGCAAGGTCTATCTCCCAATCGGCTTTTCCGACTCCGGCAAAGACTATCGATGTGGCCGGGAAACCGTTTTCAAGGGCTTTGCTTATTTCTCCGCCGCTCACACAGTCTATGCCCAGACCGGCTTTGCGTATCCTTTCAAGAAGTGTGGGGTTGGCGTTGGCCTTTATGGCATAGTGGACGTGCCAGTTGGGATGTCCTTCAGTGCATTCTCTGATTTTTGCCAGAGTCCTGTCCAAAAGTCCCAGATCATATCGGTAATATGGGGTGTGCATTGCTTTGAAACGGTCAGCTCTTTGAATTGAACAATACGTCGCTGAGGCGTTGCAGGGCATCCACCTTGTCACATTCGCGAATCAGGAATGAGATGTTGTAGTTGCTTCCTCCATAGGAAATCATACGTACCGGAATGTCGGCCAGAGCATCCAGAGCACGTGACTCGAATCCCAGATTCTCCCATTCCATGTCACCGACGACGCAGATTATGCACATGCCCTCGTCAACGGTCACGGTTCCGTATTTCTTGAGCTCGGTGACTATCTCTTTCAGATTGCGGGTGTTGTCGATTGACATTGATACACCGACTTCGGACGTGCAGATCATGTCGATTGAAGTCCTGTAGGTTTCAAATATCTCGAATACCTTTCTCAGGAAACCGTGAGCAAGCAGCATGCGGCTTGACTTTATCTTGATCGCTGTGATGTTCTCCTTGGCGGCAACGGCGGCAATGCGTCCGGGTTCGGCGCGGTTGTCAATGAGCGTGCCTGGGGCCGATGGTTCCATGGTGTTCAGCAGACGTACAGGTATGCAGGCGGCCTTAGCAGGCTGTATGCATGTGGGGTGAAGGATCTTGGCTCCAAAATATGCAAGTTCGGCTGCCTCTTCAAAATGCAGATGGCGGACCGGCTGTGTGCCTTTCACTACACGCGGGTCGTTGTTGTGCATTCCGTCAATGTCTGTCCATATCTGGATTTCCTCGGCTTTTACTGCTGCTCCCAAGATGGATGCCGTGTAGTCGCTTCCTCCGCGCTGAAGGTTGTCGATGTCTCCAGCTGCATTGCGGCAGATGAATCCCTGGGTGATGTATATCTGCATTCCCGGAACGGTTTCCAACTGGCTGCATGCGTTCTTTGATATGAAGTTCATGTCAGGTTCGCCGTCAGCATCGGTCTTCATGAAATCTAGTGCTGGCAACAGAGCCGCCTTTATGCCCTGTTCCTGAAGGTAACAGGTAACCATGAACGTGGATATGAGTTCGCCCTGGGCGAGAATGATCTTTTCCTCCTTTTCAGTGAAGTTGTCCTTTGAGAATGACTGCAGGAACTGGAACTTGTCTTCAAGGAACTTCTGGACCTTCTCCTGATCCGACTCCTTGGCAAGCAGTTCTGGCACGTGGGCGTAGTACTTGGCGCGCAGACGGTTGATCACATCGTCAGCTCCGGCCTTGTTGCCGCCGTACAGGTACTGTGCAATCTCGACAAGTGAATTGGTCGTGCCTGACATGGCTGACAGGACAACGAGTTTCTGCTGGCCGTCTTCAGTAATCAGGCGGCACACGTCTTTCATTCGCTGCGGGCTTCCTACTGATGTTCCGCCGAATTTCAATACTTTCATGTTATGGATGGTTTTTCGGTTTGTAAAAATTGGTCATTCACCGTCAACGGTCAGGTGGCGATCCTCACATTTGAAGACTCTGCCCGGAAATTCCTCCAGCCACTGCAGGTTGTGGGTGATCATCATTATGGTTGTTCCGCCATTGTTCACCTTGTGCAGAATCTCCATGATCTGTCGTCCGGTGGTGGGGTCAAGGTTGCCGGTGGGCTCATCGGCCAAAATCAGTTTGGGGTTGTTCAGAAGGGCGCGTGCAATGCAGATACGCTGCTGTTCTCCTCCGGAAAGTTCGTGTGGAAACTTGTATCCCTTGGTCTCCATACCCACCATGTCAAGGACCTGCATAATCTGTTGATGTATGGCCTTGCGGTCCTTCCATCCCGTCGATTTCAGAACAAATGCCAGATTGTCAAAGACGTTGCGGTCAGTCAGCAGCTGGAAATCCTGAAAGACAATTCCCATCTGACGTCTCAGGTCGGGCAGTCGGCGCTGTTTCATGCGGCACAGGTCTGTGTCCAGCACAACTGCATGGCTGTCCGGTGCAGAACAAATCACCTCAAGTTCGCCGTATATGGTCTTGATGAGGCTGCTCTTGCCCGATCCCACTTTTCCTATCAGATAGACGAACTCGCCTTCGTCAACCTTGAAGGAAACATCGCCCAGAACGAACATGTCCTGTTGGCGTATTTCAACGTTCTGATAATCTATTATGTTCATTGCGTCATTCCTTGTGGCGCTTTACCAGTTCGGTGGCCAGTTCTTCAATGCGGTGCCCCTTTGACGTGAGCAGGACTATGAGATGATAGATAAGGTCCGATGCCTCGTAGATGAGACGGTCATCAGTGCCGTTGGTGGCCTCAATGACGGTTTCAACAGCCTCTTCTCCGACCTTCTGGGCCATGCGGTTGACACCGCTGCGGAACAGTGATGTCGTGTATGAACCTTCGGGCATTTCACGGAAACGGCGGTCGATGAAGTCCTGAAGGTATGAAAGGAAGTTCAGATCGGCACTATTGGTCTCGCCCCAGCAGGTATCGGCTCCGGTGTGGCATACCGGACCGTCAGGATGAGCCTTGATAAGCAGTGTATCATTGTCACAATCGTTGAGTATCTGTCTTACATGCAGGAAATTGCCGCTTGTCTCGCCTTTGGTCCAAAGGCAGTTGCGACTGCGGCTCCAGAATGTGACCTTTCCTGTTTCCACGGTTTTTTCATAGGCTTCCCTGTTCATGAAGCCAAGCATCAGAACCTTGGCGGTTACACTGTCCTGGACAATTGCCGGAACAAGTCCGCCCATCTTCTCAAAATCAATCTCCATGTCTTAAGTTGTGTGGTTTCTTAAATTCTAATAGGTATTCCTGAACTGCAAAGATACTGCTTTAATTCGGGAATGGATATCTGTCCGAAGTGAAAAACACTGGCTGCCAGTGCCGCACTGGCTTTTCCCTTGGTGAATACTTCAAGGAAATGTTCCTTGCTGCCTGCCCCTCCTGATGCTATTACCGGAATGGGCAATTCTGCCAGACGTGCAAGGGCTTCACAGGGATAGCCGTTCTTTACACCGTCATGGTCCATACTGGTAAACAGGATTTCGCCTGCACCGCGGTCTGCGGCTTCGGCTGCCCATTCGAAGAGACGGCGTTCGGTCGGAACCCGGCCTCCGTTCAGGAAGCATTCCCAGTCATTGCCGTTTTGACGGGCGTCAATGGCCACAGTGCATACCTGTGAGCCGAAATTGGCCGCAATGCTGTCAATCAGTCCAGGATTCTTCAGCGCGGCCGAATTGATGGAAACCTTATCGGCTCCGGCCTGAAGCAGACGTTCCACGTCAGAGAGTTCGTGAATTCCTCCGCCCACTGTGAAAGGAATGGACAGGACCGAAGCTATGCGCTGTACAAGTTCTGTAAATGTCTTCCTGCATTCGAACGATGCTGTTATGTCAAGGAATACCAGTTCGTCAGCTCCCTGTTCACTGTACATGCGGCCAAGTTCCACGGGGTCGCCGGCATCGCGCAGGTTGACAAAATTGGTGCCTTTTACAGTCCTTCCGTTGCAGATGTCAAGGCAAGGTATGATTCGTTTTGCTAGCATTTCACTATAAGATTTGTTCAAGTTCAGACAATCTGTCAAGGCTGATGCGTCCCTCGTAATATGCCTTTCCGACAATCGCCTCAAAAAGACCGGCCCGGGAAAGGTCAATCAGGTCTTCATCGCAGCTGACTCCTCCGCTGGCAATGAGCTCGATGCCGGGGAATTCGGAAAGAAGGTCTTTGTAAAGGCCGATGGACGGACCTTGTAGCATGCCGTCCCTGTTGATGTCAGTACACAGGATATGACTGATTCCCTGATGGTGGTACATGGTGATGAAGGCACTCAGGGACAGCCTGCTGTCTTCCTTCCAGCCGTTGACCGATATGTATCCGTTTCTTGCATCGGCCCCGAGAATGAGGCGCTTGGGACCATATTTGCCTATCCATTCGGACATGAGCTCCTGGTCGGTGACTGCAAGACTTCCTACGGTAACCATGTCGGCACCTGCGTTGAAGGCGCTGGAAATGTCGGCATCGGACTTTACTCCGCCACCGAAATCTAAGGTGAGGGTGGTGTGTGCGGCAATCTGTTCAAGGGTCCTGAGGTTCACGATGTGGTGGCTGCGGGCTCCGTCCAGGTCGACAAGGTGAAGGCGCTTAAGGCCTGCGTCCTGAAATCTCCTGGCCATGTCAACAGGACTGTCACTGTACGTCCTGCACTGTGAGTAGTCTCCTTTGGACAGACGGACGCACTTGCCGTCTATGAGGTCTATTGCCGGAACTATAGTCATTGCTTATATGTCAAGAAAATTTTTCAAGATGCGTTCTCCGGCCATTCCGCTCTTTTCAGGGTGGAACTGGGTCGCGAAGAAATTGTCCCGGTGAAGGGATGCACTGAAGGGTAATATGTATTCGGTCGTGGCCGCAGTCCAAGGGCACAGCGGAACATAATAGCTATGGACAAAGTATACGTATTCATCCTTGTCAAATCCTTTGAACAGGGTATCGTCCTGGCAGATGATGGTGTTCCAGCCCATGTGCGGTACCTTGTCTTCGTTACTGTCAGGTTTGAAACGCAGTACTGGAACATTGAAAATTCCAAGACAGTCGGCATTGCCTTCTTCGCTGTGGGTGCACATGAGCTGCTGTCCCAGACATATTCCCAGAACCGGCTGTCGGAGACCCTTTATGACGGCATCCAGATTGTGTTGTTGCAGATACTGCATCGTGGTTGCGGCTTCACCCACACCGGGGAAAATGACCTTGTCGGCTGCCTGCAGCTGCTCGGTGTCATCGGTGAGCATGGGAGTCACTCCAAGCCTGTCGAGTGCATGGATTACTGAATGAATATTCCCTGCGTTATATTTGAGTACGGCGACGTTCATCGTATGAAAGCGTGTATTTTCTGTTTTTCGGCCGCAAATGTATAAAAAATGATGTCTGTCTGCCCTGAACTTATATATAAAATGTGTAATTTTGCGCACTCATTTTGAGTGGTAGACTCGAAAATGAATATAGAATGAATAAATAGTTGTTTCAGATATGAAAAAATTTGCAGAAAGAGGACAGTTGGACCTGTCGCAGGTCAACAAGGAGGTGTTGAAGGACTGGCTGGATGAGGATCTGTTCGCACGCAGCATTGCCGAGCGTGAGGGTTGTCCGTCATTCGTATTCTTTGAGGGTCCTCCATCGGCAAACGGAATGCCCGGCATTCATCATGTCATGGCCCGCACCATCAAGGACTCGTTCTGCCGCTATAAGACCATGTGCGGTTTCAAGGTTAACCGCAAGGCAGGATGGGATACTCACGGACTGCCTGTGGAACTTGGCGTAGAGAAGAAACTGGGTATCACAAAAGAGGATATAGGCAAGAAGATTTCAGTCGATGACTACAACATGAACTGCCGTACGGAGGTCATGAAGTACAAGGAGCACTGGAGTGACCTTACCCAGAAGATAGGCTATTGGGTTGATCTTGACGATCCATACATCACATATGACAACCGATACATTGAAACACTCTGGTGGTTGCTGAAGCAGCTGTACGGAAAGGGATATCTGTATAAGGGCTATACCATCCAGCCGTATTCGCCAGCTGCAGGTACGGGACTGTCAAGCCATGAGCTGAACCAGCCCGGCTGCTATCGCGATGTCAAGGACACGACAGTGACCGCCCAGTTCGAAATGACTGATCCCAAGCCTGAAATGACAGGGTGGGGTACTCCGTATTTCGTGGCATGGACCACAACTCCATGGACACTTCCTTCAAATACGGCACTTTGCGTCGGCAACAAGATAGATTACGTTGCAGTCCGTACATACAATTCATATAACGGCAAGCCCGTTACCGTCGTAATGGCCAGAGAGCGTCTGTCGGCTTATCTTGATCCAAAGGGCGCTGAACTTCCGCTTGACAGTTATGTCCAGGGCGACAAGATCGTCCCGTATCAGATTGTCGCCGAATACAAGGGCTGTGATCTGACAGGCATGCATTACCGTCAGCTGTTCCCATGGGTTAAACCGGTCTTCAAGGCCGATGACGGTACGATCCAGACCAGTGATGCCGGTTTCCGTGTCATTGCAGGTGATTACGTTACCACTGAAGACGGTACTGGCATTGTCCATATAGCTCCGACATTCGGTGCCGATGACGCATTCGTTGCCAAGGCTGCCGGTATTCCTTCTCTCTTCATGGTCAACCGCAAGATGGAGACCCGTCCTATGGTGGATTTCACAGGAAAGTACTGGATGCTGGATGAACTGGATCCCGATTTTGTGGAAAACTGTGTTGATGTAGACCTTTATAGGGAGTATGAAGGTGCATATGTCAAGAACGCATACGACCCCAAGTTCAACGAGGGTGGCAAGTATGACGAGGCGGCAGCCCAGAAGGCCGAGGATCTGAATATCTATATCTGCCTCAAGATGAAGCAGGCGGGTACCGCATTCAAGATTGAAAAGCATGTGCACAACTATCCGCACTGCTGGCGTACTGACAAGCCCGTGCTCTATTATCCTCTTGACAGCTGGTTCATCAAGGCCACTGCTGCCCGCGAGCGCATGATCGAACTCAACAGGACCATCAAGTGGAAACCCGAATCAACCGGAACCGGACGTTTCGGCAAGTGGCTTGAGAATCTGAACGACTGGAATCTGAGCCGCAGCCGCTATTGGGGTACTCCGCTTCCAATCTGGCGTAACGATGACGGTGACGAACTGTGCATCGGATCAGTGGAAGAACTTTACAGCGAAATCGAGAAGTCTGTGAAGGCCGGTGTCATGAAGACCAATCCTTTTAGGGAAAAGGGCTTTGTTCCCGGTGATTACAGCACGGCAAATTATGATAAGATTGACCTGCACCGTCCGTATGTCGATGACATTGTTCTGGTATCGGAGGCCGGGCGTCCCATGAAACGTGAACTGGATCTGATTGACGTATGGTTCGACAGTGGGGCCATGCCTTTCGCGCAGGTCCATTATCCGTTTGAGAATAAGGAACTGATTGACGGCGGAACGGTGTTCCCGGCCGATTTCATTGCCGAGGGCGTTGACCAGACACGCGGTTGGTTCTATACTCTGCATGCCATTGCCACGATGGTTAAGGACAATGTGTCGTTCAAGACCGTGATATCGAACGGTCTGGTTCTTGACAAGAACGGCAACAAGATGTCCAAGCGCCTCGGCAATGCCGTAGAGCCGTTCCAGGCAATCGAGAAGTTCGGCAGTGATGCCCTGCGTTGGTACATGATTACCAACTCACAGCCGTGGGACAACCTCAAGTTCGATGAGGAGGGTGTCAAGGATGTAACCCGCAAGTTCTTCGGAACATTGCATAACACATACAAGTTCTTTGCACAGTATGCCAATGTTGACGGCTTTGACGGTTCACAGCAGATCATTCCTGTTCAGGAACGTCCTGTCATGGACCGCTGGATTCTGAGCGAGCTCAATACCCTGACAGCCGGCGTACGTGAGAGTCTGGATGACTATGAGCCTACACGTGCCGGACGACTCATCCAGGACTTCGTGAACGATTTCCTGTCCAATTGGTATGTGCATCTTACCCGTGACCGTTACTGGGGCAGCAGCATGAGCAATGACAAGCTGGCCGCTTATGAGACTCTATACTGTTGTCTTGAGACTGTGGCCCGTCTCATGGCTCCTATCGCTCCGTTCTATGCAGACCGTCTGTGGCGTGATCTGACCGCTGTCGGAGGCAGCAGCTATGCATCGGTCCATCTGGCACCATATCCTGCTGTAGACAGTGCTCTGGTTGACAAGGAACTGGAGACACGTATGGAACTGGCCCAGAAGCTCACTTCAATGACTCTGGCCCTGCGTAAGCGTGATGACGTGAAGATCAACGTGCGCAAGCCGCTGCAGAAGATCCTCATTCCAGTTACTGCCGAACTGCGCTCACACATTGAACCGGTTGTGGAACTGGTACGTGATCAGGTCAATGTCAAGGAAGTGGAATTCGTGGAAGGTACAGCCGGAATCCTGGTCAAGAAGGTCAAGTGCAACTTCAAGATTCTGGGCAAGAAGTTCGGTCCGCTCATGAAGAGTGTTGCTGCTGCTGTCCAGAACATGACCCAGGAGCAGGTTGCCCAGCTGGAATCAGAGGGACAATATACGTTCAGTATTGACGGTACCCCAGCTACTGTTGAAACTTCTGAGGTGGAGATATTCAGCGAGGATATTCCAGGATGGGTAGTTGCCAATGAGGGAACCCTGACGGTGGCTCTTGACATCCAGCTTACCGATGCCCTGAAGCGCGAAGGCATTGCACGTGAACTCAAGAAGCGTATTCAGGACCTGCGCAAGTCCGGCGGACTGGAGATAACCGACCGCATAAATGTTACATTGAATTCGAATGCCGATACCGATGCTGCCGTTCTTGAATACCAGGAATGGATAAAGGCACAGGTTCTGGCTGACAACATACGTCTTGTGAATGATTTTGAAGGTGGTGAAGACGTTTCGTTTGACGAATACAGTTTCCGTGTTCTGGTAGAGAAGATTTGAACTAACCTTTGATTTGTTTATGGCCGAAAAGAACCGCTATTCTGATGAGGAACTTGAAGAGTTCCGTCAGTTGATTAACGAAAAGCTTGAAGTAGCCCAGAGAGATTATGATGCCTTGAAAGCCTCTCTGATGAATTTGGACAACAACAGCGCCGATGACACGGCACCGACATTCAAGGTGCTCGAAGAAGGTGCCAACACCCTTTCCAAGGAGGAGACCATGCGTCTTGCACAGCGTCAGATGAAGTTCATCCAGTCGCTGCAGGCTGCTATGGTACGTATTGAGAACAAGACATACGGCATTTGCCGTGAGACGGGAAAACTCATCCCCAAGGAGAGGCTTCGTGCTGTGCCTCATGCAACACTATGCATTGAGGCAAAGCAGAACAAACGCTGATACAAAAGATTTTTCATGTCAAAAAGGGATAATGCTCCGGCGCCGACACGCCAGGGGTGGATGGTTGCGGCCATTGTGCTGCTTGTGTTGATTGTTGACCAGATTATCAAGATCATGGTCAAGACCAACATGTCAATAGCCCAGTCAATAGATGTTTTTCCGTGGTTCAAGATTGCATTTGTCGAAAACAACGGTATGGCATTCGGAATGCAGCTGTTCGGTAAACTGTTCCTGTCCATTTTCAGGATTATTGCAATCGGCGCATTCGTCTGGTATATCTGCAAGATCAAGAACAAGGGCTTTCCAACCGGTTACATTGTCACTCTTGCCTTCATTCTGGGCGGAGCTATGGGCAATCTTCTGGATTCAATGTTCTATGGCCTGATTTTCAGTGAAAGCGGATACTCGGCAACTGAAGTCGCATCATTTGTGCCATTCGGCCAGGGCTATGCTCCTTTCCTTTACGGGAAGGTTGTGGATATGTTCTACTTCCCGCTCTGGACATGGCCTGACTGGATGCCATTGGTGGGAGGTGATGTGTTTTTCGGCCCGGTATTCAATTTCGCCGACTCATGCATAACATGTGGCGTAATAGCTCTTATACTGTTTCACTCACGTCATGTGAATATGGGACTGCACTATAATCCCGAAGTCGGGACCGACTCCAGCAAAACTCAAAATGATAGGAAATAACCGTTTCGTCCTGGTTCTTGCATTGTGCATGTGCCTGCTGTGTTCGTGCAAGGTCAAACGCCCTGATGGCGTACTGTCGTCACGTGCTATGGAGAAGGTCATGTATGACTATCATCTGGCGCAGGCCATATCGGACCAGCTGCCTTCTGACGAAAAGTACAAGAGCCAGGCCATAATGGACTGGGTCTATGAAAAGAACGGTGTCAGTCGTGATGATTTCGAACTGTCGTTGAAATGGTACACACGTTATCCCAAGGAGTTTGCCAAGATTTACAAGAAACTGTATGCCCGCATTGAAGACGAACTGAAGCGCTCATCAATGGAACTCCTGCGCATTGAACACCGTGTATTCGGAATAATGCCTGGTGACAGCGTGTCTTTGTGGTATCTTGATTCTCTGGCCATTATGAACTCATCGGCCTATATGAACAGGATTACTCTTGATCTTGACTGTGACAGCACATTCCATAACGGTGATACTCTGGCATGGACCTCATGCCTTACTCTCGTTTCACCTGCCGACAGCATAGAACCGGAAGTGTATGTTGCGCTTGCGGCAAGTTATGGTGACAGTGTGGTTGCAGTTGACAGGCTGTTGAGCGGTCGGGGCAGTCATGACCTTGACTTGAGACTCATCATGGATGACTCGCTGAAAATGTCTTC
>JAZUEH010000096.1:0-3446 GCA_045640065.1 Bacteroidaceae bacterium
TGCCTTCATTCATAATCAGTGGGATAAAGCCCACGAAATTACGAACTCATTTCAAATCGAAGTTATCAAAGAACGCGTTTAAATTATATATTATTAATTAGTTACAAGCGTAGATGCGTCGCTTAACGCATCACTAGTAAATGGACAAAATATTGAAGATATGAAAGGACAAGTCATTCTTCATCATGCTTCAAAAGTAACGGATATTTTCTTCCAATTATTTTCTGCGCAAATATGATCTTTTGACCGTAATTGCCGCAAAATGTTTAATTTTGCACTGCCAATATATTCAGGAACAATTATTATTAAAAACGATATGAGTTTTCCAAGAATTTCAGCTGCACAGGCAGCACAGTATGTAAAAGACGGCTTCAATGTAGGACTTAGCGGCTTTACACCGGCAGGTACTCCAAAGGCCGTCACAAAAGAAATCGGTCTTATGGCCCATGAGCTCCATGAGCAGGGCAAACCTTTCCAGATCAGTCTTTTTACCGGTGCATCGACCGGTGACAGTGCCGATGGTATCCTGTCACGCGAACATGCCCTGAAGTTCCGTGCCCCTTACACCACGAACAAGGACTTCCGTACAGCAGTAAATGCCGGTGAAATAGCATATAACGATATCAACCTGAGCCAGATGGCACAGGAACTGCGCTACGGTTTCTACGGCAAGCTTGACCTGGGAATCATCGAGGCTTTCGATGTCACCGATGACGGAAAGATATGGGTTACCGCAGGTGTAGGTATTGCTCCTACCGTTGCCAGTCTGGCCGACAAGCTCATCATCGAGCTCAACGCAGCCCACGCAAAGTGCGCCAAGGGCCTGCATGACATATTCGAGCTTCAGGATCCTCCTTACCGCCGCGAGATTCCGGTCTATCAGCCCAGCGACCATTGCGGCAAGGATTACATCCAGGTTGATCCCAAGAAGATCATCGGCATTGTCGATGTGAACATTTTTGATGAGGCACGCGGTTTCACTGCTCCCGATGAAACCACCATGCAGATCGGTCACAATGTCGCCCAGTTCCTTATCAGCGACCTGAAGCGCGGCATCATCCCGTCAACCTTCCTGCCTCTGCAGAGTGGTGTGGGTAACGTCGCAAATGCAGTTCTGGGTGCCCTGGGCGAGGATCCGTCAGTTCCCGCATTCCAGATGTACACTGAGGTTATCCAGGATTCAGTCATCAACCTGATGCGTGAGGGCCATTGCAAGTTCGGTTCAAGCTCATCACTGAGCGTCAGCAATGAGACCCTGCAGGGCATATATGACGATATGGATTTCTTCAAGGACAAGCTGGTCCTGCGTCCTACCGAAATCTCCAATTCACCGGAAGTCGCACGTCGTCTTGGCCTCATAGCCATGAACACAGCCCTCGAGGCCGACATCTACGGCAACGTCAACTCAACCCACGTATGCGGCACCAAGATGATGAACGGTGTAGGCGGTTCATGTGACTTTACCCGTAACGCGTTCATTTCAATCTTCTCATGTCCGTCAACAGCAAAGGGCGGCAAGATCAGCGCCATCGTTCCCATGTGTACACACGTTGACCACAACGAGCACAGTGTCAAGGTCCTGATTACCGAGCAGGGTATTGCCGATCTCCGCGGCAAGTCACCGGCCCAGCGCGCCAAGTGCATAATCGAGAACTGTGTGCATCCTGACTACAAGCAGCTCATGTGGGACTACCTCAAGATTGCCGAGAAGGGTCAGACCAGCCATGCACTGCAGAAGGCCTTCGCCCTGCATCAGGCTCTGGCCGAGAAGGGTGACATGCACCTGGCCGAATTCTGATAAAATGTAGAGCGGACACCAAGTAGAGCGGACACTTATATGCCCGCTCTTATAAAAACGTAAGACGGGCTCCAGATTTCGCGAGAGCCCGTCTTTTTTCTTCCGTCCGTCCTTCCTTCCTTCCCTTTCTTCCGTCCGTCCTTCCTTCCCTTTCTTCCGTCGCTTCCGTTCCGTCCCTCTCCTCTTTTTTGAGACGATAGGGAAGAAATCGTGGTTCTGTGCCATTTCCCTCCCTATAGTAAGACGAAATATCGCAGTATGGCCCCTTCAATTGGGACGATAGGGAGAGAATCGCAGCGGTAACACCATTTTCCTCCCTATTATGGCCCGTTTGGTCGTCGTTCAGTCCCGCTACTCCTAATGATAGGGAACAAATCATAGCGAAAGCCCTGTTTCCATCCCTATCGTTGTCCGTAATACCGTCATTTAGCCCATCAGTATGGGACGATAGGGAGAGAATCGCAGCGGTAATACCATTTTCATCCCTATCGTCAGCGGGAGAAGAAAGAATTTGAGCGGAAAAGAAAGAATTTGTGAAAATCATTATACGGTTACTTATTGTTGTCCCTATCTTTATCGTGAAAAAGAATCTGATATGAAAAGCATAATACCATTAAAAAGCATAGTGCCATTATGAATGATTTTTACCATGTTTGCATGACCGCTCATGGCGAAGTCCTTCTCAGAAGTGAGGACGATGCCCGTGACATTACGAATCTGATAGCGTTATCGGCCTTCAGATCGGGAACACAGATTCTTGTTGATGCCATAATGTCCAATCACATGCATTTCATCGTTTTGTCCGAGAATCCGGCAAGATTTGTTTTATCAATGCGAATTTCCATTACAAAACACTTTAATGCCAGACACAGGAGAAAGGGAAGTCTCTTTGACAGGAAAGAATTCATCTCTCGACTGGAAGGTGCCAGACATATTACAATGGCTATCAATTATGTTCTGAAGAATCCTGTACATCACGGCCAGACCAGCACACCTTATTCTTACAAATACAGTTCTGCCAATTATCTGTTTGTCGATGAACGCGGTGTTACAGCGCCACGTCTGATTGCACGTCATACTGATGACATCCGTTTCATCGGATCCTATTTCCCAAAAAATGCCAAAGTTCCGGAAACTGTTGCAGTTGATGGGGACGGAATGGCTTCAAGACTCAGTTTTGAGGAAATCAGACTTGTCGAATCGTTCTATTTTACACCTAATTCCTTTATTTACAATATGAATAGGAAAACGTCCGATGACTGGATCAAAGAACAGGAACAGGATAACGTGAAACAAGTGCCAATTACTTTGGAACTGATTGAGAAAGGGGTGAAGACTGAAACACTGAAAGAGATGCTGAAAAATGAAAACGGACTTAGATTCAGCCGTTCAGTCAAGTCCGATACGGAAGTATGTCAGCTTGTTGACAATGAACTGATCAGCAAATACAGAGCAATTTCAATCTACTGCATTGACATAAAGCAGAGACTGCAGATTGCTTTGACATTGATTAAGGATTACCATATACCGATGGCTGTTGCCGCCAGATGTTCAATAGTGCAGCCTTCGGAATTGAAAAAGGCATTGGAAAACGCAATTGTCATAAAATGATGGGGACTGCCGTAATGCGGTCCGGCCAGAACGGATA
>JAZUEH010000097.1:0-14642 GCA_045640065.1 Bacteroidaceae bacterium
GTCGAAATAACAAGAGCCATGAAAGAGGCTGTACAGAAGAATGATAACACCATTATTCAGGAGATACTTCCCCAAGTCCAGTCGCTTACCCAAGAATTCCAGAAACTGGTCCTGGATTGGGCTGCATCTAAATCGCTTGATATAGCTATTTGAAAAAAACATAATAGTTACCTTTCATAATCTCTAGTTCGCAGATGCATTAGGTGTTCGCAATCCTTACTGAATCCTTACTGAAAATTTCACAACTCATCGGAACTCCTCGGAATACGTTTTTGGGGAATTATAACAGTATCAGTAATTTATGCCAAAAATATATTCCTATAGTTTCCTGCGGATGCGGCCGAATGTCTTGATGCTGGTGTATTTGCGCCACAGGTTCAGACGGCGGCTGGCGGGAACACCGTGACGGTCAATGTAGTCTTGGGCCTGGGCCAGCATGCGGCGGCAGCACTGGCCGTCATTGTGCGGGTCGTAGTTCTCCATCACCCATCGGCGGCGGGCAAGACTGTCGCTGTCGTTCAGGGCCTTGTGGTATGCTTCTTCAAGTTGACCGGCCTCCTGGATGTTCTCCCAGTACAGGTCCTTGGAGATGGCGCGGAATGAAATGACGGGACGGTCCAGAAGCAGGAATTCATATATTACCGATGACGTGTCGGACAGCATGACATCGGCCATCATCTGCCAGCGTGTCACGTTCTCACCGGCTTCTATGTAGATGGAGTCATTTCTGCCGGTGGCCCACTGACGGTATGAATCGGTCCACTCCTTCGCAGAAAGCGGATGTGCCTTGATTATGAGCAGAATGTCCTTTTCCTTTTCAAGGAGTTGAGCCAGCGGTTCCTGCATGTAGGGGAGCGATGTCAGTTTCGGGGAGAATGTGGGCGCATATAAAAGAATCCTCTTCTTACCGTATTTCTCCAGTAGGGACTTCTTCTCGTCATCGTAGTCATGCAGATGCTGCCTTACCCAGTCCTGCTTGGTCCAGCCGGTCTCACGGACCTCGAAGTCTCCGTATTTGCGTGCAAGAGCTTCAAAATGGCTGGTGAAATACGGACCCTGTGTAAAATAGGTGTCAAAATAGCGCCTTATCACCCAGTGGTCCTTCTTTTCGGCGGCATAGCCGTGGAAAACCTGAATCTTCACACCCGGCAGGTAGTAGGGTACTATGTTGCCGGGAACGAATATGGCCTCGGGCGCAAAGTCATATACCGCCTGTATGGAATCGGTCCAATTGGCCTGGGCATCAAGCTGGAAACTGTGAATCTTGGGCGTGTGGATGTACCAAAGAATCTCATGTCCGCCTTGAGAACGTGCTTCGGACTCAATGGGCTGGAGTATGTCTATCGCGTAGCGGTTCTCGCAGAACAGGACTATTCTCATTTTATGGAATTCAGGTCAAACTGTTTATATGGGGTGTTCAGGTCGCAGTAGTCGTGGAAGTGGGACACACGCTTGTCTACGGGAGGCAGCTGCATGTAGTCACCGTATACCGGAACAAGATACCCTTCCGGATTGGAGGGCGCGCATGCCATGAATCCTTCAAACTTCAGCTTGGACGGAACTCCGAACGTATCCTTGCGTAGGGCGCACAGACCTGCATCATGTGTCATGACATGGTTGCAGCCGTCCTTCCCGTTCCATTCGCGGAGAATGGTCTGGCAGCGTCTGTGCAGATGCTCCTTCGTGAATGTCTTCTGAACCAGCTGCGGAATCCATGAGCGTATTCCGTGGCCATGCTTGAACGGGTCGCGGTACACAAAGTACAGCAGCTTCCGGACAAAATGGAAACGGTAGTAATGGAATGCGCGTGCAACCTTGTTGTCAGGAACGTCATCGAGCGGGAAAATGTCCATGTAGATGCCTCCAGCGTATCCCAGGTGGATGTTCTCGACAATAGTCGTGTCGGTATTCTCAAGTTTCGCAAAGTATTTGGGATACCGGTCGCAACGTTTGTGGTCCACAATGGCATACGGTGCCGGAATCCATTCATCAGCATGCTGCATGAGCACATCATAGTCGGAACGCATCAGGGCAATGTCCATGTCATCGTCCCATGGAATGAATCCCTTATGACGTATGGCTCCAAGCAGAGTGCCGGCTATCATGTAATATGTCAGACCATGCTCCCTGCACACCCGGTCAATGGTTTCCAGAAGGCCGATGCTCCTTAACTGGTATTCTCTGATGTCGTAGTTGAAGACTTTTTCCGATGCCATTCTGCCACACTGTTAATCTCAATGCAAAATAAATGCATTGCCATATTTCAGCCAAATATTTTTAGTACCTTTGTGGACCCTAATAAAAAACGTCAAAACCAGTCATTATTCATCATGGATTCCAAAAATCCTTTTCTTGTGTTCTGCGGTACAAATACAATGTACCTGGCAAAAGAAATCTGTGATTATCTGAACTGTCCTCTTGGCAACATGATTGTCTCGCATTTCGCAGACGGCGAGTTCGCCGTTTCATACGAGGAGTCAATCCGTGGTGCCGATGTTTTCGTCGTCCAGTCCACTTTCCCGAATTCTGACAACCTCATGGAACTGCTGCTCATGATCGATGCCGCCAAGCGTGCATCGGCCAAGTCGGTGAATGCCGTTGTTCCTTATTTCGGTTGGGCGAGACAGGACCGCAAGGACAAACCGCGTGTATCAATAGGTGCAAAGCTAGTCGCAGACATGCTTTCCGTAGCCGGCATTGACCGTCTTATCACCATGGACCTTCATGCAGACCAGATCCAGGGCTTCTTCGACGTTCCGGTTGACCACCTTTACGCTTCGATGGTATTCGTACCTTATATTCAGAGCCTGAATCTTGATGATCTCATCATGGCTGCTCCCGATGTAGGCGGCAGCAAGCGCGCCAGCGCATACGCCAAGTATCTGGGATGCCCGCTGGTACTCTGCCAGAAGACACGCAGCCGTGCCAATGTCGTTGACAGCATAACCATCATCGGCGATGTGGCTGGCAAGAACGTTGTCATCGTTGACGACATAGTAGACACCGCCGGAACCATCTGCAAGGCAGCCGATGCCATGATGGCTGCAGGTGCCAAGTCAGTCCGTGCCCTTGCATCGCACTGCGTCATGTCGGGCGATGCTCCTGTCCGCGTTGACAACTCGTCACTTGAGGAAATCGTCTTCACCAACAGCATTCCTTACCGTAATGCCATTCCGTGCACCAAGCTCAAGCAGATTTCCATTGCGCAGATGTTCGCCGAAACCATTCGGCGAGTCACCAGCAACGAGTCCATCAGTTCACAGTACGTAATCAAATAAAACATGATGGGACTCCGGTCGGGGCCCCATCGGTTTTTTAATAACAACAGCAAATATGAAGAAAATCCTATCGGTCATTACAGCAGGAATCCTTCTGACCGCCTGCACTGCCAATTCTTATAAGGTCAACGGTCAGCTTGAAGGTGTTGCTGACAGTGTCATGGTTTCTTTGAACGTCATTGAGGACAATGCCCTTTCTGCCATTGACTCGACAATGGCAATTGACGGCAAGTTCAGTTTTGCCGGAGAGACTGAAGACTGTCGTCTGGCATTCATTACCTTCAATTCAGACCAGGGCCTGTCAGGTTGCCAGTTCTTCCTTGAGAACGGCAAGATAAAAGTGGTGTACAACGACCTTACAGGCGAGCAGTCCACTACAGGCACTCCGAACAATGACGCCTTCCAGGACTTCTACGATAAGACATCGGTGCTCAACGACAAGGCACAGGAACTCAAGGACAAGCTGCAGATGACTGCTGCCACTGAAGGTGACGGCACTGATCTGGTCGCTCAGATGAACGACCTTCAGGATGAATACCGCGCTCTTCTTGGCAAGAGCATAAGCGACAATCTTGACAAGGAATTCGGATTCCAGCAGCTTCTCCAGAGCTATGACATGTTCGAGCCCGAGGACCTGAGCGCTTACATCCAGGGCCTGATGCCGTTGTTCGGTGACCGCGCTGAGCTTCAGCAACTGGCCGAGATGACCGCCATACAGATGCGTACAGCCAACGGCTCACCATACCTTGATTTCGAATGCGATCTGCTCGATGCCCAGTTCAATACTCCCACCAAGGCATCCCTTTCGGATTATGTTCCACAGAACAGGCTCACACTGCTTGATTTCTGGGCAAGCTGGTGCTCACCCTGCATGAATGAGGTTCCATACATCAAGGCCGCATACGAGAAGTATGCTGATAAGGGCTTCGCAGTTGTAAGCGTATCGGTTGACGAAGACATCAACGCATGGAAGGATGCCGTCAGGGAGCATGAGATGACATGGGTGCATATGTGGAACGGTCTTGAGGACCTGGAGAATTCGGCAGCCATGCAGTATGCTGTCAGTGCCATTCCTTCATCATTCCTGATCGATGCCGATGGCACCATTATAGGCCGCAACCTGCGTGGCGAAGAGCTTGAAGCAGCTCTTGCCGACTATTTCAAATAAATAACCAACGTCAGAATGGACCGTAGCAGGGAATATCTGCAGCTGCTGGCCAAGAGCTTTCCGTCAATAGCGGCTGCATCGACCGAAATCATCAACCTTGAGGCAATACTTAATCTGCCCAAGGGAACCGAGCATTTCGTGACTGACCTGCACGGAGAATTCGATGCGTTCGACTATGTGCTGCGTTCGGCATCGGGCGTCATCAACCAGAAGATTGACGCTGTGTTCGGTGATGAACTGGATGTTTCCGAGAAACGTGTCCTGAGTACCGTCATCAGTTATCCCGAAGCCGCCCTCCGCTCCATACGCTCGCGTACTCCAGACATGGAGTCCTGGTACAAGCTGAACCTGATCCGTCTGGTGGCAGTGCTTACCCGTGTGACATCGCGCTACACACGCTCCAAGGTCCGTAAGGCCCTGCCCAAGGACTATGCCTACATAATCGAGGAACTCATTCATGAGACCCGTGGCGATTTTGCTTCCAAGCAGAACTACATCAAGGCCATTCTGGACACGATAGTGTCTACCGGCCGAGCCGAGCATTTCATCATAGCCATAGCCAATGTGACCCGTGAGCTGGTCATTGACCATCTTCACATAATTGGCGACATCTACGACCGTGGACCCGGTGCACACCGTATCATGGATCTGCTGTGCGGTTATCGTGACTTTGACATACAGTGGGGAAACCATGACATAGTATGGATGGGAGCGGCAGCCGGAAGTCCCGCCTGCATAGCCAATGTGGTCCGCAACAGTCTCAAGTATGCCGATATGAGCACCCTTGAGGACGGATATGGCATCAACCTGCTTCCTCTGGCAACCTTTGCCATGAATACCTATGCCGATGACCCCTGCCTGCGGTTCATGCCAATCAAGGTCGATGAGACTCCTGCCGATGTTCCGCAGACACGCCTCATGGCCCAGATGCACAAGGCCATTGCCGTGGTACAGTTCAAGCTTGAGGCTCAGGTCATTGCGCGTCATCCGGAATTCGGAATGGAGAACCGCAACCTGCTGCACTGCATAGATTTCGGCAAGGGCACCATAACCATTGACGGAATCAGCTATGAAATGCTTGACACCTCACTGCCGACCGTGAACCCCGATGATCCCTACCGTCTTACTCCACAGGAGCAGAATGTGATGGACCGTCTTGTCCACAGTTTCCGCAGCAGCCATGCGTTGGCCGTCCATATGGACTGTCTGTTCACCCACGGCTCCCTGTACCTTGTCCATAACAACAATCTCCTGTATCATGGCAGTGTTCCGTTGAATTCTGACGGCTCTCTGGCCGGAATGGAAATACGGGGACAGATTCTTAAGGGCCGGGAACTGTTCGATACGATAGACAAACTGGTCCGTACCGCATATTACAGCACTGATGACGATGAGCTGAAGCTTTACAGTCAGGATCTGGTATGGTATCTTTGGTGCGGTCCCGTATCGCCTCCGTTCGACAAGGACCGTATGGCCACTTTCGAACGTTACTTCATTGCAGACAAGAGCACCCACGTTGAGAACAAGGGCAATTACTACCGTCTCAAGAACAATCGTGAGGTGTGTGACATGATTCTGCGTGAGTTCGGAATAGAGGACCTGGAACACGCCCACATAATCAACGGCCACATTCCGGTCAAGACCCTGAGAGGCGAGAGCCCCATCAAGGCCGATGGCCGTCTGCTTGTCATTGATGGCGGCTTCTCAAAGGCCTATCAGAAGGTCACAGGAATAGCCGGTTATACCCTCATATACAATTCGCACGGAATGCGTCTGGTCAGACACCGTCCTTTCGAGTCGATGGAACAGTCCATAGCCGATGGCATGGATGTAATTGAGCATACTGAAACCGTTGAATATTCCGATAGCCAGATCCTGGTCCGTGACACCGACAAGGGCCGTCACCTCATGGCCAAGGTTGAAGACCTGACAGCCTTGCTGCAGGCTTTCCGCAACGGAGAAGTGCGGTGATTAGAGAACGCCCTTCGAGGAGGGAAGCTCGTAGTGCCAGACGTCACGGCGTACAGCCTGTTTCATGGCACGGGCCATACATTTGAAAATGCTTTCTATCTTGTGGTGCTCGTTGTCGCCCGTTGCCTCAATGTGCAGGTTCATCTGTGCGGCATCGCTAAGCGACTTGAAGAAATGAAGGAACATCTCTGTGGGCATGTCGCCAATCTTCTCGCGGTTGAACTGCGCATCCCATACCAGCCAGCTGCGCCCGCCGAAATCAAGAGTCACCATGGCCTGACAGTCATCCATCGGCAGTGCGAAACCATAGCGCTCAATGCCGCGCTTGTCGCCCAGAGCCTTGCGTATGCATTCACCAAGAACAATGCCGGTATCCTCAATGGTGTGATGCTCGTCCACATCAAGGTCGCCGTTGGCATGAATGGTCAGGTCCATTCCCCCGTGACGTCCTATCTGTTCCAGCATGTGGTCAAAGAACGACAGTCCTGTGCTGATGTCGCAACGTCCGTTTCCGTCAAGGTTCAGTTCCACCAGAATGTCAGTCTCCTTGGTAGTCCTGTGTGCGCTGGCCGTGCGTTTGCCTGCAAAGATGAACTGTGCCACCTTCCACCAGTCGCGGCTGTAGAAAGCGCAGGCATCAAACAGATCCTCTCTGGTGCAGACTATGCCTCCGTCAGCCAGACAGTCTGTGCTGTCCTGCAGCAGAACGGCCTTACAGCCCAGGTTGAAGGCCAGCTCGACATCGGTCGCGCGGTCGCCTATGACGAAACTGTTCTCAAGGTCATAATCGTCTTCAAAGTATCTGGAGAACATGGCAGTCCCCGGCTTGCGTGTAGGCAGACCGTCTTCGGGGAAGCTGGAGTCAATGAGCAGGTCGCTGAACTCAATGCCCTCGCCGGCAAGGGTGTCCAGAATGAAGTCCTGTGTGGGGTAGAAATCCTGTTCGGGATATGAATCGGTTCCGAGACCGTCCTGGTTCGTTGCCATGACCAGTTCGAAATCGGTATGCTCGCAAAGGAATGACAGGCTCTTGAACACTCCCGGAACGAACTTGAGCTTCTCGAAGCTGTCAAGCTGTTCGTCAAACGGTTCCTCGACCAGGGTACCGTCTCTATCAATGAACAGGACTCTCTTTTTCATATCTTGTCGCGTTGATGGTTACTTGAATCGGGACATGCAGTCAATGAGCTCGTCATTTTCCTGACGTGTTCCTATTGTTATTCTCAAAGTGTTGCCACACAGTGCAATCTTGCTGCGGTTGCGTACAATGATACCGCATTCCGACAGGTAGTCGTACAGGGCTCGGGCATCATCGAAACGTGCCAGGAAGAAGTTGGCATCGGACTTGAACACGCGCTGGCAGAACGGCATTGCTGCCACAATGGGCATTATGCGTTTGCGCTCTGCAACGATATCACGTACCCAAACCTCAACACGCTCAGCCTGTTCCACCTCTTCCAGAGCCTTGCGCTGTGTCAGCACGTTCACGTTGTACGGATACTTGACGCTGTTCATTACGCTTATTATCTCAGGGCTTGCAAATGCCAGTCCCAGACGTATTCCTGCCATGCCCCAGGCCTTGGAGAAGGTCTGCAGTACCACCAGACCGGGGTACTGTGACAGTTTCGTGGTGTATGACGGCATTTCGGTAAAGTCTATGTAAGCCTCGTCAATCACGACAATCCCGTCAAACGAATCCAGCACACGGTCAATCACACTGTGGTCAATGTCGTTGCCGGACGGGTTGTTGGGCGAGCAGAAGAACACCAGCTTCGTGTTGCTGTCAATGGCGGCAAGCAGCTTGTCGGCATCGGGCTGGAAATCATCGTCAAGGAGCACCCGGCGGTATTCCACATCGTTGATGGCGGCTGTGACTCCGTACATGCCGTATGTGGGCTCAATGGCAACGGCATTGTCAATGCCAGGACGGCAGAACATGCGGAACATCAGGTCAATGCATTCGTCACTGCCGTTACCGAAGAAAATCGATTGGGGGGCAACACCCTTTATTGCCTGCAGTTTCAGTTTCAGCTCAGCCTGCTCCGGATCGGGGTAGCGGTTAAGAGGCTGGTTGAACGGATTCTCGTTGGCATCAAGGAACACATGTGCCTCCTTGCCCTTGTATTCGTCGCGGGCCGATGTATATGGGCTCAGGACAGCGATATTCGGTCTGAGCAGATCCTTCAAGTCTTTCATAATGAACTGAGTCTGACTGTTACAGCATTCTTGTGGGCATCGAGCGATTCGCCTGCCGCCATGGTCTCGATAATGGGGCCAAGGTCCTTGAGACCGCTACCGGACAGTTTCTGGAACGTGATCTTGCGCATGAAACTGTCAATGTTCACACCGCTGTATGCCGTTGCGTAACCGCTTGTGGGCAGGGTGTGGTTGGTGCCAGATGCATAATCGCCGGCACTCTCGGGTGAATACGGACCCAGGAACACCGAGCCGGCATTGACGACTCTGGCAGCCAGCTCGTCACAGTTGTCGGTCTGGATAATGAGATGTTCAGGCGCATACATGTTGCTGAGCTCCATTATGCTGTCCTCATCATCGAGCAGAATCAGACGGCTGTTTTCAAGAGCCGAACTTGCTATATCACAACGCGGAAGCAGGGCAAGCTGTCTCTCGACCTCCTTCTGTACGTTATCAATCAGCGATTCCGATGTGGTCAGCAGAATGACCTGACTGTCTCGACCGTGTTCGGCCTGTGACAGCAGATCGGCAGCCACGAATGCCGGATTGGCATTGGCATCGGCTATGACCAGAACCTCGCTGGGTCCGGCAGGCATGTCGATGGCTACATCCTTGAGCGATACAATCTGCTTTGCAGCAGTCACATACGGATTGCCCGGACCGAATATCTTGCTGACTTTGGGAACGCTTTCCGTGCCGTATGCCATGGCTGCAATGGCCTGCGAACCGCCCAGTTTGAAGAAACGGTTCACACCGGCAACCTGTGCGGCAAACAGAATGGCCGGATTCACATGACCGTCAGGTCCGGGAGGCGTGCATAGCACAATGTCGCTGCATCCGGCCGTACGTGCCGGTATGGCCAGCATGAGAACGGTAGAGAAGAGTGGGGCAGTGCCACCGGGAATGTACAGACCGACCTTGCTTATTGGAACCGCCTTCTGCGAGCATACCACTCCGGGACTTGTCTCAACCTGCACCTGCTTGGGCAGCTGTGCCTTGTGGAAAGCGGCAATGTTGTCGGCAGCACGCCTTATGGCCTGCTTCAGGTCTTCGGGGACCTTGGCTGCGGCATCGGCCAGCTCCTTGTCATCGACGGCCAGACTGGAAAGCCTCACATGATCAAACTGCTCCTCAAAGTCAAGCAGAGCGGCATCGCCACCGGTCTTGACCTTGTCAAGTACCGCCTGTACGCGTTCGTACAGACCGCTCACACTCAAGGCGGGGCGCTTGACCAGATCCGGCCATTGGGAGCGTTCCGGGTAACGGACTATATTCATAGAATCATCTTTTCAATTGGGAGAACAAGAATACCTTCGGCACCAAGTGACTTGAGCTTGCCTATTATTTCCCAGAAACGTTTCTCGTCCAGGACGGTGTGGAGCGAGCTCCATCCCTCCTGAGCCAGAGGCATGACCGTGGGACTCTTTATGCCGGGAAGCACGTCAATGATCGAAGCCAGCTTGTCGTTGGGGACGTTCATCATTATGTATTTCTTGCCCTGTGCAATCCTTACGGCCTCAAAGCGGAACATCAGCTCGTCAAGAATCTCCTTCTTTTCCTGCGTCATGGCGGGATTGCCTATGAGCAGTGCCTCGGACTTCATGACCACTTCAACCTCCTTGAGATTGTTGCTGACCAGAGTCGATCCGGAACTGACAATGTCGAAAATGGCATCGGCCAGTCCTATGCCCGGAGCAATCTCAACCGAACCTGTAATGACATGGATCTGGGCCGATATGCCGTTCCTGTCAAGAAAATCCTTCAGGATGCCTGGATATGATGTGGCTATTTTCTTTCCGTTGAACCACTGCAGGCCATTGTATTCAAGAGCCTTGGGAATGGCAAGGGAAAGACGGCAGCGGCTGAAACCCAGACGCTTCACGATAACCGCATTCTCCTTACGTTCAACAAATTCGTTCTCACCGACAATGCCTACATCGGCAACTCCGCCGGCTACAGACTGTGGTATGTCATCGTCACGCAGGAACAGCACTTCGACTGGGAAATTGCCGGCCTGGACAAGAAGTGTACGTTTTGAAACTCCAAGGCTTATACCTGATTCCTGGAGCAGGGACATGGTCTCATCATAGAGACGCCCCTTTGACTGTACTGCAATTCTTAGCATAAATATTCAATAAACCTTTATTTTAACCTGCAAAAATATACTTTTTGCTCAACGTGACCAAATAAATATTCGCAATTTGTAAGGTATTATAAAAAAGGTGTAACTTTGTAGCCCGAATGGAAACGCAATACAATGGTCCTGAAATGAGTGGCCGCAAGGTTACGGTCCTTCTTTTGACTGCAGTCCTTCTGGTCGTTCTTTTCTTTCTGCGCAGCCGTTGTTCCGCACCGGCCGAAGAGTTGCCGTACCAGACGGTCCAGAGAGAGAAGCGTGATTTCGGGCATGTGGAAATATCGGACTTTGACAGTCTCATGCAAGCCTGTCAGGACAGTGTCTTTGACTGGACACTGCTGTCGGCAATAGCGTGTGTCGAGTCCGGATATGACACTTCGCTGGTTTCCGGAGCCGGGGCATTCGGCCTTATGCAGCTCATGCCGTCGACCTACAGGCACATGCTTGCCAGAATGGACGTGGACACCAATCAGGTCAGCAGCGAATTAAGCGTCCGTGCTGCCGTACAGTACCTTCATGAACTTGACGGTCTTTTCCATTTCATCGATCCTGAAGAAAGACTCAATTACATACTGGCTTCATACAATGGCGGTCCGGGACATGTGTTCGATGCCATGCGTCTGGCTCGTCGTGATGGCATTGACCGTTTCAGATGGAACAGTCTGCTGCCGGTCCTCCAATCGCTATCCGATTCCATAGTGGCTCAGGACACTTTATGCCGTAACGGCATTTTCCAGGGAGACGAAACCATCTCATACATAAACCGTGTCCGGAAAAAATACAGCAGTTACCGGCTTATGGAACTCACCTATCAGGCCAGCGAAACATTAAACGAACACATCAGAGAATGAGATATATCATTACAATAGACCAGCGGACATCATCATCCAAGGCACTGCTTTTTGATGAAAACCTGAATCTCCTGGACCGCAAGAGTGCTGACATTGGAATAATCCGTCCCCGTCCCGATTGGGTGGAGGCCGATGCCGAAGCGATTTTCACTTCAACGATGGATGCCGTTTCAAGACTCGAACTGCCTTCATTTGAAGGAAACGAATTCTCGGTTTCCATCTGCAACCAGCGTGAGAGTGTGGTCTTATGGGACAGGAATACCGGCAAACCAGTCTATCACGCCATCCTGTGGCGATGCCGCCGTGGTGCCGAGATCTGTAATGAACTGGCCGATCAGGGACTGGAAACCAGAATACGCGAAATCACAGGACTTGTAGCAGACCCGTACTTTTCTGCCAGCAAGGTCAAATGGGTACTGGATAACGTACCCAGCGTGAGGGAACGTGCAGAGCGTGGAGACGTGCTCATGGGTACCATTGACAGCTGGCTCATCTGGAAACTGACAGGTGGCAAGGTCCATGCAACTGACTACACGAATGCATCGCGCACCATGCTGTTCAACCTCCAGTCCCTTGAATGGGACCAGGACATGATGCGCCTTTTCAACATACCTGCCGCCATGCTGCCTGAACCTCGTCCGTCCGACAGCATGTTCGGATATACTGACCTCAGCGGCCTGCTTCCTGATCCTGTCACCATAGCCGGAGTCATAGGCAATTCGCATGGAGCCCTGGTAGGTCAGATGTGCTTTGACAAGGGCATGGGCAAGACAACATACGGCACCGGATCGTCAGTCATGTTCAACGTAGGCGATGAACCGGTCAAGGCTCCGAACGGCATGGTCTGCTCAGTGGGCTATTCCATGTTTGACAACACATACTACGTGCTGGAAGGCCATTCCCATTCGTCAGGAGCCGTCCTGGACTGGCTGCGTGACAATCTCCAGATAATAGGCCAGGTGGATGAAACCCAAATCCTGGCCAACAGCGTGCCCGACAACGGTGGAGTCTATTTTGTTCCCGCCTTCTCAGGGCTCGGTTCCCCATGGTGGATGCCTCAGGCCAAGGCAATGATAACCGGACTGACCCTTGAATCGACCCGTGCCCATGTAGTCCGTGCCGCCCTTGAATCCATCGCTTATCAGGTCAGCGATGTCATCGAACTGACATCGCGTGAGCTTGCCGCACCACCCCGGGAACTCTGTGTGGATGGCCAGTGGGCATCCAACCCATTCCTCACACAGTTCCAGGCCGATATCCTGGGCATTCCCGTCTGTCGTATGGACTTGCCCGAAGCATCGGGCTTCGGTTCCGCCATCCTTAACTGCTGCAATGCCGGCATCTTTACCGACACAGCCCAGATCCGTCAGATCCATGAACCGAAGGAAACCTGTGAACCGCAGATGAAGCCCGAAGAGCGCATCCGCCTCAAACAGGGCTGGCTACAAAGCGTCCACACCGTCATGCTGGGCACCCCCAAGCAGTCCCAGTAGATGGTCAGTGCCGGATGGCGCGGGCCATTTCACGCTTGTCTTCGTTTTCCTTGATTGACTGACGCTTGTCGAATTCGTGCTTGCCTTTGGCCAGAGCTATCACAAGCTTGGCCAGACCCTTCTCGTTGATGAAGAGGCGGGTGGGGACAATGGTGAAGCCGGGGTTCTTGCTGTCCTGCTGCAGCTTGCGCAGTTCCTTGGCGGTCAGAAGCAGCTTGCGGTCACGCTTGGCCACATGGTTGTTGTACGAACCGTAGAAGTATTGGGCAATGTGCATGTTCTTGACCCAAAGTTCTCCCGCAATGAACGTGCAGAACGAATCGGCCAGACTTGCCTTGGACTGGCGGATGGACTTGATTTCCGTGCCGGTCAGAACCAGACCTGCCGTATACGTGTCAATGAGCTCGTAGTCGAAACCGGCCTTCTTGTTCTTTATGTTGACGTTCTTGCTGCCGCCCGCTTTTGTTGCCATGATATTGAAACTTAGAAGTCGTATCTGACCTGGATGGACTTGGGAAGGTTGGCAATGGGCTGCAGATAATCAGACTCCGTATTCTTGGAGTTCTTTGCCCGGAGAGTATCCGGAGTCATTACGGTGAACGTGAAATGGTCGTTCTCCATACGGTCCATTCGTGCCAGAATGGTGTCCCTGAGCTCCTGATTGGCCGGATCGCTGCTGCGGTCACGCAGAGACGACATGTCGTAACACAGAAGTGACTGGGTGTAGGCAGGATTCAGACTGACATCGCAGTCCGGAATGTAGGAGTACAGTCTGGTGAACAGAGTATCGTGCTCAAACGCAATGGGGTTCAGGAAAAACTTCACAGGCTCGTGCTTTTCCGGAACAAAGTAAGTGGGAGCCAGATTGACAATATGCCCGCTGGTCCAGATGGCCGGATACTCCGTGTTGTACAGGGCGAACTTGGTGAACTGGTAGTAGTAATTCAGAGTGTCGCTGGGGGTCGTGGTCTCAAACCTGAGCGTCTCGACCTTTGACAGCTTTGCCAGAGTGATTGTCGCGTTCTGCATGCTTCCCACGGCATTGAAGTCAAGCGCCAGGAACACGCGGTCTCCGGCCTGAACGCCGAATCTGACCATATCGGCCTCACTCTTGAAATTGTCAATGATATAGGCCTCACCGCTATAGTCGAAATCGATCGATGCCACGTTGCCGTTCAGACGGACCGTTCCCACACGGTAGAACTGCTCGTACATGGTTGACTGTTCCACCGGCTCGCATGATATCAATGTGAAAGCCGATGCAATGACCGTCACCACAGCGGCAAGTATTCTGGAAGTTTTCATATTCCTGTTATTTTTAGTGACTTATTTTGTGACAAAGATAAGTGAAAAAAGCGGGGAAAAACAGTAACTTTGCCGACTGGAACTGAAAAATCGGTTTTTTATACAATATTTCACTTATGATTTACTCAAAAGAAGTAGAAAACATGTGCATCGTCCAGAAAGGACCGAAGCACGGACCCGCTCCAATACCGGAAGAGGGCAAGTGGATCAAGGCCAAGGAAATCAAGGACATTTCCGGCATGA
>JAZUEH010000098.1:0-4519 GCA_045640065.1 Bacteroidaceae bacterium
GGACTGTCATTGCCGGAAGCAACGCTCCTCAAGAAAGTGATGACATGGAAACTCATCGGCATCTTCTTCGGCACAGTGACGATCTTCATCATCTTGAGCGGCTGGGTGTTCAATGCTGTGCTTTGAGGATGAAGATATTTGCTTAACGCCCCTAATGAAATCGGATTCACCCGTATGGACAGATGACAATTGCAGACTGGAATGACATTGCGTCAAAGGACAGACTCAGCCGCAGACAGCAAGTTATTTGCGCAGCAAATGACGCAGATGGCGAGAATGGACGCTGTCCGGACGCAAGTCATTCCAGTCTGCGTATGGACGTGCGGATTCATCCGTCTGAAAAATGAATTCAGTTCATCAAAACGCAGGCGTGGTTTACGATGACCGCATCAGGGGTCTGGCGGAGACTGCGCAGTTGCCTGTACGTCACAAAAAAAGCGCCGTCGGGCGCTAGCGGTAAAAAGACGTCATCAGACGTCCGGCGGTGCGGGTATGTTGCGACAGCAACATACTGGAGCAAGGAGCCGCGGGTCTCAGGGCAGAGCCCTGCAAAATAAGTACCCCTGGGCAGAATCGAACTGCCATCTAAGGTTTAGGAAACCTCCATTCTATCCGTTGAACTACAAGGGCTCACAAAAATACCGAGGAATCGCGCCCCGGTATCTTGGATTTCAATCGGCAGGCTGAGACAGATATAATCGTAAATGAACTGGTTCATGTTCAACTCGCTTTGAGTCGGGTCAATCAGAACCACATCCTCCTCCGCACCGGTTCCCTCAACCTCCACGGCACCGAAACCGACCGTCATCTCCCTTTCGAAATCCACCTTCAACACCAAATCCTCGAGACACCTGTCACACTGAGTCACAACGAAACCGCTGACCAGACAGTTGACTTTCATTATTGTCTGATGCCTGACAACCTCCGCCCTCACTGTGCATTCCGCAGTTTCATCAACCACTCCACTGGCTTAGGGAAATTGCAGAACATCGCTTCGAAGATGCCGTCAGGCGTAATCGACTCCGTCGGCTTTATCCTCTTGGAAACGCTGTCACTGTAATCGGAGGGCAAATATTTATCTATCAGTTTCATAATATTGATTTCATCCCCGGAATCATCTGCACGAGCCAGGTGAGCAGATAGGAGCCAAGCGTCGTGGATATGCCGATGAAGATAAACTTGCCGAAGGCTCCCATCCAAATAGTGTCGGTTGCGAACTGGATTCCAAGCATCAGGAGCAGGTGGAAGACGTATGCCCCGTAGGATTGTGCCGCACACCATTTCATAAAAGGAGACGTCCGCGAAAATGCCTGGCGGAACAACCATATCAGGCCGAAGCAGAGGAACACGCACATCAGCGATTCATAGATGCCGTACCATTTCCATACGAAACCGCTCCATTCGTTATCGCCAATGATATACATCCCTACGGCAAGAGCCGCCCCGACAAGGAGTGAGACAGCACCTGTAACATTACTCATTTTTTCGAACCACCTGAACCGTCCGGCAAGTATGCCGACAACGAACAGCACGACATACTGCAGATAGTGTGCGGGCTCTATTTTGAGTGGGGCCATAATCCAGTTGTCCTGAGGACTGACCTTGCGTATGAAATAACTGCCGATACCGATGACAAGTCCGAGAATCAGCAGTCCCGGAATGGTCGGTTTTGACGAGCAGTCTTCAGAAATCGGCTTGCAGGATTTCCTGATCAGTGCATATATGAGGCAGAATACCAGCAGGCACTCTACAAACCACATATGTGCGACCTCAAGGGTCCCTGTAATGGCGGATGTGATCACCCCAATGAACAATAGAGGGATACCCAGCCGCATAAGCTTCTTTTTGACAAAGACCTTGCTTCCCTGTCTGTCATAGGTGGCGGGAACGAAATATCCTGATATAAGAAAGAACAGCCCCATAAAGAATCCGGCATTCACCGCAAAGAAATGCCATATCCAAGGAAGGAATTCATCTGGATTCGAAGGTTGGTATGCCCAACCTCCACCATTCCCGTATGCCTGCCCGGCGTGGTGGAAAATGACCAGGACGGTCAGAAACACCTTCAGATTGTCAAGGTAGTATTCTCTTGCATTCATTTCATCCTGCTCTTCACGTCAGTTCCGGCACCTGTGCCCTTGTACTTACTCTGGGCTGTGTTGAAGTTGTACCTGATGGAGAACTTTATCCTTTGGGTGTCCATCCGGTTGGTCTGAGCGATGATATGGCTTCCGCAATCTGTCATAATATCGTATCTGCCAAGTCCTGCAAGGTCAGACCCTTCCAGCCGGAGGATGAGGGCCTTGTCAAAGAAGGACTTCTGAACGGCGGCGGAGATGTCAAGATAGTTGTTTGTAAGCATTGCGTTCTGGGAATAAGCCTTGCTGTGGAATTCCCCGCCCAACTCTATCTGCCAGTCATTCTTGAACCTGAAAGTATTGAAAAGCTGCGCTATGAACATCGGTTTGTCGCTGAAGGAGACTTCGCGACGGCTGGTAATCTCACGAGGATCCGGCATACTGAGCGTGAGCCATTGCTGTTGTACTCCGGCTGTATAATTCATTGTCCAGATACCGACAGTAGGTGCGGCATTCACGAACCAGGCAAGAGTCCTTACCGGTCTGTCCAGATTTATCGGGTGAACCAATACCACGCCTTTGTCATTGTACAGTTCCGACCATTGTGAGACCGCGTCGTTTATGCGGGAGTACTGAGCCACCATAGTGAGCCATTTCCAATTGACGTTCAAGCCAAGGTCGTGATTGGTCTGCGGTTGGAGTTTTGCGTTACCGCTCTGGTACATGTATCGGCTGTGATAACGTACGGCACTGCTGAGCGATTCGAAATTCGGTCTGTGGGTTTTGGCGCTGTAGCTCAACTGCATCTGTACCGGTCCGAATGCATTGGCGTATGATAGTGTCGGGAATACATTGTCATATTTTCTGTTCAGGTCATCAGAGCCCTTGAGATCCTCGTAAACATAATTCACGTGTTCATAGCGTACTCCGGCACTGAACTGCCCGACTTTCTGGACATAGAACCCGTAGGAGGCGAATAGAGCGATATTATCCTCGCTGACCTTAGATGCCGACGATGGAACCATTGCGCTGTTGATGGTGTAATCGTCATCCTTGCGGGAGAAAACGTCTTCCGTACCGGCCTGGAGCATTCCTTTCCAGATGGGATAGGAGAGCACGAGCTTTGCCGCATACATACGGTTGCCACTGTGGGAAAGGTAGTTGACGTCATCGTCCTGTCCCATTGTGCTCTGTTCAACGGTGTGAGCATCCTGCGATGTCTTCATCCCGTAGTAATCCGCATTGAAATCTATCCCCAGTTTACCAGCCTGCCCGTTATAGTAGGCGTTGGCCGATATTCCGTAAGGCATATTGTCATTGTGATGATTGCCCTCGGCAATAAGATGGTCTATTAAGCTGCCGTTCTCGAAGATGTCTTCGTCAATCAGCTGATGGACATCCACCTTGGGATTCATTTCCGCCTCTACTCTGAAGCCAAGGGAGTGATTTTCAGAAATCTGCCAGTTCAATCCTCCGTTCGCCCCTGCGTTGGTCATTTTCTGCACGAAATCCAAGGTTCCCTCCTGCTTGAATTCAGGGTTGCCGAAAGTCTGCTGGAGCATATCACTCTCCTGACGGGAGGTGTATTTCAGAGCATTCACGCCAGCGAAGATGTCGAGACCGTTATGGCGGTAGTTTGCATTCAGGTATCCTGACGGATCGTTGTAACCGCTGCGAAGGGATTGGGCATCCGTCAGGCCGGCATTGAATCCGAATCCGTCACCCTGATGCTTTATGGTCCGTATGCGAACTACGCTGCGAACGCTTGCACTATACTGGGCTCCCGGGTTAGTAATTACCTCTATGCTCTGGATTTCGTTACTCTGCAGACGGTCAAGTTCGGTCTGGTCAGTTACTTTTCTGCCGTTGATATACACAAGAGGCGAACCCTTACCTACGACCTGCAGACCATCCTGACTCTTTATCATTCCGGGTGTCCTGGCGAGAACATCATTGGCGGTACCGACCGTCTCCAGGACAGTGCCGCGGACAGAGGTCTGCAAACCATCGCCGGTAAGTGTGGTCTTGGGGATTACTGCGGATACGACAGCTCCTTCAAGATACTGCGTATCGGGCATCAGAGTGATTGTGGCATTGTCGGAAGGTTCTAAATATAGAGTCTTGTATCCTATCATCGACACCATCAGCAGTTGATTCTTTCCGTCTGTCACTATATTGAACGAGCCGTCCTCGGCTGTTGTCGCTCCGGATACCACTGTGGAATCCGCCTTGGAAATTACCACCACGTTTGCAAACGGGACCGGCACACCTTTTTCATCCATCACTTTTCCCTTCCAATCACCGGCCGCGAACGCGACCATTGGCAGCAAAACTGCCATACAAGTCATTGAAATTGTTCTTCTCATTTCCTTCAAGTGTTTATTCGATATCTCTGTTTTCAGTCACAAACACCGAAAACGGATGCAAAGATACAATAATTT
>JAZUEH010000099.1:0-4545 GCA_045640065.1 Bacteroidaceae bacterium
TCAGTTCAAAGTCTACTTTTGCAGGAAAAGAGTCAAGCTATTCAGAAAAAGCGTCAACTTTTCCAGTTGGATGAGTCAACGAATTCAGTACGTAAACATTCGTTAACAATAATTCGAGTCAACCAAATTCAGGAAAAGACAAATCCTTTCAGTTTTCAGTTGTCAGATGTCAGGGGCACGATACCATAGGGGGGCTATTTATAGAGTTAAATATTAATATTTATATATATAAATATTAATATTTAAAATTCTGACCCCGTATATATGGTATGGTTCTCTGAGTGACTGAAAACTGAAAGAGCTGAAAGATTGCACACGGAATCCGGGACAACTGTTGACTTCGGCTTATTGCGGGTGTATCTTTGTGGCGTGATTCAGATGAATGCCGTTTGGCAGCTCATCCGAAGAACGAAGCAGTGTATTAAATCCATTTCAACTGCTATGATCAATTATTCCATTGTCATGCGTTCAGTGAACGCCAATCTCTTTGAAATCAACCAGGCCAAGAGCCGCGTCAAGGCCGCTCAGGCAAACGGTCAGGCTCCCGCCCGGAAGAATCTCGACCTGGCCGTGGACTGCATGCGCGAGCAGCTTCTGGAGGGCAAGACTCGCTTTCTACCCAGGCCGCAGTACTGAAGGCCATCAAGTCCGACCGGAACATCAAACTGCAGAAAGGTGACTCCAGCGTGGAGATATCGGGCAAACCGAGTGCAGAATGAAGCCCGTTCTGACGCACTTTCAGTCCTTTCAGATTTCAAACCAATTCAATGGCTCGGCGAGTAATAGAGGGCTGAAATAAGCCCGGAACTTCATCGGTTTCCGGTCTTCGTTGTCTTAGCTAAATGGGGGGTTACCGGTGTTTTTCGGCAGTGCTGCCAAACGGCAGGAAATGCTCCTTGTTGATGTGGTAAAGCAGAAGTACTGGGTTCTCCAGACCGCTCACTTTCCGGCAGAAGGCCTGCTCCTGTGGGGGCATGTTCTCAAATTCATAATCGGGGTCTTCTATGTAGCTGCCGGCTATCTCAGGGGTGAGGCTGAATACCATTACTTCATTGCTGCAACCTTTTGCTTTTGCAAAACTTAGGTATAAGCCAAATGTAGACTTTCCATATCTCACATCTGGATTGTAACATTTCAATGTTGATTTTTCAATCATAAATAATGGATGGAATGTCCGGTAATCTAAATTGAAATATATATGGAATAGAAAATCTTTTGTATTGAAAGATGCCTCCAGACAATTATATTCGGCATCTCCATCAGGTGAAATGTTATGAGGCATCTTCACATAGCCAGCCTCCAGCATACAATCCACATTGAGGTTGTCTGTAATCCGATAGACTCTGTTTGAGAATACAGGTGTTGTCCAAAGCTCTCCGTTGGTGAACTCGTTATGTATATTAGGCTCCGTTGCACTGATTCCTGTCACATCACTCTCAGGAAGCAGCATCCGGTATGTGCCGTCAGGATGTATGGCAATAAGATTGTTTCCATAATTAATCTCATTACCTAATGACATAAGACAGTGTAAAAGCACTGAATTATCCTGCAAAGCATTGATTGATACAAAACTACAGATAGGCAGCTCTTCGGGCATCCTCATATCTCTCAGATATTTGCCAGCGTAATCGTAATACAAAACCCTGTGCGAGGTGTAATCGTAAATCAGCACTTCCTTGCGTACAGAGTCAACTGTCCAGCATCCTACACCCAAATACTCCTGCCTTGCACGCCCCTTATAGCCTATCCTGTTCAGATAGTGGCCGCTGTAGTCAAACACCATTATGACGTAGTCATCAGAAGAGTACCGGCTTCCTGTAAACAACAGACCGTCATAGCAGAACACCTTGTCAATGTTACCGACAAGGGACTGGTCAGTAGCCTCCAGAAATACGGTATCCCAACTTTCCGTATAGCGCGACAGGTCTATGACTGAGTCCGCGGGCATCATCTGGATATCCTCCTTGTAAATTACCGGCACGCCATCCTCGGACACGCTCTTCTTGCCCTTGCCGCCACATGCCGCCAACAGGATTGCGGCTATGGTGGTTGCTGCTCTGACAAAATTTCTTGTCATTACTAATGATGCTAAGTCCGTTAATGCTGATTGATGGCTGATTCGAACTCTTCGTAATCGTTGCCATTTCTGTCATTCGGCCAGCAGAAATAGGTCAGCCTCCCAAGGTCGAATGGAGAAAGAAGCCGGTTCATTCCGAATACGTGTACGATACTGCCGTTTTTATCCCTTAATGCTATCAGCTGATAATAGTAGGTGTGGGATTTGAATGAGATTGGAGGATCAATCTCACCGTTCTTCTGCAGGCTCTCCGTTCCGGCCTTGTACTCGCATATTTCTGTAAAGGAAATACGTTTCAGTAAGTTGTAGTCAACCAGGATATATGTGCTTGACTGAGGAATCGGGTATCCGGAAGCGGTCCACGTCCGGTATTCGGCTATGGCAGCTGAGGACATTGGATATAATTCGAATACAGGAATCTCATATGTTGCAATTCCCACAGTGAAGTCCTGTGCGCATTTTCCTTCAAGGTCGATATTGTAAGTAAGTGAGGAAACGCCCGTCCTCACTTGTGCCAGAAGCGGCGGATCAAATTCGGTGAATTGATAATACGCACTGCTCTGAGTGTAAACGGGGGCCGATGAGCAGGTCCCCTTAGGGATGAGATACGTTTCGTACCAGTGGTCCATGTTGAATGACATTGTCAATTCTTCAAAGTTGTGAGCCCACTTGATACCCAGACAGCCGATGGCGATTCGAGGAGTGATTTCCAATTCCGGTCCAACGGCGAACACAGTGCCTTTTTCATTGATGCCGTCATCGGCATCCTGCGAGATGCCTGCTTTCATTAGAAAATCGGTTGACAATCCTATGCTGAGCAGTCCGTAGACATTCATTGACGTCACGAGCTGAAGACCGCCCTTTGCGTAAATTTCACCGGAACCTGAAATCTGTGGGTCAGGCATATTGAAACCGGCTAACGTAGGTTCTTTCAGCTGCTTGGTAATGAATCCGTCGCCTTTGTTGTAGGAGATGGAATAGGTGCCGAGATCCTGTGAACATGAAATCTGGGTGGAGAAGGTCAGCTGACCGCCCAATTCGACAGTGGCATATACTTCAATGTCAAAGAATACAATGACTCCTCCGATAGGGATACCCGTAGTCTTGATACCAAAGAGATATTTGCTTTCTCCGACGGACAGTGCGGCCTTGAGAGTGAATTTCGCATCCATTGACAGCGTTGGGGTTATCTTCAGGACGCAATATTGCAATTCGCTGTCAAAGGCGCCGATTGCCGTCTGAATGCTGGTCGTCATCTGCGGTGAAAAGGATGCCTCGGCATTATCTCCCTTTACGTTAATCGATAAGTTTGGCAGAGAGAAATTGGAAGGCCATTTGTTCACCAGTGCTCTTGTCGGTCCTCCCATCATCTGGCTGACCGCATCATCTCCAAAGACCATCTGGCCCTCCTCGTTGAATCTGAAATCTATCGGGTTGCCGTACTCATCCACCACCTCGCTGATGAAACCGTTCAGGTTGACCGGGACTTCCTCATCCTGCTTTCCGATCTGAAGGTCCTTGAACGGCGCGAAAGGATTGGTCTCAGGGACTGCATTGACATGATAGAAATCATCGTTTGCTTTTACACACGAGATGATACGGAATACGCCACCCTGCGGGAGTTCCTCGGATTGTTCGTTGAAGACCAGCCATCCGTTCTCGACCGGTTTGAGGTCCTTGTGAACCATCAGTTCGAGATTATAGGAATGCAATGGCCTGCCTTTGGCGTCATACAAATGTTTTTTTTCGCTGTCGTAGAGTTCCGTATAGTTCTTGCTCAAGAGCTTGACCTTGTCAAGCTTGCCCTGATCCAGCAATATGGCTTCCGGATACGTCTCCGATGAAATGCCTTCCATATCCCCGTAATTGGTGATGTCTCCTATCGGATAGACCGAGCCGCACTGAAGACTCTTTCCCATGGAGGCGCCAACAGTCTGTGTGATGCGCCCGCCATCGGATGTCACGAAGCAGAGTTCGAAACCTTTCGGATAGGAACGGGCTGGTACAAGGAAATAAAAGATTTTTGCCTCATCCTTCGCGGCCTTCACGAATTTGCCGCAATCCAGCGTGATGACATTGCCATTCCCGGAGAATTGCGTTGCCGGCGTGCCGTTCTGGAAACTTGCAGTGAAGGGGCCGCATACAGCCTTGCCGTCAAGGTCCCGGAATTCGACTCTGTCTATTTCAACGTCCTTGTCAAACACCTTTCCGATTTTCAATGCGGCCATCACCGGCTGGAAGAAGAGTCCCGTTCCGCGGGATCCGCTTGCAATCATGAAGTTGGCCTTGGGGTCAGGCTGAACTACGCCTGACTTGACGTCGTATTCCTGTGTGGACGGAAAATTTAGGACAAGGGCTCCATCTTTCTGAACGGCATCTGGACAATACGGAAAGTATGCGGTCAGAGTCCCTTTGGGCATGGTTCCCGATGTCTCAAAGCTTGCGCTGCGTCCGTTTTCTGAAAGAGA
>JAZUEH010000100.1:0-3844 GCA_045640065.1 Bacteroidaceae bacterium
GCTCAGAAACCCTTATAGGGCCGTTTTTTGCCTTAACTTAAGACCGGGTCCGGTGTTAAGTTAAGACCAAGTTCGGTCATAAGTTAAGACCGAGGTCGGTCATAAGTTAAGACCAAGGCCGGTCATAAGTTAAGACCAAAACCGGTCTAGAGCAATGCCTGGAATACGGCTTAAAATGTAAAGTGTTTTCTAAATATTGACCGGTCTCGGTGAGACAAACAGGCGTAACCGTAACCCGTAACTGCACTTGATTGTTTGTGTCCGCAGGAGCAGGCCATGGAGCGGCAGTCCGCACATCACCCTTCCGTCTTGCAAAACCTGTATTCAAAAATGATATCCGATATCAGCAATCCCCACTGAATTTCAATCAGGTCCTGATAATGACAAGCCCCCATCAGAAAAAACTGACGGGGGCTTTCAATTCAAATGGCTGTATCCGTTATGCGGAAATCGTCATTTATTTCCAGGTCACTATCATTGTGCCGCCCTTGGGACCGGGGATGACCTTCATCTCAAGCGAGCCTGTTGACTTTGTACCTGCACCCATCTTCGTCAGGAATGCCTCAACGGTGGGCTTCGGATTGGCTTCGTTTGAAATGAGTTCCTTTTCCGTGAGCTGGCCTGACCAGAGAACCGGACCATATGAATGGTTCAGCACGTAGCTGCCCGGATCAAGATTCTCAAAGCGGTATTCGGTCTGACCCTCCTTGAGCATGTGATATACGGTTGTCGATGAGCCGCGGTATGCAAAGCTGCCGGAGCCCTTTGCCAACTGGATTTCAGCACCCATGCCTATGGTTGCCAGCGGATTCTCGCGATAGTAATCCAGACCGCTGTCAAATGCCTCAACTTCAAAATAGTATTCAGGAGCGGTGTTCATGCTGTGCATGTAGAGAGAAGTCTTGTCATAGACTATATAGCTGTTGTACAGCTTGTTCTTCTCAATACCGTAACGGACAATGTAACCGTCGGCTCCAGGAACAGGTTCCCATACCACATTGGCTTCACGGCGGTCTTCAGGGTTACGGAGAGCCATGAATTTCTTGACCGGTCTGGTCCACATCTTTGGAGTTGTGCCGAAAATGCGCAGGTCCTTGATGGAGAACTTTGCACCGTCATATGTCGAGACATTCACGACCTTCACATAGCGGGCATTGACCGGGGTCTGAAGCTCGTTGTAGTCATGTTTCATCTCATAGTAGTTCTCAGGTTTGCTGATAATCCTTGTCCAGTTCGAATTGTCGTCTGAAACGAAAACCTCGTAACACTGGTACTTGGTCTTGGCAGGTGCTGCTCCGGCTGCCGGACGTGCGCCTCCGAAACCGCCCATGCCCATACCGCCGGCACGTGCTGCGCCAATGTGGTCCCAGTTGAGCTGGATGGCGTTGATTGATGCCTGTGCGCCAAGGTCAACAGTGAAATATTCGCCAGGATCGCCTGTTTCGGCTACCCAGCATGTAGTGAAGTCCTCGTCCAGAGCCTGCGAAGGAGCATAGTTCTCAAAGGTCGATGACACGATTGTCTTCTTACCGACTGAAAGCAGTTTCCAATCCACATAGTTGTCAACGCCTCCAACCTTTCTGTCAGCAGGATAATACTGCGGATAGTCACCCAGAGCGGTGTTCGAATACATGACACCCTGCTTGTCGACAGCAGTCGGGAAAATGGCAAGCTCGGAACCGCGGCCGCCTTCACCGTACTGGGCAGGAATCATGCAGATGGTCCACAGGTTGCCCTTCTTGTCATGGAATGTGCTGCCGTGACCTGCGCCGACCTGGAAGCCCGATGTCTTGAACGTCAGAGGGTTATGTTCGCTGTAAGTGAACGGGCCCATCGGACTGTCAGATACGTATACGCCATGTGAATAGGAAATGAACTCAAGGCCGATGGCAGCGTACTGCAGATAGTACTTGCCGTTATGCTTGATCATGTAAGGTCCTTCAATCCATGGCAATTCCTCGGGGCCGTATTCGCGGCGGCCGTTGAAGATGGAATAAATCACGTCTTCTGGCTTGCGCACCTCGAAACCGTGGTTCTTGATGTCGCTCCAGAACAGCTGCTTAGGTTCGCCCTTCTCCTTGAATGTGGTCTTGTCCAGCTCAACGACCTGGAACGGCATTATCTGTGACCAGCCGAAATACATGTACAGACGGCCGTCGTCATCTACGAACATGTTGGCATCACCGTAACGGTCGCTTGACAGTTCTCCGCACTTCTCCCATGTTCCGGCCTTTGCGTCAAGACAGCGATAGACGTTCTTGTTGTTCATTGAGCAACCTATCAGCTGCCCGTCCATCTCCACTACCGAAACCACCCCGCCGGGATAGTTGGGGGCATCCACATAGGTCCAGTCCTGGAAATCGGGCGAATACCAGTAGCCCTTGCGGTGCGACACGAAAAGATAATAGTCATCCTGGAAAATCAGGACAACAGGTTCACCACCGCGAACGGCACGCTCGTTTCCAACAACCACATCAAGCGGGTTGCAGAATGTCTTTCTGCCAGCTGCATCAGCATCGGCAGTGGAGACCAGAATCGAAGCCAGACCCAGACACAGGCCTGCTAACTTTACGAAATTTCCTGTCCTCATAATAATTGGTGTATTTGGTTAATATAATGTTATAGACCTTTTCCAGAAGTCAGTATCTCAAGCAGACGCTCATCGGCCACCTGGTGGGTCCTGCTGTTCATGAACCCGAAACCGGAATCATAGTTCCACATGGTCCAGGCAATGTCATGTTCGTCAAAGACCTGTATCATATCGCTTATCCATCTGTACTTCTCCTCTTTTGGAGCAGTCTCATAAACGCCCCACTCTCCACAGAAAAGCTGGAGATGGTGCTTGCGGGCAACCTTGATCGCATCGGCCATATCGGCCTTCAGACGGTCCCGGTTCCACTCGACACCCACATAGTCCTTCACGACAGCCTTCTCCTTTTCCGTAAGACGCTCGAATTCATCGGGATGTACCATCTCACCCGGATAGTGCAGAGGCCCTGCATAATCCTTATACTCGTTCCATGAAGCCCGATAATGAGTAAGCAACATGGGCAGATAATAGTGGAAACTCAGGATTATGTTCCTGTCATGGCGTGGAATCTTCAGGTCCTTGAAGGTATCGTAGCTCTGCCACATATTGGAGCCAATGACCAGAGTACGCTGCGGTTCCCTGCTGCGTAAGGCCTTATGAACCTTGGCAATCAGAGCATTCCACTGCTCAGGATCATCGGCCACAGGCTCATTCATGAACTCGTAGGCTACCATATCGTTCGGGAAACGCTTCAGCGAGTCAGACAACTCGAACCACATGTCAATGAGCCGCTGCTGGGCTGCCGGATCCTCAAACAGGGTGTTTTTGCGACCCTCATTCACAGCGTTGAAATTGTGGGAACGGATTATATGCAGATCAACGATGGCGCGCAGTCCGTATTTGCCGCAAAGGTCAAGCGAACGCGTAAGAAGAGACCATGCCTCAGGCAACTGGTTTCCGTTGTTGTCCCAGAACTGTTCCTCATCAATGGGAATGCGCACATGGTCAAACCCGAATTCCTTGAGCATTCGGAAATCGGCCTCAGTCACACGCTGTTCGCGCATCCTGCCCCGGGCATAGCCCTGTGACAGCCAATGGCTCATGTTGATACCGCGCTTCAGTTCGAAATCATTCCGTTTTCCCGCCGATATCGGCAGTACTATGGCAAGGCAAAGCAGAAATGCAGACAGTCTTTTCATTTTCCGTATCGGTTATTTACCCGGATACAAATGTAATACAAGAATTTGATTGTTATTTGGATACATTCATTATGTTTGCATCATATTTGATTCATTGCCTATAAGATATGAAACT
>JAZUEH010000101.1:0-13435 GCA_045640065.1 Bacteroidaceae bacterium
CAGGTGGATACGGTTCTTCTGTAAGTCCAGATTGCTCTTGATTTTCGGGAAGTAGAGTATACCGGTCAGGTGGAACGGGAAATCGACGTTCAGGTGAATCCAGAACATAGGTTCGTCCTGCATTGGATACAGCTCACGGTAGAATGACTTGTAATCCTCATCCTTGAGTTCGCTTGGAGTCCTGGTCCAAAGCGGCTCCACATTATTGATTACGTTATCCTGGTCTGTTTCAACTTCCTTTCCGTCCTTCCATTCCTTCTTCTTGCCGCATGCGATGGGTACTGGCAGGAAACGGCAGTATTTCTTGAGGAGTCCCTGAATTGCAGTCTCCTGCAGGTATTCCTTGCTGTCATCGTCAATATGGAGGACTATATCGGTTCCACGGTCTGACTTATCGGCATCGGACAGTTGGAATTCAGGTGAGCCGTCACAGCTCCATTTCACGGCCTGGGCACCCTCCTGGTATGATCTGGTAATGATTTCTACCTTCTTTGAAACCATGAAGGCGGAATAGAATCCAAGTCCGAAATGACCAATAATGGCACTTGCCTCATTCTTGTACTTTTCAAGAAAGTCATTGGCACCTGAGAATGCTATCTGGTTTATATACTTGTCAATTTCAGAAGCAGTCATTCCGAGTCCACGGTCACTGACGGTAATGGTGTCCTTTCCCACTGTGACATGTACTGTCAGGTCGCCCAGTTCGCCCTTGAATTCGCCTTTTGAAGAAAGGGTCTTGAGCTTCTGTGTGGCATCGACAGCATTTGAAACGATCTCGCGAAGGAATATTTCACGATCACTGTAAAGGAACTGCTTGATTACAGGAAAGATGTTTTCGGTAGTTACTCCAATTTTTCCGTTCTGCATATTATTATATTTAAAGTTATACTGACATTTTGACTTTCATGGTGACAACGGCTGACTGTTTGTCACCAGACATTATCAATCTTAATCCGATGCATTTCCGGCTCTTGCCGTAAGGTCTGTCCCGTTGGCTGAAACATCAACAGTCAGAATAGAGCCCTGAGGACAGTCACCGTCAAGCAGGAGTTCGGACAGACGGTCTTCGACATACGTCTGTATGGCGCGTTTCAGGGGACGTGCTCCGAATTCGCGGCTGTAACCCTTTTCTGAAAGGAAAGATCTGGCCTGCGAAGTCACTTCAAGCACATAGCCCATTGCGGAGATACGTTCTTCCAACTGCATGAGTTCGGTATCGACAATCTTTCCGATGGACTCGCGGTCAAGCTGACGGAAAGTGATTATCTCGTCAATACGGTTAATGAATTCAGGAGCGAAAGATCTGTTCAAGGCCTTTCTGATTATCTCCTGACGGGCGGTCTCGATATTCGTATCGTTTGTACTGAATCCTATTCCGCTGCCATATTCCTGAATCTGGCGAGAACCCAGATTGGAAGTCATTATTATTATGGTGTTACGGAAATCGACTGTGCGTCCGTCACTGTCTGTGAGACGTCCTTCATCCATGACCTGAAGCAGAATGTTGAAGACATCCTGATGCGCCTTCTCAATCTCATCGAAAAGTACAATGGAGTAGGGCTTGCGGCGCACTTTTTCAGTAAGCTGTCCGCCTTCTTCATATCCCACATATCCCGGAGGCGCTCCTGTCAGACGGGAAACGGCAAACTTCTCCATATACTCGCTCATGTCAACGCGGATTATGGCATCGGACTGACCGAACATGAGCAGAGCAAGTTCCTTTGCAAGCAGGGTCTTACCGACACCTGTCGGACCAAGGAACAGGAATGAGCCTATTGGTTTGTTGGGATTTTTCAGTCCCGTACGACTGCGGCGTATTGCGCGGGCAAGAGTATCAATGGCCTCTTCCTGAGCAATGACCCTACGCTTGAGCGATGGAGCCAGTTCCTTGAGTCTGACACTTTCGCCGGCAGCAATCTTCTGGACCGGGATGCCGGTCATCATGGATACCACCGTTTCTATATTGTTCTGGTCAACAGTCTGGCGCTCGGACTTGAGCGACTCTGCCCAGTTGGCTTTCATGTTCTCAAGTTCCTTTTCAAGCTCCTTCTCGCGGTCACGAAGACGGGCTGCAGTCTCAAAGTCCTGACAGGCAACGGCATGGTTCTTCTCATCCCTGGCACGATCAGTTTCCTGCTGTTTCTCCTCAATCTCGACCGGCATGACAACCCCGCCCAGATGTGTACGGGAACCGGCTTCGTCCATAACATCTATGGCCTTATCCGGCTGTGCCCGGTCTGTAATGTAGCGTTCAGAAAGAGAAACGCAAGCCTCCAGAGCATGATCTGTATAGGTAACGGTATGATGCTCTTCATAACGTGAACGCAGGTTCTTGAGGATCTCAAGCGTTTCCTGTGGAGTAGGGGGCTCCACTATGATTTTCTGGAAACGGCGTTCCAGAGCACCGTCCTTTTCAATTGTCTTGCGGTATTCGTCAACTGTAGTGGCTCCGATACACTGCAGATCACCACGTGAAAGAGCAGGTTTCAGCATGTTGGCCGCATCCATCGATCCTGGAGCCGAACCGGCACCGACTATCGTATGAATCTCATCGATAAACAGTATTATGTCAGGATTCTTCTTAAGTTCCTGAATAATGGAACGAATTCTTTCCTCAAATTGTCCGCGGTACTTTGTTCCTGCCACAACCGATGGCATGTCAAGGGAAAGCACACGTTTTCCTATTAGCATGGGCGACACTTTACGGTCAACGATACGCTGCGCCAGCCCTTCCACGATTGACGACTTGCCGACACCGGGTTCACCTATGAGTATAGGATTGTTCTTCTTGCGGCGGGTAAGGATCTGTGCAAGACGCTCCATTTCCTTTTCACGTCCTACCACAGGATCCAACTTGCCATCCCGGGCTGCACGAGTGATATCCGTACTGAAACTGTCCAGAACAGGAGTGCTTGTTCCCGATTTAGTCTGACCTGCGGGTCTGGCCGTCTGCTGTCTGGGCTGACCGCCCGGCAGAGATGAACCATTCGGACCGGGAGCGTAACCGTCGTCATCGTCATCATCCATATCATCATTGCCAGTCTCCATGCCCATTGTAAGGTCATCGGACTTTCTGACGCCCTTGATGGTCTGGTAATCCAATCCATAATCCGACAGAATCTGCCATGCCTCACTGGAACTGTCGCGGGCAATAGCCAACAGGAGATGACGAACGCAAGCCTCATCGGCCTTTTCAAGACGCGCTTCGAGCAGACTTATCTTGAGAAGTCGGGTTACTGTTGCCGACATGACAATCTTTTCAATCGGAACCCTGGAACAGTTTCCTTCAAATGCTGTCGGGATTGATTCCAGCCGGGCTTTCAGTTCGGCAATACCGACTCCATTCTCAATAAACGTGTGAAGGGCACTGTTGTTTCCGTCACGCAGCATGCCAAGCACAAGGTCATGAGGCTGCACTTCGGGGTGTGCCAGACGTTCGGCCTCCTCACGGCTCAACAGCAGGACTGAATTCAGTTTTTCAGAAATTCTCTTATCCATAACGCAAAGATACTGCAAATGGCATGCCAGCATTTTCCTGACACGATTATTTTGCCTGAAACTTATCAACACCTAATTAAAATATACACCTCACATTTGGCTGTGTGCTATTTTTGGAGTATTTTTGAATGTTTTTACAGAATTCCCCGAAAGGAGGGGTAAAACCAATAAAAAGATAAGAAATTGGAACAGCAGGACAGAATTATCAGGGTGAATATTGAGGAAGAGATGAAGTCCTCATACATTGACTATTCAATGTCAGTGATTGTGGCAAGAGCCCTGCCGGACGCTCGTGACGGACTGAAACCGGTCCATCGCAGAATCCTTTACAGCATGATGCGTGACGGCAACACATCAGACAAGGGATACCGCAAGTCAGCACGTACTGTAGGAGACGTTCTGGGTCATTTCCATCCACATGGAGATTCATCGGTCTATGGTGCTCTTGTCCGCCTTGCGCAGGACTGGATCATGCGCTATCCGCTCGTTGACGGACAAGGCAATTTCGGTTCAATTGACGGTGACAGCCCGGCTGCCATGCGTTACACCGAGGTTCGTCTGCGCAAGATAGGCGAGGAAATGATGCAGGACATCAACAAGAATACCGTTGATTTCGAACCAAACTATGACAACAAGGAGGAGGAGCCAACAGTTCTTCCGGCATGCATACCGAATCTTCTGGTGAACGGTTCATCAGGTATTGCTGTAGGTATGGCGACCAACATGCCTCCGCACAACCTCACTGAGGTGCTGAACGGATGCATTGCAATGGTTGACAATCCTGAAATCAGCGTTGCAGACCTTATGCAGTACATCAAGGGCCCGGATTTCCCCACTGGTGCATATATCTACGGTATGAGCGGCGTACGCGAGGCCTACGAAACCGGACGCGGTCGTGTCATCATGCGTGCAAAGGCCGATATCGAGACCGGTCAGCAGCATGACAAGATTGTCGTCACTGAAATACCATACGGTGTCAACAAAGCCGAGCTCATCAAGTTCATCGCCCAGCTGGTAACGGACAAGAAGATTGACGGAATCAGCAACGTGAACGACGAATCGGACCGTGAGGGTATGCGCATAGTCATTGACATAAAGCGTGACGCCAACGCCAATGTGGTTCTGAACAAACTGTTCAAGATGACAGCGCTTCAGACATCGTTCGGTGTGAACAATATCGCCCTTGTCAACGGACGTCCCAAGTGCCTCAATCTGAAACAGATCATCCAGTGCTTCATTGACCACAGGCATGAAGTCGTGATAAGACGCACCAAATTCGATTTGGATGAGGCCAAGAAACGTGCCCATATCCTTGAAGGACTGATCATTGCAAGCGATAACATCGATGAGGTCATCCATATAATCAAGACCGCCAAGACTCCGGCCGATGCAATCCAGGGCCTCATGGACCGTTTCGAACTGGACGACATCCAGGCCAAGGCAATTGTCGATATGCGTCTGAGACAACTCACCGGTCTCATGCAGGATCAGCTGCACAACGAATACAACGAGGTAATGGCACGCATTGCAGAACTGCAGAGCATTCTGGATGACCCCGAAAAGTGTAAAGCGGTCATCAAGAACGAAATGCAGGCCATTATCGACAAATACGGTGACGAACGCAAGACTGAAATCGTCATGGCCAGCGAGGAGTTCAATCCCGAAGACTTCTACGCTGATGAGCCCATGATCATAACCATGTCACATCTTGGCTACATCAAGCGAACAGCTCTGACCGAATACCGTCTGCAGGGACGCGGCGGAGTAGGGTCCAAGGGCAGCGACAAACGCGAGGAGGATTTCATCGAGCACATCTTCACAGCCACAACCCACAATTACATTCTGTTCTTCACACAGAAGGGACGTTGCTTCTGGCTTAAGGTTTATGACATACCTGAAGGCGGCAAGACATCAAAGGGGCGTGCAATCCAGAATATGCTCAACATAGAATCGGACGATGCGATAACCGCATACATTGCCATCAAGAATCTTAATGACGCAGAATTCATCAAGAACCATTATCTGTTGTTCTGCACCCGTCAGGGCATAATAAAGAAGACCGTTCTTGAAGATTATTCCCGTCCACGCACAAATGGCATCAATGCCATCAATCTGAATGACGGCGACAAGGTTATCAACGTTCTTCTCACTGACGGCAACAAGGAAATAATCATTGCCAACCGTAACGGCCGTGCTATCCGATTCAACGAGCAGGATGTACGTGCAATGGGCCGCACATCGACCGGTGTGCAGAGCATGCAGCTTGACGGCATTGACGAAAACGGAGACGAGGACTACGTAGTCGGCGTAATTGCCGTTGATCAGGAGCCACAGGAAACCATCATGGTCATTTCCGAGCAGGGCTACGGCAAACGCAGCGAAATTGAGGACTATCGCAAGACCAGTCGCCGCGCAAAGGGTGTCAAGACCCTGAACGTCACCGAGAAGACCGGAAAACTGGTTTCAATTCAGGCAGTAACCGACGATAACGATCTGATTATCATCAACAAATCAGGCATTACCCTCCGTCTTGACCTATCCACAGTCAGAGTCATGGGACGCGCCACTCAGGGAGTTAGTCTGATCAATCTCGGAAAGAGGAATGACCAGATAGGTTCAGTCTGCAAGGTTGACAGTCAGCCGGAAGAGGAGCCTCAGGAACAGAGTGGGGAAGAGTCCCCGATCCAGAACCGTGAGTCTTCAGAACAGGAATGATTTAACAACCCAACATCAGGAATATATTATTAATGTATAACCAATAATTACTTTCAACATTATGAAGAAATTAATTTTTGTTTTGGTCGCCGCTATGGGTCTTTCAATGACCTCATATGCACAGATGAGCGACAAGGAGATGAAGAAGGCCATCAAGGAAGCCCAGAAGCTTGTCAAGGAAGCCCGTACCGACATGGAACGTGATGACGTGACCAACAAGAGCGGTGCCAAGAAACTTATAGACGAAGCCATAAAGAACGACTTCATAAAGGATTGGGATCAGACCTGGTATGAAGCTGCCGAGATCTACAATTACTACTTCAGAGAAGAGAACTCAAAGTCATTCACCGGCAAAGCTGATACAGTCGGAATGTACAATTATCTGGACAAGTGGTTCGAATATGCTCTGAGAGCAGACTCTCTGCAGCAGATTCCCAACTCAAAGGGCAAGGTATCAAATGAAGTTCGCGAAAAGATGAAGGACCGCATGATAAGCAATATCAACAACTTCATCAACGGAGGTATCTTCTACTTCAACAACCGCTCTGACTATGCAATGGCCTACAAGATGTTTGACAAATATTTCACACTTGCACAGTGCAATATGCTCAAGGCAGACATGGACGAGGACGAGACCTACAACCAGTACAAGAATAACTTTGCATATTTCCCGGCACTTGCAGCCTACAATCTGGAGCAGTGGGACAATTCACTGAAATATGCACTTCTTGCGATGAATGACGAGGAATACGGTGAAGCAGCTACAGAATTCGTATGCGAAAGTTACGGCAACCTTGGTGACACTGTCAACTGGCTCAAGACCCTCAAGGATGGACTAGTTAAGTATCCGACAGTTGAATATTACTATGGCAAGCTGCTCAACTATTATACCAATGACATGGCTGAGCTCGAATCATTCATCAACGAGATGGTTCAGATTGATCCTGAAAAGGCATACAACTACTATGTTCTCGGTTACATTGCACAGCAGAACAAGGAATATGAGAAGGCCATTGCTCAGTACAACAAGGCTATCGAGAAGGACGAAAACATGGTAGACGCATACAACAACCTGGGACTCTGCATTCTGCAGCAGGCTGCTGACTTCGACAACGAGAACAAAGTTGATCCACGTACAGCTGCAGGCAAAAAGATTCAGGCTCAGATTGACGAATACTACAAGCAGGCTCTTCCTTACTACACCAAGCTTCGCGAGATTGCTCCCGATGCTAAGGACAAATGGGGAATTGCTCTTTACAACATCTACTACAAGCTCAAGATGACAAACGAATTCAATGAAATCGAAAAGTATCTTGAAAGCCAGAACATGATCTAAGAAGATCAAATAATAGAGGAGCCGGATACCTGATGAGTACCCGGCTCTCTTTTTAGAATATCCTACTTAACATAATAGTTATTATGAAACGATAGGATAAGTCGTTACAGTCACTTGTTTTCAGCAAGTATTTCCAGAGCGCGATCAAGAACTGTTGTGTCATCAATAAGAACACTGCCACCATTTGGACCGGGTTCAATGTGAATTCCAACAGCAGATCCTTTTTTGTAATCAGTACCGCCAAAGAAATTGCGAACAGTTGCAACGTCAAGATTAAGTTCGTCCGCGATTCTGTGAATGCTGCCTTCCGGCAGTTGCGCCTTGATTTGGCGCAGTTCATTGAATGTGATTAATCTGGTCATATAAGCATTTTTTGGTTATTTCAAATTAATATCATGCCATTCCTTGTGTTATACATGCTGTAATCATAATTACTGCAAATGTACCGTACAGACATATCAGAAAACCGTATATGTCGCTCTTAAGGAATCCGGAACTTGAATATTTGTTACTATAGCGGTCAATGTGGACATAACTGAAGGATTTGCTGCCGGCAAACAGTCTGTAAGCCCAGTATACCAGTGAGCCTACAAGAATGCCGAATAAAGCTCCGACAAGAATATCGCCCATAAAATGAACTCCTAGATAAGTACGTATCAACGAATTCAGTGAAGCCCAAAGTCCTACTGACAAGCTGAACCACCAATCTCTGACAAGCCACATGAACAGAACCGCAAGACCGAAGGAATTGGCGGCATGACCGGAAAAGAAGCCGTATCGTCCTCCACGATAACCGTTTACGGTATCAACCATGTCCATCATCGCCGGATCTCTGCTCGGTCTGAAACGTTCAAACATGGGTTTGGCAAGACCTGATGACACACGGTCACAAATCACAACCGTTATTACAAGCAGTAATAAAACAGGAATGATTCTCCGGGCTTCTACGTTACGGAGAATCATGAATATTGCAAATACAGCAAGTGGAATCCAGATAAAGATTGTGGTATACAAATGGGCAACCCCATCAAGATACAAGGAATCGCTGCCGTTCAACGCCAGCGTAGCTAACCTGTCTGTCTCGATAAGACCTTGTATATCAATCATTAATCTTTCATTATTTAAATTATTTCCATTACCGAAACCGGAAGCCACCCTGTATTTCCGTCCTCAAGTCTTATCTCAACCCATTCCTTCATACTGGAATCAAGTATCTCAACTTTACGGCCTTCATGCAAAGTAAACAAATCCGTTCCACTTTCAATTGGGGTACTCTTTACCGTAACGCTTGCCTCCATTATGATTGCAGTATCACGATGACTGATGTTTCCCTTTTGTGTTGAAGCGAAGATATATGATAAAACGGAAACACACAAGAAAAAGACTCCCAAACCCAATGAGATTTTACGAACAGTCCTTTTTCCTGAAAACAGAAGTACAGCCGAACAACAGACAAAAAGGACGAACAACACAATAGTAAGAACAGTCCATTGACTTATATCCAGAAAGTTCATTATGGAACGGAACCAGACAGTTAAGAAGAGCTCACCTCTAGGATTAACCTTGTCAACAGTATGCGTACGGGCAAGTTCCAGATTAAAACGTATATCATCATCAGTTGGATCCAACAGATATGCGCGTTCATAATTGAGGATAGCCTTGGCTATCTCATCCTGCTGGAACCAGGCATTTCCTAGATTCATGTACAAGGTTGCATTGACACCATCATTGGCAATTATATGCTCGTACATGGATATGGCAGTAAGGAAATCGCCCTGAATATAGGCGCTATCAGCTTTTTCAACCATTATCTCATTTTCCTGAGCCTGACCTGGAACTGCAGACAGAATCAGCCATGACATCAGAATTATAATCCTTCTCATAGTCATTTTCATTTGATGGAATTTTCAATTCGTCCTATTGTCTCAGATGCCTCCTCAAACAGTCGGTCCATACGACCTGTGTCATCACCTGGAGCAAATCTTGCAAACTCACAGTCATCCATCAGTCTGAGAATCATGGAAACAAGATCCTCACCTGCCCCACGTTTCATAAGAGTCTCACGGATGTTATCCTTTGATAGATCTGATACAGATATTGAAAGGCGGTCTCCCAGATATCCGTTCATGGCCCGCATCATCTCATCATAGAACTGGTCCTTTTCACCTGCCTTCATAAACTTACCGGCCTTCTTGAGACGCTTGGAAGCAACCGAACCGGCCTTTTTGATGCGTACTCCTGCCTGATTGGCCTTGTCACCTGCACGTTTGCTGCGCATAAGCACAAGTCCTGCCAGTATTATGACCGGAACAATTATGCAGAGCCAGAATGGCAGAGAATCAAGAAACATGTCATCCTGAGCCTGCAACCTGGCGGGCGTGGCATGGAATCGGACATCCTGTCCAACATATTTCAGTTCTTCCTTGTTTACGTAAGAGCCGGCAGCAACCTGTGACTGCTCCCCACCCTGTCCCTTGGCAACCTCAATATTGTATGCCTCAGTCTGAATGGTCCTGTATTCCGATGTTTTGGTATCAAAGTACTGGAATTCAACTGGAGGAATTGTAAACTGGCCGGCATGACGCGGAATAACAAGGTATTCGAACACCTTATTTCCAGTCTGACGGCCTCCCTTGATATTATATTTGTTTTCAATCTTAGGATCATATATATCAAAGTCCTGAGGGAACTTGACTTCGGGAGTCTTGACCAGTTTAAGGTTACCGGTACCGGAAAGAACGACCCTAAGAGTAATTGCATCATTTGCAGAAACCTCTGTGGAACTGATTGTGGAACTGATACTGAAATCACCCACACCACCATAGAAACTCTGAGTCTTGCCCTGTGGAAGCGGTTTGACATTAACTTTTATGGAACGCGTCACCAGATCCTTCTTCATCTGGACATACCGGCCTGCATTGAAGAAGAAATCGAACATGTCATTGCTCTCAACAGGCTGCTGGATAACACCTTCAAATGTATTGGAGGGAATTTCCAGTTCTCCACTATGCTGAGGAAACAGAACGTACTGGCTCCAGACCAGAGAACGGTAGTTACGTCCGTTGTAATGTTCAAGCTGGAATTCCTTCTGCTGGGGAAGCTCGACCTCCTGGACGTGGAAATTCTTGAGATCAGGCATCTTGGTTGTCAGGCTGGTCAGTTCTATACTTGGTGCGACATAGACCTTATATGTAAGCAGCAAGGCTTCCTGCTCATAGACATTCGTGCGGTCAACACTTGCCAGCATGAAAAGGTCATCGGCTGAAACAGTTCCGCTCTGCGACTGACCTCCGGAACGACCACTGCCCTGTCCTGCTCCCGGATTTGAGTTCTGGGTATTCTGATCAGGTGGCAACACCTTAATGGTCAGGCTATTGGATACCATTTTCTCCTTTTCGGCAGTGATGCCTGCGGGACCTATTTCAATTGTCCCCTCTTCATTGGCCACAACCGTAAAGGTGAATTTTATGGTGGTATTCTGTGTGGTTCTGCCATTGACAACGGTAATGCTTGACGATGTCGATGTATTCGGACCAGAAAGCACAGACAAACCGTCCATCTGAGGCGGACGGAAATCCTTCACGTTACGCGTATTGACAACATACGAAATATTGAACCTGTCACCCACCACTACCGCCTGTGGAGCCTGAGCTGTGAATGACAGTTCATCGGCATACACCCTCCCTACTCCACAAATGAGCAGAATCACCGCCCATAGTGAAATCCGTGTAGTTCTATCAGATATTCTCATCATTACCAATCCTTTTCTAGTTGTTTTTTGGGACTAACCTGCATCATCTGCTGCTGAACACGTTCCTGTACCTCCTTTTCATCCTGCATAGCCGCCTGAAGCAATTGCTCGGCATTTTCCTTCGACATTTCCTCAGACTGGGGCTGTTGCTGCTGTTGTTGCTCGTCCTGATTCTGTTGTTCCTGCTGCTGATTCTGTTGTTGTTCCTGCTGCTGATTCTGCTGCTGCTCCTGTTGTTGATCCTGTTGTTGATCCTGCTGTTGGTTCTGCTGCTGGTTCTGCTGCTGTTTCAGCATTTTCTGTGCCAGAATCATATTATATCGGGTCTCATCATCATTAGGATTATTCCTCAAAGCCTGTTTGTACGATTCAACGGCTTTGTCATACTGTTCGGATGCATGGAACACGATTCCTTCATTATGGTATGCTGCAGCCAGTTCCTTCTTCACCTTTTCCAATTCCTTTGGATTAGCCTGAACTGAAGGATCATTCTTTCTGGCCTCCAACAGCCCGGCTGTCTTACGGAACTGTTCCATAGCTTCCTGGGCCTTCTGCTGGGCAATATATGTATTTCCCAGATTGAACGAAGCCTGTGGCATATCCGGATTCACATCGGCAGCTTTCAGATAGTTCTCTTCGGCCTTGACAAACAGACTGTCATCGTAAAGCCGGTTGCCACTTCTCACATAGGAACGGTCAGTCCGTTGCGCCATGCATAGCTGCGAACATGCGGCAAGCAGAAAAATCAATACTGTCCTTTTCATTCTTTCCTTTCAACAAGTTGTTTAAGCCAGTTCTTTCCCTTCAGTCTGGGATTACGGCTTTCAGTAATGACTGCAGCCACAATTACCAGAACAAGAACAATCCATGCCAGAATGCGGAACTGTTCGTCATATTCAGTATAGACCGTAGTCTCCATATCGGCCTTCGCCAGTTTATCCAGCTGTTCGGCAAGTGCCTTTTCGGCAGCATTGGAATTGTCAACATAGAAATATGAACCGTTTCCGGCAGCGGCAATCTCGCGGCACATGCTTTCGTTAAGCTTGGTTACCACAACATTCCCTTCCTTGTCACGACGGAACTGTCCGTTCTTTCCTTCAGGTATCGGTGAGCCCGATGGCAGTCCCACTCCAAGAACATTAACCATGAATCCTTTCTGTGCGGCCTCCTGCGCGGCTTCTATAGCCCCACCTTCGTGGTTTTCGCCATCGGTTATCACAATGATGGCCTTACCGACACCTTCGTTCGGAGTGAAACTGCGCTGAGCAAGTTCAATGGCGGCCTTGATGTCAGTACCCTGACGGGCAATCAGTTCAGGCGTAATGGTGTTCAGAAATACCTTGGCACTGACAAAGTCACTGGTAATCGGCAGTTGGACAAAGGCGTCACCGGCAAATACAATAAGGCCAATCTTGTCATCCTTGAAGCGGTCGACTAGGTTTGAGACTATTCTCTTTGACTTTTCAAGACGGTTGGGAGCCACATCATCGGCCAGCATGGAATTTGAAATGTCCAGGGCTATGACTGTCTCAATGCCTCGACGTGTCACCGTTTCCTGCTTGGAACCGAACTGAGGTCTTGCCAGCATTATGCAGCCGAGTCCGAATGCAGCGAACAGAAGCCAGAACTGCAGACTGTTTCTCCACATCGAGAGGTCTGGCATGAGTCCTGACAGAAGTTCCCAGTCACCGTATGCCTCAATTCTCCTTTTCCGGCGTACGTTGGATATAATCCTCAATGCCACCATCAGCACAAGTACTGACAGCAGGTAGAGATATTCGGGATTTGCAAACTTGAACATGATTTCTCCTATTGTTTAAAAGTCATGGTATAGTTCTCAATACGGTCTGTTTGAGAATAACCGATAACAGAAGAAGCAGGATCAAAGCCAGAGCAAATGGCTGATATTCCTCTTCATTGCGGCTGAACTCCTTGACCTGCAGTTTGGTACGTTCCAATTTATCTATCTGCTCATATACCTCCTGTAACTTGCTGTTGCTGGTCGCACGGTAGTATATGCCATCGGTTTCAGTTGCTATGCGACGAAGCATGTCCTCATCAATTTCAACAGCCATATTGACATATTGGGTACCAAAGGCTGACTGGACAGGATAAGGCGCAGTACCGTTCGTACC
>JAZUEH010000102.1:0-2090 GCA_045640065.1 Bacteroidaceae bacterium
ACCGCTGAAAAGGTCCAGCAGGCTAAGGCCCTTCAGGATGCCTACATTGCCGAGCGTGACGCTGAAAATGCCCGTGCCGAGCGCGAGCGTTCGACCCAGATGGCCAACATCCTTGTTGCCCAGCAGGTTGAAAAGGAACGTATCATCGTTGCCGCTGAAGCTGAGGCTGAGAAGCTGCGTGTAAGCGCCAAGGGTGAGGCCGATGCCATATTCGCCAAGATGGAGGCCGAGGCCAAGGGTTACTACGAGATTCTGACCAAGCAGGCTGCCGGTTATGACAAGATGGTGCAGGCTGCCGGAGGCGATGCCGCAAAGGCATTCATGCTGCTCATGAGCGAGAAGATGCCTGAACTCGTCAAGACTCAGGTCGAGGCCGTCAAGGGCATCAAGTTCGACAATGTGACTGTTTGGGATTCAGGCAACAACGCAGACGGAAAGGGTTCGACCGCCAATTTCCTGAGCGGACTGATGAAGTCTGTTCCACCAATGTCCGACCTTTTCAATCTGGCCGGTCTGAACCTGCCCGAGTATCTTGCCAAGAAGCAGGAACCCGCTAAGGACGAAGCTGAAATCATAGAAGAAAAGTAAAATGACATGTATGAAAGTTGCCAGTGTCATACCGTGATATTGGCAACTTTCTTTTTGTAACGTAAGTCATGAGTGCAGCATCGATGACCGCTTTCAGAAAATGCCGGAAAGGATCACTGGCCTTCTCAGTTCTGAGCGTTGTGTTTTTGATGGTATTATTATGCATGTTATACCCCCACTGTGCAGATCGTGGAGAGTATGATTACGTTGTTACTGTCATGTTCGTTATGCTAACAGCATGTTGTCGGGCAATCGGTCCTATATGTGCGGTTCGGGCGAAACGAAAGGGGGAGTCAGCGCTGAAGCTATATGATGACAGGATAGAATACCGGCAGACAGTCTTTAAGGAAGAGTATGACAAGTATTATTTCCAGGATATGAAATCTGTGGAGATAAATGGGACTGATGCAGTCCTCTCTTTTGTCAATGATGTTTCAAAAAAGATTGATTTCAACGATTTGGACTGCTACATGTATGACTTCTTTGAAGAAATACAGGCAAGATTCAAGGCGTATGCTGAGGGCAGTTCACAGAATACCGATAATGGATATCATGGATTCAAATCCAAGTTCCATGAAGGTAAGGATGCCATTACTGAGATTGCGAAATATATAGAGAAGATATCAGGGCTCTTTGTGTTGCTGACTCTTCTCATATCAGATTTATTACAGTCCGATACTCCTGTGAAAAGCAAGGGATTCGCTCCTAACTCCGCTTTAACTTTTGTGCTTGTTATCGGAGTCTTTGCGATATTGGTGATTATTGGGGTACGCAAAGAGAAAAACAGCACGGCGAAGTGAGAGTCAACTTAAATGTCAACTTCTTCAGGTGACAGTCCTGTATGCTTGATGCATTCAATAACTGTAATTATTTTCTGCAAATTGTACCAAATATCCGGTGCAGGCAATGATGCAATGTGTATAAATTCTTATTTTTGCTACATTAATTTGATATTACTAACCAAATAAGCAGACAATGAGAAAGACAGCATTATTCCTTGCAGTTCTGGTATGCGGACCAATATTCGCCCAGAACCGCCCGGGGGCAGCACAGCAGGCTCAGCCCACTTCTGTCAACCCGGTTTTTGACAAGTACAAACAGCCGGACGTTTCACTTGACGTATACTTCAGCAAGAGCGGCAACAAGGCTGCTACTCCTGACAAGGACGGTTTCATCCGCCGCTGGAGCCTTCTGGAACCTATCTCCAAACCGGAAATCAGGTCCAATACCCTGTTTACCGATTCATGGCTGAGAAATGAGTTCGCACATGAGTATTTTGAGGGCCAGATGACCATTCTGCCCGATGACGGCCAGACGGTCGAAGTCTCTATCCAGAAGCAGACCGCACGCGGACCTCAGGGAATGGGCATGCCCCAGGGTATGGGTATGCCTCAGGGAGGACAACGTCCGCAGCAGGCTCAGCCGGCAGCACCGGAATATGAGAAGGTGCCTTTGAAATGGCACTGTCTTGACAGCAAGCGCTACAATGTGAAGCTGTACCG
>JAZUEH010000103.1:0-3341 GCA_045640065.1 Bacteroidaceae bacterium
AAAAAAAGCATAGGATATTTCTGCAATTGGCAGAAAATGAGTAACTTCAAAGTGACCAAACTAGCAGTTACAAACCCTATGCTCAAGTCCAAAGGTACGAACTTTCTCTCAGAGATAAACGCATTCTTCAAGAATAATGACGCCTCAAAAGCAATGAACAGTATGATGGACATGATATCCGGCCTCAACATGAGTGAGCGCACGCTGTTTGACCGGTCAACCCGGTTTAACAGCAAGTACTCGCTTCTGCAGATACTGACATCTCTCATTCTGTTCCCCTGCTTCATGATTCGCAATCCTTATAATTGTCCGCAAACAAGATTAGGCAGCATGATTGGCTGTGGAAAAGACGTGTTCTACCGTTTCGTCCAGGATGCCAGAATCAACTGGCGCAAGCTGCTGTACCACCTTTCCCTTCAGTTGTGGACCAGGATACGTGTCCGCAGCGACCACAAGAACTGCACCACCTGCCTGATAGTCGATGATACTGATTTCGGCAAGACCGGGAAGCGTTTCGAACTTATGGGTCGTGTCTTCTCGCATATTGAGCACAAGTCCATCCTTGGTTTCAAGTCCCTTACGCTTGCCATCACTGACGGCATAAGCCAGATGGTGCTTGACTTCGCCCTGTTGGGCGAGCCCGGCAAGAAAGGCAACTTCAGTATGACGGCAAAGGAACTTGCCGGACGATACAGCAAGACACGCCCTGAAGACACTGCCGTCCAGGAACGTATCAACGAATACAGTCAGAGCAAGATCAAACTTACCATTGACATGATAAGGCGCGCCATAAGGAAAGGTGTGCGTTTCCGCTACATTCTGGCTGACAGCTGGTTTGCCTGCGCTGATATAATAAGGTTCGCCACAAGCCGGCATATCGGCTGTGACTACCTCGGTATGATTAAGGTTGGCGAGAAGGGACGCACCAAATACCGTTTTGAACGCAATGACCTTACTGCCCCCGCACTTGTCAAACTTCTTAAGGGAAGGAAGCAGGTCAGGTACAGCCGCAAGCTCAAATGCTACTACGCCGTGGCTGATGTCGTCTTTGCGGACACCAAGGTCCGCCTTTTCTTCATAAGACGCGGCAGGCAGGGCGCATGGAACGGACTGATCACCACAGACCTTAAGCTGGAGTTCTTCGAAGCCTACCGGATTTATGCCCAGAGATGGTCTCTGGAAGTCGTGTTCAAGGACAGCAAGAGCCTGTTGGGACTCGGCAAGTGTCAGGCGAGGGATTTTGCATCCCAGATTGCATGCGCTTCGCTTGCCGCTATACAGTACAACCTTCTGTCCGTCGTAAAGCGGTTTAATGCATATGAAACTATAGGAGCCCTGTTCAGAGAAACCTGCTCCGGAGCAATGGAACTGACAATAGTGGAAAGAATTTGGGGCGCAGTTATGGAGATGGTCATTGCCGTGACCAGCGTCTTCAACATCACAGATGAGGAAATCTACGACGCTGTAATCAATCAATCTGAAGAGCTTGCACATATTTGTGAAATTTATCGGCTAAAAATGGCCGTTTGAGAACTTGCGAAACTTGAATTAAGTAATTGGTTTATTGTTCAGTTGAAATAAGTTCCTATTTGTGGATCAGCTCATGAATGCCTCGACATCATCGGGATGGTAAGGTATGATGTCCTTGCCAAGCACACGGCAGCCGTCATCGGTTACAAGTATGTCATCCTCAATGCGTATGCCTCCGAAGTCGCGGTACTGCTCAATGCGGTCATAGTTCAGGAAGTCTGTATGCATGTGCTCGGCCTTCCATTTATCTATCAAGGCAGGAATGAAGTAAATGCCGGGTTCATCGGTCATTACGAATCCGGGCTGCAGGCGGCGGCCGCAACGCAGGCAGTTGGTACCGAACTGTTCGGAAGGACGGACCTCATCGTCAAAGCCTACGTATATCTGGCCAAGGCCTTCCATGTCATGAACGTCCATGCCCATCATGTGACCCAGTCCGTGAGGCATGAACATTGCGTGAGCTCCCTGCTGTACGGCTTCCTCTGTGTCACCCTTCATGAGTCCGAGATCTTTAAGGCGGTCGGTCATCATCCTGCATACATCAAGGTGCATGTCTCTCCATTTCATTCCCGGCTTTGCTTTGTCAATGACAAGGTCATGGCATGCCTCTACGATTGAGTATATGTCACGCTGGCGTTGTGTGAACTTGCCTGATACCGGTGTCACACGGGTATTGTCCGAGCAGTAATGTTCCATGTTCTCAGCTCCGGCATCGCAGAGCATGAGACGTCCTGCCTCCAATTGTGCCGTTGACGGGTATCCGTGCTGAATCTCACCGTGCATTGACAGGATTGACTGGAATGAGTATTTCTCGCCTTTGCTCATGGCTATGCCCTCGATGACACCTGCTATGTATTTCTCCGTAACGCCCGGTGCGCAGAGCTTCATGGCTGTGGTGTGCATCTCATATCCTATTTCAAGAGCCTCCTCTATGGCTGCAATTTCAAGGTCTGTCTTAATGGCGCGCATATCTACCACTGCCTTGATAAGCTTTACGCTTGCGCTCTCACGTGTTGCATTTGGATGAATGTCCATGAGGTCGCCAATCTGTATCATGGTGTCGTGGCGGTATGGTGGCAGATAGTGTATTTGTCTGCCTTTTGCCTGTGCCTCTCTGACTATTGCTTCCAGCTGACTCATAGGTGCTGAGTTAGCTACGCCTACCTGTGCGGCAAGGTCTGCTACGGATGGCACAAATCCGTACCATATTATATCATCGATGTCTATATCGTCGCCGATAAGGTATTCCTTGTCAGCATCAGTATCGATGATTCCTACCAGGCTCTCTCTCTTCTGTCCGAAGTAGTAGAGGAAACTGCTGTCCTGACGGTAGCGGTATGTGTTGGCAGGATAGTTGGTAGGTGCGTCATTGTTTCCGAATAGGATAATAAGTCCGCTGCCTACCTTTTTCTTGAGTTCATCCCTGCGTTGGATGTATATCTGTTTGTCAAACATGGTTGATATAAGTTATAGTTGATGCAAATATACGATTCTTTTGTGTAAAACTGAAAGATAATGCGTGTGAAATGTTTTCTGCACATGTTTTATTTATCTGCTTACGCCTAACTCTTCGCATTTTTCATTGTATTTGCGTGCGAGTGTTTCAGCAAGACGCTTGACTTTGCTGGTTTCTCTTGCCCCTTTTTCTAAACAAAGGTGTATGGTGCCAAGGCTGTTCAGGGTTCCGCGTCTGCAGTCGCGGAAAATTTCGAAGGATTGTCTGCTACGGATCGTATCTATCCTGCTGATGCAGTTGTTAAGGTTGGCGATGACTCCCGATGCCGGTACGCAGTATTCGCGGCAGTGTTTTT
>JAZUEH010000104.1:0-24558 GCA_045640065.1 Bacteroidaceae bacterium
CACTGGTGAAATAGAATACGTTTTCCGAATTAAATAAGAGTTACCATCTCGGCTTTGGCTGTGGAACGGAAACCGCCACCAAAAAGGACGGTGTGGTGGGGAATGTGCCGGGCCATCGTGGAGTGAACGGAAAAGCGTGAAGGAACGGGGGCCGGAAAGGGCCGCGGCTGTCTGAGCGGCAAAGCCGCGAGTTCCGCGGGCCCGGCCGCAGAGACGCGCACGCCGGTCACGGAACGCAAGGCCCGTCACATCCCCACCATACCGGCCGTGGCGGCTTCCGCTCCACCGCTAGAGGTGTGGCGGTTTCCGCTCCACCGCCAAAACCGTGGCAGCAATAGTTGTTTTTGTGCCGTCTTTTTCGCAATGCCTTGTCAAAGCGACGGAAAAATTACTACTTTTGCAAAATAAATATCGACATATGGGTTTTAACGAGTTTATTGGGAAACTGTTCGGCAACAAGGCCACACGTGATTACAAGGAAATCCAGCCTTGGGTAGAAAAGATAAAGGCAGCTTACCCGAAGTATGAGAAAATGAGCACCGATGAGCTGCGTGCCGCATCGGCTGCCATAAGACAGAAGGTTCAGGATTTCGTGATTCCTGAAAAGAAGGAGATTGCTGAAATCAAGGCAAAGGTCGAGCAGACCGAACTGGAGGACCGCGAGGCACTGTTCAATCAGATAGACAAGAAGGAAAAGGAAGTGCTGGACCGCTATGAGGTGGTTCTTGACGAAGTGCTTCCCGATGTTTTCTCTATAGTCAAGGAGACTGCACGCCGTTTCACTGAAAATGAGGTCGTTGAGGTCACGGCAAACGACTTTGACCGCAATCTGGCCGCTCGTCATGACTTCGTGACCATTGACGGGGACAAGGCCTTGTGGCAGAACCATTGGGTTGCCGGAGGCAATGACACCATATGGAACATGATCCATTATGATGTACAGCTGTTCGGCGGCACTGTCCTGCACAAGGGCAAGATTGCCGAAATGGCAACCGGTGAGGGTAAGACTCTGGTAGCAACACTTCCGGTGTTCCTGAACGCTCTTACCGGCAACGGTGTCCATGTGGTTACGGTCAATGACTATCTGGCCAAGCGTGACTCGGAATGGATGGGTCCGCTCTACATGTTCCATGGTCTGTCAGTCGACTGCATTGACAAGCATCAGCCTAACTCCGAAGCCCGTAGGAACGCATATCGTGCCGACATCACTTTCGGTACGAACAATGAATTCGGTTTTGACTATCTGCGTGACAATATGGCCGGCCGTCCGGACGAACTGGTTCAGCGCGGACACAATTACGCAATCGTGGATGAGGTTGACTCGGTTCTCATTGATGATGCCCGTACACCTCTTATTATATCCGGTCCTGTCCCGAAGGGCGATGACCAGCTCTTCGAGGAACTCCGCCCACAGGTGGAGCAGCTGTATGAGGCACAGAAGAAACTGGCTACCCAGTTCCTTGCCGAGGCACGCAAACTGGTCCAGTCCGACAATCAGGAAGAAGTCGCAGCCGGATTCCTGTCTCTGTTCCGCAGTTTCAAGGCACTTCCAAAGAACAAGGCCCTGATCAAGCTGCTCAGCGAACCGGGAATGAAGGTCGGCATGCAGAAGACCGAGGAAATCTACATGGAGCAGCAGAACAAGCGCATGCCTGAAGCTGTCGAGCCTCTGTATTTTGTCATCGATGAGAAGCTGAACAGTGTGGACCTTACCGACAAGGGCGTTGAGCTTATCAGCGGCACGAACAAGGATCCAGAATTTTTTGTCCTGCCGGATATCGCTTCACAGCTTTCAGAACTTGAGACCCATACGGAACTGACTCCTGAGGAACGTCTTGAAAAGAAGGATGCCCTGTTGACTGACTATGCTGTCAAGAGCGAGCGTATCCATACCATAAACCAGCTGCTCAAGGCATACTGCATGTTCGAGAAGGATGTCGACTACATTGTTACCGAAGACGGCAAGGTCAAGATCGTGGACGAGCAGACAGGCCGTATTATGGAAGGGCGCCGTTGGTCAGACGGTCTGCATCAGGCTGTTGAGGCAAAGGAACGTGTTACCATTGAAGCGGCTACCCAGACATTTGCAACCATCACTCTTCAGAACTATTTCCGTATGTACCACAAGCTGGCCGGTATGACCGGTACGGCTGAAACGGAGGCAGGCGAATTCTGGGATATCTATAAACTGGATGTCGTGGTTATCCCTACGAACCGTCCCATTGCACGAATTGACCAGAATGACCGTATTTACAAGACCAAGCGTGAGAAGTATAAGGCTGTCATTCAGGAGATTGAAAATCTGGTGAAAGCCGGTCGCCCGGTTCTGGTAGGTACTACATCGGTCGAAATCAGTGAACAGTTGAGCCGCATGCTCACCATGCGCAAGATCGAGCACAACGTGCTGAATGCCAAGCTGCACCAGAAAGAGGCCGATATCGTTGCCCAGGCAGGACAGAGGAGTATCGTTACCATTGCCACCAACATGGCAGGTCGTGGTACCGATATCAAGCTTTCTCCCGAAGTAAAGGCTGCAGGCGGTCTTGCCATTATCGGTACGGAACGTCATGAGAGCCGCCGTGTTGACCGTCAGCTGAGAGGCCGTTCAGGGCGTCAGGGTGACCCGGGCTCAAGTGTCTTCTTCATTTCGCTTGAAGACAATCTGATGCGTCTGTTCGGTTCGGAAAAGATTGCTCCGCTCATGGACAAGCTGGGTCTGCAGGAAGACGAGATGATTGAGAACAGCTTCATAACCAAACGTATCGAGCAGGCACAGAAGAAGGTTGAGGAAAACCACTTCGGTACACGTAAGCGTCTGCTTGAGTACGATGACGTGATGAACAAGCAGCGTACCGTCGTTTATGAAAAGCGCCGTCATGCTCTGGTCGGAGAGCGTATCGGAATGGATATAGCCAATATGATCTGGGACCGTGTGGCAGCAAGTGTAGAGAACTGTGCCGACTATGAAAGCCTGCAGATGGAAGCTCTGCGTGTCCTGGCCATCGAGTTGCCGTTCACTGAGGAGGAATATACGGCCATGAAGCCCGATCAGGTCAGCGACCGTCTGTTTGCTGCTGCAATGGACAACTTCAAGCGCAAGACAGACAGGATGGCCCAGATAGTGACACCTGTAATCAAGAGAGTATATGAGGAGCAGGGTGACCGCTTTGAAAACATTCTTATTCCGATTACTGACGGACGTCGAATGTATCAGATTCCATGCAATCTGAAGGATGCATATGAAACTGAAGGCAAGAGCGTTGTCACTTCGTTCCAGAAGGCCATTCTCCTTCATACCATTGACGAATGCTGGAAGGAAAACCTCCGCGAACTGGATGAACTGAAGCATTCTGTCCAGAATGCCAGCTACGAGCAGAAGGATCCTCTGCTTATATTCAAGCTTGAGTCTGTCAATCTGTTCGACAATATGGTCAACAAGATGAACGACCAGACCGTAACCATACTCATGCGCGGTCAGGTACCGGAACCGGATCCTGAACGGGTACGAGAGGCACCAGCCGAAAACCGTCAGCAGCGCCGGCAGTACAATGAAAGCAAGGCTGACCTGACTGATCCGAACCAGCGTTCCGCTGCAGGACGTGACACACGTCAGCAGGTCCGTGAGCCTATCCGTGTCGAAAAGACTCCCGGACGCAATGATCCTTGCCCATGCGGCAGCGGACTCAAGTTCAAGAACTGCCACGGCAGAAACATGTGACGTAACAATCAATAATTATAGGGACAGTCATGAAACTCAGCGAATCATCCTATCAGGAAATCAGGAAACTGATTGGTTCTGCCATAGAGCAGTACCGCAAACCGCAGGAACAGTCAGTAGTCACCGATATCCACATCCAGCCCGTCCGTGAAACCGGTGAGGTCAATGTGTCCGATGACGACAACGTCCTTCTGTCAACACGCCTGTCGGACTTGTCTGAAATACCGGAGGACATTTTCTATGACGTGATGGAGAAATCCATCAGAAGCGTCCTGAAGCAGATAGACCGTGAGCAGCCGCTTGAGAAGCTTGCCATCTGGAAGCCCTTCTCATTCGTTCTGGTCGATGACGATATGGAGACAATCACTGAGCTGATGCTTTTCGATGATGACAACACCCTTTTGAACCAAGGTCTGATGCAGGGTCTTGAGGATGACCTTGACAAGTTCCTGAACGACTTGCTGGAAATCTGACAATATTCCTGAATCTGCATATCGGACCGGCGTTCCTGTACAGGAATGCCGGTCTTATTGTGCTAAAAATGTATAATAATAGGGCTGTGGCCTGAAAACTGCAATACGCCATTGGAGTTTTCTGCGTATCTTCGCGGCAAATTCCAGAATGATGCTTTGTATCCAGACGAACAGGGACGAACTGAGACCCAAGGTGGTCCGCACAGCCATGGAAATGTTCATGGCGGCAGGCTTCGACAGCGTGCGCATGGACGACATCGCATCCGGACTGTCGGTATCGAAACGGACTTTGTATGAGATGTTCGGCAGCAAGGAGGACTTGCTTATCGAATGCATACATCTGCATCAGGAAATCATAAACGGTAAAATCCGGGAGAACCTTGCAAACAACGATGATGTCCTGTCATCAATACTGTGCTTCCTGGAGGTTACCATAAAGGAATTTGACAGCATACGCAAGCTGCTCATGTCTTCGTGCAGTGAAAAGATAAAGGCCGATGCCGAGGCGCATGTGAATGAAATCCGCGAGCAGACATACCGTTCCCTGGCGCTTGGCATGGAGCAGGGAATGTTCCGCAACGACATTGACATTGACATTCTGCTGCAGGAATTCCAGTTCATGGGCAAGCTCGTGGCCGATCAGGGCGATGTTGACAGGGAACGCTTTGAGCGGCTGGTGAATTCCACCCACATGGTCCTGCTGCGTGGAATTGCTACCGTAAAGGGACTTGAACAGATTGACGAGTATTTATTAAAACACAACAATAGACAATGAGAATCAGAGTTTTCAGAAAGACAGGTGTTCTTGCCGCTTTGCTTCTTGCTGCCGGCGGGATGGCAATGGCCCAGGATTCCGACAAGCAGGTGGTGAATCTGACGCTTGATCGGGCTTTGGAGATTGCTCTCAGTGACAATCCGACCATCAGGGTCGCCGAACAGCAGATTGAGCTCAAGAAGGTCAGCAAGGACGAGGCATGGCAGTCGCTCCTGCCGAGTGTGGATTTCAGCGGAAGTGTCCAGTATACGGTTCTTGCCGCATTGATGAAACTGAACGGTATGGAGTTCAAGATGGGTCAGGACAATACCAGTACATGGAATGGCCAGTTCCAGGTCAGTCTGCCCGTTTTCGCTCCTACGGTCTATGCCACGATGAACCTCACGAAGAACGATCTGGACAATGCCGTGGAGCAGTGCCGCAGTTCAAGGCTCGATCTGGTGAACCAGGTAACCAAGGCTTATTATCAGGTAATTCTGGCACAGGACAGTTATGATGTCCTCTGCAAGGGTCTGGAACAGGCCCAGGACAATTTCGAAGTCGTCAACCGTCTGTACGAACTTGGCGGAACCAGTGAATATGACAAGATAAGCGCCGAGGTTCAGGTACGCAGTCTTAATCCGAACGTCATTCAGGCACGCAATGCCATTACCATGGCCAAGCTCCAGCTGATGGTCCTGATGGGCCTGTCACAGGATGTTGAAATCAATGTGGAGGGCAGTCTTGAGGATTATGAACAGCAGCTGCTCGAAGAATCGCTTGCCCAGGGTACGGTATCGTTGGAAAACAACACCAACATCCGTCAGCTGCGTAACAGTGAGACTCTTCTGAACCAGACCCTCAGAGTCCAGAAAATGAACTTTGCTCCGACAATGGCCCTGGCGGGGACCTATCAGTTCCAGTCATTGTACAATGACAATTTTGACGTGTTCAACTACTCATGGGCAAAGAGTTCGTCCGTGGTGCTCTCGCTGTCGGTGCCTATTTTCAGGATGGGCAACTTCACCAAGCTGCGCAGCACCCGTCTGCAGATCAGCCAGCTGCATGAGAACATGAAGAACACGGAACGCCAGATTTCAATGCAGGCCCGTTCATGCCAGGACAACATGAAAGCCTGTGCCGAACAGGTTGCCAGCAACCGTGAGGCAATCCTTCAGGCCGAGAAGGGCCGTGAGATAGCCGGCAAGCGTTATGAGGTAGGTAAGGGAACCATACTTGAAATGAACAATTCAGAGGTTTCGCTTACACAGGCAAAGCTGACATACAGCCAGTCCATCTACAACTATCTTGCCGCAAAGGCCGATCTTGAGAAGATAATCGGTGATGCAGAATAATAAGGATTCAGAAACAAAAACAGAAACAATATATATGAAGCATTTGATTTTTTCGGCAGCCGCATGTTCACTGATACTGTTTGCTGCCTGTGATTCAAAGAAGACCAGTGCCGATGCTCAGGCACCGGAAGCAATGGCCGCCATGAAGCCATTGGTGGAACTCGCAGAGGTTGAGCAGGAACCGGTTGACCAGCTCCAGACTTACTCGGCAACAATTGTCGGTGAAGTGAAGAACAACATTGCTCCCGCATCACCCGCCCGTATTACCAGAATATACGCTGAAGTAGGTGACCGTGTCCGCGTGGGCCAGCGTCTGGTCGAGATGGACAAGACTTCTTTGAACAGTCAGAAGATGCAGCTCCAGAACCTTGAGACGGAATTCGACAGAATCAACGAACTCTATGCAGTAGGCGGCGTTTCACAGTCAGAGTGGGAAAGCATGAAACTTCAGGTTGAGGTCATGCGTGCCACACTGGGCACACTTGAGGAGAATACGATTCTTGTCAGTCCAATCAACGGTGTAGTCACTGCCCGCAACTATGACAACGGTGATCTCTATTCCGGTCAGCCGGTACTTGTCGTGCAGACCATCGATCCTGTCAAACTGACCGTTAACGTATCGGAACAGTATTATTCAAAGGTACAGAAGGGTGACGAGGTCAGCATTGAACTCGATGCCTATCCCGGCGAGACCTTCACCGCAAAGGTATCTTTGATATATCCTACAGTCGATGCCATGACCCATACGTTCCCCGTTGAGCTTATTGTGAAGAACTCTGATCTGAAGCTTCGTCCCGGCATGTTCGCCCGTGCAACCATGAATCTGGGTACCGAGAATCATGTTGTTGTTCCGGATATCGCAATAGTGAAGCGTGCAGGTTCAGGTGACCGTTACGTATATGTATATGAAAACGGCAGGGTCAACTTCTGCAAGGTTGAGCTTGGACAGCGCATGGGCGACCGCTATGAACTGATTTCGGGCGTTCCCAACGGGGCAAAAATCGTAGTTTCAGGTCAGGCCAAGCTGTCTGACGGAAAGGAAGTCGAAGTTAAAGAGTAATACACCACTTTATCCAGTTACAGAACAATGAGTCTATATGAAGGTGCGGTCAAAAGACCGGTAATGACAGCGCTCTGTTTCGTGGCAGTGGTGGTGTTCGGCCTGTTTTCGTTCTCGAAACTGCCTATCGACCAGCTGCCCGACATCGAGTCCAACACCATCATGGTGTTCACATACTACAACGGTGCAAACGCATCGGATATTGAAAACAACGTGACCCGTCCGCTTGAGAACACTTTGAACAGCTGCAGCTATATCAAGCATGTGACTTCAAAGTCATCGGAAAACGTGTCGGTCATCACCCTTGAATTCGAATTCGGTCATCGGATCGAGGACCTTACCAATGATGTCCGCGACAAGCTTGACATGATTGTCAAATCACTGCCGGAAGATGCCCAGCAGCCAATCATCTTCAAGTTCGACACCAACATGATGCCTATCATGATGCTGTCGGTACAGGCCGGTGAAAGCCAGTCAGCCCTGTATAAGATACTTGATGAGAGCGTTGTCAATCCCTTGGCAAGAATCCCGGGCGTTGGTACCGTTTCAGTGACAGGTGCTCCGCAGCGTGAAATCTATGTCTACTGTGATCCGGCCAAGCTCGAGGCATACAGCCTGACCATCGAGTCGATATCGGCTTTGATCGGTTCTGAAAACCGCAGTATACCCGGCGGTAACATCGATGTGGGTAACGAGACCTTCGCCCTGCGTGTTGACGGCGAATTCAGGGATCCGCGTGACATGAGCAATCTGGTGGTAGCCTCAATCGGTGGCAGGAACGTGTATCTGACCGATGTGGCACAGATTGTTGACCGCACTCAGGAACGTGCCCAGGAATCATACAACAACGGTGAAAGCGGTGCCATGATCATCATCCAGAAGCAGACCGGTGCCAACACCGTGGAGATCTGCGACAAGGTGAAGGAAATGATTCCGCAACTTGAGAAGAACCTGCCCAGCGATGTCAAGCTGGGTATGATCAATGACGGATCAGAGGATATCCTTGAAACGGTCAACTCACTGGCTGAGACCATCATATATGCTCTCATATTCGTCATTCTGGTGGTTTACCTGTTCACAGGACGCTGGCGTGCCACTCTGGTCGTGTCAATAACCATCCCTCTGTCTCTGATAGCTTCGTTCATCTACCTGCTGGTCACTGACGGTTCGCTGAACATCATTTCACTGAGCTGTCTGACCATAGCCATCGGTATGGTGGTCGATGATACGATTGTGGTCCTGGAGAACATCACCACCCATATTGAACGCGGTTCGGATCCCAAGATGGCCGCCATCTATGCCACCAACGAGGTAGCCCTGTCAGTCATGGCATCGACCCTGACCATATTCGCCGTGTTCTTCCCGCTGACAATGATATCGGGCATGACCGGTATACTGTTCAAGCAGTTGGGCGGCATGATGTGTGTCATCATTGCCATTTCGCTGATCGTATCCCTTACCCTTACTCCTATGCTCTGCTCGCGTATGCTCAAGCTGGAGAAGAAGGGCAGCCGTCTGCATACCATACTGTATTCTCCCATCCAGAAGGCATTGGACAAACTGGATGTATGGTACGGACGCCGCATCGATCATGCTGTACGTCACCGCAAGCTTGTCGTGTTTGCCTGTCTTGCACTCTTCATAGCCTCTCTGTTTGCGGCAAAGGGACTGAAATCGGAGTTCTTCCCGAGTGACGAACAGTCACGTATCTCGGCTACCATCTATCTGCCGATGAACACCAATGTCGACCGTTCACGTAATCTGGCACATGAACTGAGCGACCTGTGGATGAGCCGTTATGGGAAAGACCTGAAGATGTGCAATTTCCGCGTAGGTGCAGCCGATGACAGCAACACATTCGCCTCAATGCAGACCAACGGAACACATATCATCTCGTTCACCCTTTCCCTGGTGGAACTGGAACAGCGTACAATCAAGTCCGATGACGTTGTGGCCCAGCTCCGTGCCGACCTCAATGCCCGTCCGGAGATTGAACGCTTCATGGTTACTGCCGGTGGCGGCATGAGCATGGGCGGCCAGTCAACAGCCGACTTTGAGATCTACGGTTACGACTTCGAGGAAACCGACTCCATTGCAGCAAACCTCATGGCTTACATGAAGACCCTTCCCGGTGTGGGTGAGGCGTTCGTGAGCCGTGAGCAGTACCAGCCGGAATATCAGGTGGTGTTTGACCGCGAGAAGCTGGCCCAGCACGGACTGAACCTGTCCACAGCCGCCACTTTCCTGAGAAACCGAATCTATGGTGCTACCGCATCGTACTTCCGTGAAGACGGTGAGGAGTATTATATCAAGGTGCGTTATGCTCCGGAATACCGTACTGAACTTGAGGATATCGAGAATATCCTTCTCTACGGTTCCGGCAACAATGCCGTACGCGTAAGGGACATTGGACATCTTGAAGAGTCGTTCACTCCGCCTACAATCCAGCGTAAGGACCGTCAGAGAGTCAATACCGTCTCATGTGTCATTGCCGGTGGACATGCCCTCAGCGAGGTTGTCGAGGCTGGCCAGGCCTACATTGACAATATGGAAATGCCTGATGGTGTGACAGTCCAGATTTCAGGTGACTATGAGGACCAGCAGGAATCGTTCTCCGATATGGGTGTTCTTGCCCTGCTCATCATCCTCCTCGTATTCATTGTGATGGCTGCCCAGTTCGAGTCGCTCACACTCCCGTTCATCATCATGTTCTCCATCCCGTTCGCTCTCAGCGGTGTCCTCATCGCCCTGTGGCTTACCGGTACTTCACTGAACATCATGAGTATCCTCGGTGCCATCATGCTTATCGGTATTGTGGTAAAGAACGGTATTGTGCTCATTGACTATACCCGTCTGTGCCGTGAACGTGGAATGTCTGTGATTACAGCTGCCGTCAACGGTGCCCAGAGACGTCTTCGTCCTGTTCTCATGACCACACTGACAACAATTCTCGGTATGGTCCCCATGGCATTGTCACAGGGCCAGGGATCTGCAATGTGGCGCCCGCTGGGAGTATCGGTCATAGGTGGTCTTACCGTATCGACTGTCCTGACTCTTGTTCTGGTTCCGGTCCTCTACTGCATCATGCAGGGCTTTGCAATAAAGAAAGACCGTAAGAAACATCGCAAGAATCTGGAACTGCAGGCCTATTGGGCTGAGAACAAGTCCAACATCATGCATGAGAGGGTCGCACTGAAAAAACAGAAACACAATCAATAAGATTCACCTGCTTATGAAATCGATACTTATAACTTTCGACCAGGCGTACAGCGAGCGCATAATAGAAATGCTCACCCACAACAACTGCCGCGGCTTCTCCATGGTGGAGCAGCTGCAGGGCAGGGGGTCAAAGACAGGCGAGCCCCATTATGGGAGCCATGCCTGGCCCTCGCTCTGTTCAGGAATAATCACGGTTGTTGATGACGATAAGGTGGATGCTGTCCTTGAGGAACTCCACCAGATGGATAAGGCAACCGAAAGACTGGGTCTCAGGGCCTTTGTCTGGAATATTGAAAAGACAATCTGATTACAGGTTGCTCTGCCAGCCCTGAGCCTTCAGCTCAATCTCCTGACCCGAACCGGTGACAAGATGACGTCCCAGTTCGGGTCTTGTCATGTGTCCTATCAGCTTGACATCCTTGAGCCCGATGACCTTGTCGTGGTCTGTCAGTGGAACGGTGAACAGAAGTTCGTAGTCTTCGCCGCCGTTCAGGGCGCAGGTGTAGACATCCATTCCCAGTTCTTCGGCCATGACAGCAGTCTGGTAGTCAATGGGAATGCGTTCCTGATAAACGCTGCAGCCGGTGCCGCTCTGCTTGCACAGGTGCATCAGCTCCGATGACAGTCCGTCCGATATGTCCATCATGGCCGTGGGCTGTATCCCGGTCTCACGCAGCTGCTTTATGATGTCACCGCGTGCCTCGGGCTTGAGCTGGCGTTCCAGCAGATATTCCTTGCCGGAGAAGTCCGGTGAGAACGGCTGGCCGTCATTGTGGGGCTGGCTGTTGAAGACGGCCTTTTCACGTTCCAGCAGCTGGAGGCCCATGTATGCGGCGCCAAGATTGCCTGAAACGCAGATAAGGTCGTTCTGGCCGGCTCCGCTCCTGAATACTGCCTTGCCTTTCTCGCATTCGCCTATGCATGTGATGCTTATTGCAAAACCTGTCAGTGACGATGTGGTGTCACCGCCTACCAGGTCCACTCCATGACGCTGGCAGGCAAGCTGCAGTCCGGAATAGAACTCTTCCATGTCCTCAACTGAGAAACGTTTGCTCAAGGCAATTGAGACGGTCATCTGACGCGGTGTGCCGTTCATTGCGTAAATGTCGGATATGTTGACCATCGCCGACTTGTAACCCAGATGTTTGAGAGGTACGTAAGTCAGGTCGAAATGGACTCCCTCCATAAGCATGTCGGTGGTTACAAGTACCTGACGGTCATTATACTCCAGAACCGCACAGTCGTCACCGACACCTTTTACCGTTGAACTGTTGACTGGGGTGATGTCCTTTGTAAGATGGTCAATAAGCCCGAATTCGCCGAAACTGGCAATGGGCGTGCTGTCCTTCATGTCCATATTGTTTACGCTTGCTTGAATGATTCTACATGATTTGTTACAAGTCTGTCGAACTCCTGACCGTCCCGGATGAATTCCACATTGACCGGCAGGACGAATATCCTTTTCCTGAGGCTCTCAGGCAGTTCTACCGATGCCAGTCTGGATTCATCCTTGCATGTGGTCACAATGACGCTGCCCTGGGGCATGGAGTCAAGTTTCGCCTCGATTTTCCTGATGTCAGCCATGTCGTATCTGTGGTGGTCCGGGAATCTGAGCAGGCTGACCTGGCGTCCGGTCTTCTCGAGATGGCTGACCATCTGGTCAGGCTGGGCTATGCCGGTAAGGGCAAGAACCGGTCCGTCCTCCGGAAAAGGAGTGCCGGGGCACATCGGGACAATGTCACTATATGATAAGGTGGAGAAGAAGACCTTCTGCTCCTTTGTGACGGCAAGTTCCGATGCCATCCGTTCCATGCCGGCATTGTCCAGATTGGCCGGGCATTTCGTGACAATGATCACGTGGGCCCTTTTCCTTCCCGATGCACTTTCTCTGAGACGTCCGGCCGGCATTACCATGTCGTCAAGGATAATCCTGTTCCAGTCTGTGAGCAGTATGTTCAGTGACGGGGTGACCCTGCGGTGCTGGAACGCATCGTCCAGAATGACCGCTTTGGGAGTACGTTCTCCGGACAGTATCTGCAGGCCGTGTGCCCTGTCTTCGTCAACGGCTACTGTTATCTGCGGGAACTGTGTGTGGATCTGCAGCGGTTCATCACCTATGGTTCTGGAGTCCGATGTGTCATCGGCCCTGATGAAACCTTCCGTGCAGCGGCCGTAACCGCGGCTCAGTACGGCAATGTCATTTCCTGCCCCCAATAATGAAACAAGGTATTGGGTGTGTGGAGTCTTGCCGGTTCCGCCAACCGTGATGTTGCCAATGGAAATGACGGGGAACGGAAACGAATGTGATTTGAACAGCCCTGAATCATAGAACCTGTTCCTGACCGATGTCACCGTCCTGTACAGTAAGGCAAGTGGTGCCAGGATATGATATTTTCTGAATGAACCGTTCATAAACATGGCAAAAATATAAAAAAACTATACCGGAAAGAACAAAAATTGGCATTTGGAGGTGCCGTTGAAGGACTAATTCTACTTTTTTACATGTTTTAATGACGTTTGGTTGTTTTGTTAAGTAAAAAAGTTGTAATTTGCACCCGATTAGCAGGCTGTGGGCAAATTGTGCCGTTAGGGAAAGATGCTCGAGTGGTTGAAGAGGCACGCCTGGAAAGCGTGTATACCCCTAAAGGGTATCCGGGGTTCGAATCCCCGTCTTTCCGCTGTTTGGATGATTTTTATTTAAAAGTACATATTAACAACAAACAAAAAAACTATCTCAAAATGAAAAAGGTATTTGCATTCGTTGCAATGATGGGACTCCTCTCATTTGGAGTCTGCCAGACAATCAATGCTCAGGAAGAGGCTGCTGAAGCAGCTGCAACTGAAGAGATTGCACAGGACGATTCAGCCGCTGTAGATTCAGCCGCAGCTGCAGTTGAAGAAGCAGTAGAGGAAGCAGCTCCTGCAATTGAAGAGGAAACCGCTACAGAAAAGCAGGGACTTCACAAGAACATCAAGGTCAAGTTCATTGAAGGTAACGCCGGCTTCATGTCACTCGTTGCCATCGCAATGATTCTGGGTCTTGCCCTCTGCATTGAGCGTATCATTTTCCTGAGCCTTTCAGAAATCAACAGCAAGAAGCTTCTTGAAGACATTCAGGCTGCTCTTGAAAACGGTGATGTTGAAGGTGCCAAGACAATCTGCCGCGAAACCCGTGGTCCTGTCGCATCAATCTGCTATCAGGGTCTCATGAGAATCGACGAGGGTCTTGACGTAGTTGAGCGTTCAGTCGTTTCATACGGCAGCGTTTGCGCATCAAACCTTGAAAAGAACCTCTCATGGATCACACTGTTCATCGCCATGTCTCCTTCTCTGGGATTCTTGGGTACTGTGATCGGTATGGTACAGGCATTCGATGACATCCAGAAGGCTGGTGATATTTCTCCGACAGTTGTTGCCGGCGGTATGAAGGTCGCTCTTATCACAACCATCTTCGGTATTATCGTTGCTCTTGTTCTCCAGGTATTCTATAACTACATTCTGAGTAAGGTCGAAGCTCTGAACACTGACATGGAAGACGCATCTGTCAGCCTGCTCGACATCATCATGAAGTACAACCTGAAGTTTAAGAAGTAAATAAAAACCTCCTGTTATGGAAAACGAGAACAAACAGATAAAGGCTTCCAAGTGGGCTTTCGGTATTCTCTGCATCCTTTCAGCCGTGGTGCTTGTCATGTTCTACGGTGTCGGATTCGGTGAAACTGAATACCTGAACGGAAGTAACATCACATCGCCCACATACACCGGTCTGCTCATCGTATGGATGTACGCTCTGGTTGTACTGTGTGCAGGCGCTGTGCTGGTATTCGGTATCGCTGCCGGTATCAGAAATGCAAAGATCAAGACAAAAGGTCCGAGAACCGGATTTGTAGGAATTGTCATCCTGCTTACAGCTGTTGCAGTTGTGGCATCATTCCTTCTGGCCAGCACAGAGGCTGTCCGTCTTGGTGACAATACTCTTATTGATAAAGTATCAACATTGAAGCTGACTGACACATGTCTGTATTCAATCTACGCACTCGTGGTTGTTACTGTCATCTGCACAGTCCTTTCAATGCTGGGAGTTTTCAAATCAAAGAAGTAACTTTCGAACGCGAAAAGAAAACTAGTTATGGGAAAAAGTAGCAGAAAAGTTCCCGGACTGAACCAGTCTTCGACAGCTGACATTTCGTTTATTCTGCTGATTTTCTTCCTTGTGACAACATCAATGGATACTGATACGGGTCTTTCCCGTCGTCTCCCGGAATGGGATCCCGATGCACAGGAGCAGGAAATCAAGATCAAGGAGCGTAACATCATGACGGTCCAGGTCAACAAGAATAACGAGATTCATGTCAAGAATGGTGTTATAAACCGCGTAATCGCCGTTAATGAACTCAAGGATATAGCCAAGGAATTCATTGCAAATCCCGAAGACAATATCCTGCTTCCAATCAAGGAAGAGTATGATATTCCCGGCTTTAAGGTAGTGGTCACCACAGTCAAGCATATCATTTCACTGCAGACTGACCGTTCTACCAGTTACGAGATTTATTTCAAGGTCCAGAACGAATTATCAAAGGCTTATAATGAGCTGAGAGAAGTATGGTGCAAGCAGACATTCGGAAAGGGATGGAACGATTGCAATGATGACGAACGTGCATTTGCAAAGGCCATGTATGCATCAAAGATTTCAGAAGCTGAGCCAAAACAATACGGAACCGCAGAATAATTATGAGTAAATTCAGAAGTAATGGAAAGAGGGAAATGCCGGAGTTGAATACTTCGTCTCTCCCGGACTTGATCTTCTCAGTTCTGTTCTTCTTCATGATGGTAACATCAATGCGTGAAGTTGAGCTGAAGGTGCAGTTTACTACCCCTAGCGGAACCGAAATTGAGAAGCTTGAAAGAAAGTCTCTGGTTTCACACATCTATATCGGTCCTCCTACCAAGGAATGGAGAGCCCAGCTGGGTCCGGCACCCCGTATTCAGTTGAACGATGCGTTTGCTGAGCCAAGTGCAATCCGTGAGTTCGTGAAGAGCGAGCGTGAGAGCATGGCCGAAAGAGACAAACCTCTTATGAAGATGTCACTGAAGATAGACACAGAAACCCAGATGGGTATTGTCACCGATGTCAAGCAGGAGCTTAGAAAGGGACGCGCCCTGAACATTGTCTACTCAGCTACAAAGGACAAGCAGTCACAGCGTTAATCGTTGATGGCTTCAAAAACCTCCGGAAAATGTTCCGGAGGTTTTTTTTGTGTCAGATTGTGGATATTTTGCGTATGCGCCACTGTGAAGGGTAAAGGTTGTTGGCGCGGTTCCCCAGGTTCTTCACGAACCCCAACGGATAGTTTCTGTATGTTACTATGAGATACCCTTTGGGCTGATCTTCAAATCTCAGTACTTCTCCATGCAGGTAATCCAATGCCTGTTCCAAATTGAGTTCAACTCTTGGAAAGTTCAAACTGGCCTTACCGCTAAGTGCAAGTGCATGTGCCGGGATCAGGTCGCGGCCCTTGAATGCTGCAACTTCAATTCCACTAACAAGCGGGTATAGACGCTGGCTGATGGCTTTCATCTGATTTGCCATCAGGCTGGGCATTGCTATCAGACTGTCACCTTTCTTCTCAATGATGCAGTCATAGTCCGGACATACAATACTGTGGTGTTCCTTTTCGTCTTTTACTGCTGCTGTCTTTACCGGTCCGCAGTAACCATCGTCCTTTTTGAGGACTGCAAGGAAGAATCCTTCACCACGGGTGTTACCCGGCAGGAAATGGAAACATGGAATGTCATGTCCCTTGTAGGCTGAAATGATGCCGAGACCTTCCGGATGTGATATGTCAACCGGACTGGCACCCAGTTCACTGCATATCCATTCAACGTTTTCTTCGTCTTCGCGGCTGTTGAACGTGCAGGTGCTGTAAATGAGGTGGCCTCCAGGTTTCAGGGCAGCCCAGACGTCCCGCAGTATGTCGCGCTGACGTGAGGCACACATCTCTACGGCCTCGGGACTCCAGTCCTGTATGGCTACATCATCCTTGCGGAACATGCCTTCGCCGGAACATGGGACATCGGTCAGCATTATGTCGAACTGCAGTCCGCTTGCGCCTATCTGGGCCGGAGTGTTGCAGGTGACAATGACATTGTCGTTCCCCCACTTGACAAGGTTTTCAGCCAGAATCTGTGCGCGTGAGCGCTGTATCTCATTTGCCACCAGTATGCTTCCTTCGGGTAGTATTGAAGCTGCAAGAGTTGATTTTCCTCCCGGGGCTGCACATAGGTCGAGTATTGTTACAGGACCGTCAAGAATCTGCTTAAGCGCATGTTCCACGAACATTGATGACGCTTCCTGAACGTAATAGCATCCGGCATGAAGCAGCGGGTCCATGGTGAAATGCGGTCTTTCCCGGAGATACCATCCGTTTTCAGACCATGGAACACGACTTTCAAGCGGCAGGTGGTCCGTACTGAATCCAGCCTTGTCCGGGTTGAATCTGATGCTTGTTTCGGCAGGTGTCGAACAGATGGCATTGACAAGCTTTCCGCATGCCTCAGGGCCAATAAGCGCATCCATCTGACTTATGAATTCCGGTGACAGTTCCATTGTCTGAATCAATTCGGGGACGAAGATAAGAATTTTGATTAAATTTGCACTAATAACAAAGCCGTGAGCTATGAAACAATATCTTGAACTGCTTGAACGCATACTGAAAGAAGGCGTACAGAAAGGTGACCGTACGGGAACCGGCACGTTGAGCGTGTTCGGCCACCAGATGCGTTTTGACCTTAGCGAAGGGTTCCCTCTGCTTACCACCAAGAAACTCCATCTGAAGTCCATCATATACGAACTGCTGTGGTTCCTTAACGGTGATACCAATGCCAAGTGGCTGCAGGAACGTGGAGTGCGTATATGGAACGAATGGGCCGATGAAAACGGTGATCTTGGCCATATCTACGGCTACCAGTGGCGTTCATGGCCAGACTATGACGGAGGCTTCATAGACCAGATAAGTCAGGCTGTCGATGATATAAAGCACAATCCCGATTCACGCCGCATCATTGTCAGCGCATGGAATGTCGCAGACCTTAAGAACATGAATCTGCCGCCATGTCATGCCTTCTTCCAGTTCTACGTTGCCGACGGCAAACTCAGTCTCCAGCTGTACCAGCGCTCGGCTGACACTTTCCTTGGAGTGCCGTTCAATATAGCTTCGTATGCACTGCTTACCATGATGATGGCTCAGGTGTGCGGCCTCAAACCCGGCGAATTCATCCATACAACGGGTGATACCCACCTGTATCTGAACCATCTTGAGCAGGCGCGTCTGCAGCTCACCCGCACCCCGCGCAAACTGCCCCGCATGCTCATCAATCCCGAGGTGAAGAGCATTTTCGACTTCAAGTATGAGGATTTCCAACTTGAAGACTACGATCCTTATCCGCACATCAAAGCCGAGGTGTCAGTATGATTTCAATAATTGTAGCAGTTGCAGAGAACGGTGCAATAGGATACAGGGGGGACCTTGTCTATCATTTGCCGGCCGACATGAAACGTTTCAAGGCCCTTACCACAGGCAATACGGTGCTTATGGGCCGCAAGACATTCGAATCCCTTCCCAAAGGAGCTCTCCCGAACCGCAGGAACATAGTGCTGACCCGTCAACCCAATGCCTCCTTCCCCGGAACAGAGGTATTCGGTTCAATTGCGCAGGCACTGGAACATTGTGCCCCGGACGAGAAAGTCTATGTGATTGGTGGTGCCGAAATCTACCGGCAGGCAATGGAACTTGCCTCGGAACTGGAACTGACCTTGGTACATGACATTCCTGAAAATGCCGATACCTTCTTCCCCGATTTCATCCATGACCGTTCATGGCAGCTTGTTGCCCGTGAGGACCATGAACCTGATGAGAAGAATCCCCATGCATATTCTTTTCTGACCTACAGAAAGCCAGACGTCATTATTTGAGCAAAACAGATCAGAACAGGCCGTAGGTGGTGCGCAGGACGCGGAACTCGGTGCGGCGGTTCAGCTGGTTGCAGATTTCCTGCTGTTCGTCAGGAAGTCCAAGAATGAATTCCTCAGTCAGGACAGAGTCTTCCGTGAGAAATGGATACTGTTCGGCCTGTTTGCCGGAGACGGTCTTTGGAGTAGTCTCTCCATATCCGCGGGCGGTCAGTCTTGCCTTTTCAATGCCATGTGATGACAGGTATGAGACTACGCTTTCGGCACGTTGCTGTGACAGACGCAGGTTGTAGTCATCATTGCCCTTGTAGTCGCAGTGGGCACCCAGTTCAATTGTCACATTGGGGTTGTCCTTGAGCAACTGGACAAGTTCGTCAAGTGCGCTTGATGATTCGGGCGTAAGGCTGGCTCTGTCAAACTCATAGAAGATGTTGTCAATGAGTACCGGTTTCGATATGGATGAGAGCGGGAACTGGAGTACGTATTCGCGGTCCTGACTGGTGCTGTCGGCCTGAAGCTCCTGCTTGTAGTTCATGAATCCGCGGTTTGTGGCCAGCATGACATAGCTGACTCCGGGAGTTACACGTTCGGAAAACGAGCCGTCTTCCTTGAGCCCTATCTTAATGTTGGTGCCGTCATTACCCACAAGGTATACCGTTGCATTGGGAAGCTCATATCCGTCCTTCTCATAAACCCAGCCTGTGAGCGTGTGTACCGTTTCTGGCAGCTCGAAGCTGTAGATGTGGTCGCGTCCGCGGGCATCTCCACGATTGGACGAAAAGAATCCGCGGGTCCGATGTCCCTCGAACGTCATGCCGAAGTCATCGGCCTGTGAGTTGACAGGCGAACCCATGTTGGTGACGGTCCACGTGCTGTCATTGAGGCTGTGGGCACAGAATATGTCAAGTCCTCCGAATCCGGGATGTCCGTTGGACGAGAAATACAGGTCACCGTCAAGGCGGAAGGTGGGGAACATCTCGTTGCCGGGCGTGTTGATTTGCGGACCAAGATTCTGTGCTCCGGCCAGACTGCCGTCAAGAGGAACACGCCAGATGTCCTGTCCGCCGTAACCGCCTTCCATGTCGGAGACAAAGTAGAGCCATTGGCCATCGGGTGAAACGGCCGGGTGGGCATAGTTGACTGTCGAGTCCGGATTCTGTGAATAAGGGGAGCCTTCACCCCATGCGGCATTGCTGCGCTTGGACTGCATGAGCTGGGCGGAACGCGGCTGGGTGGCATCCCATGCCCCACAGGTGTAGTACATGGTGCTGAAGTCGGGATCAAAGGCACAGACTCCGTCTTCAAATTCGCTGTTGGGACCTCCATCTATGCGGACGGGTTTCTGCCATTTGCCTTTTTCGTCCTTTGTGGACTGGAAAAGGTCGCAGCTCTTGAGTCCTGTAATGGGATTGGCATCGGTTCCGTCGCATTCCTTGCGGGCCGATGTGAAGATGATCTGGTCATAGCTGTCACTGGAGAAGACAGGGGACCAGTCGCTGTAACGGCCGTTGAAGACGGCATCCCTCTTGACGGTGAACCGGGTGGGGTTCTCCTTGGATTCAGCCTGAAGCCGGCAGGATTCAAGTCCGTTCCTGGCGAGATAATCCTGGGGACTGTATTCAAGGTATTTGCTGTAGTTGTCCTGGGCATCCTTGATCTTGCCGTCCATAAGCTGCATGTCTGCAATGTACCGGAAGACGGTGCTGTCATTGCAGTTGTAACGGATTGCATTGCGGAAAGCGGCAATGGCTTTCGGGGCATAGCAGATGTGATAGTATGACTGTCCGAGCTTGTAGGCAGTTTCTGCACGAAGTTCCCTGTCGGTCGATTTCAGGGATGAGTAGGCCTGTTTGTAATGGACAGCCGCCTGATTGTATTCGCCAAGAGCGAAACTCTGGTCTCCCTTGCGGATGTTGACTTCCGCTCCGCAACCGAAAAGTACGATGGCGGAGGCCAGAATTGCGAGATACCTTCTTATGTTGCTGCCCATGTATGTAAATAACTGAAAAATACGGCTGTTATTGCAGCAGTCTGGAAGAATTGTCACTGAGCACCTGATGGACAATGCCTCCAACCATCTGTTTCAGCTCATCGATGAACTGGGCCGGACTGTATTTGCCGCGTTCTATCTCGCGAAGCCGCTTTTCCCAGATTCCGGTAAGTTCAGCGCTTTTCAGCAGCTCCTCGTGGATGATGCCGACCAGACTGCGGCCTGTCGGGGTGGGGATTATGTTCTTCTTCTCCTTACGCATGTATCCGCGTTTGTACAGGGTCTCGATGATGGCCGCGCGTGTGGATGGTCGGCCTATGCCGTTCTCCTTCATTGCGTCACGCAGTTCATCATCGCTGACAAGCTTTCCTGCCGTTTCCATGGCCCTAAGCAGTGTGGCTTCGGTGTAGGGCTTGGGCGGCTGTGTCCATTTTTCCTGCAATTCAGGTTTGTGCGGACCGGATTCGCCTATGCTGAAAGTGGGAAGCACACGCTCTTCGTCATCGGCCTTTGAGTCATCGGCCTTTTCCTGAGTCCTGTCCTTTTCGAACAGGACACGCCAGCCAGGGACCAGTATCTCGCGGCCTGTGGTCTTGAAATCAACGGCATCGGCTTTGCCAAGGACCGTGGTCTGGGCATACTGGCAATCGGGATAGAATACGGCTATGAAGCGGCGGGCTACCAGATCGAATACGCGCCTTTCCATTTCGGTCAGGGCCTGAGGCTGCACTCCTGTCGGGATGATGGCGTGGTGGTCTGTCACTTTGCTGTTGTCGAACACACGTTTGGTCTTGGGAAGCCTGCGTCCGGCCAGTGGCGCCGTGAATGTCTGGTAGTCCTTGAGGCCTTCTAGGATTTTCGGACATTTGGGGTAGATGTCATCGCTCAGGAAAGCGGTATCGACTCGCGGATATGTGGTGATTTTCTTTTCGTAGAGCGACTGTATGGTTTTCAGGGTGTCATCGGCACTCATTGAATATTTGCGGTTGCATTCAACCTGCAGTGATGTCAGGTCAAACAGACGTGGAGCGTAGTCTTTGCCTTCCTTGCGCGTTACACTGGTGATGTTGAAGGGTGCGTCACTTATTGATTCCAGAAGTTGCTGTCCTTCTTCAATACTGGTGAACTTGCCCTTTGTGGAATTGAACACGGTATCCCGATAGGTGGTTTTCAGTTCCCAGTACTGTTCGGGTTTGAACTGTTCGATTTCCATCTGACGGTTCACGACCAGAGCCAGGGTCGGGGTCTGGACACGTCCTATTGAAAGTACCTGACGTGAATTCGGAGTCCTGTATTTTATTGTATAGAGACGTGTCGCATTCATACCCAGAAGCCAGTCGCCGATAGCCCGGCACAATCCGGCTTCGTAGAGGGACTTGAAATCCTGCTGGTCCTGCAGATGGGCGAATCCTTCGCGTATGGACTCTTCGGTCAAGGACGAAATCCAGAGTCTTCTGACAGGACAGGTCACTCCGGCCTTCTGCATGACCCAGCGCTGTATGAGTTCGCCTTCCTGCCCGGCATCGCCGCAGTTCACTATGCTCTGGGCATTATGGAAAAGTGATTCAATGATCTTGAACTGTTTTTCAATGCCCTTGTCATCAATAAGCTTGATGCCGAAACGCGGTGGAATCATGGGAAGACTGCCCAAACTCCAGTTTTTCCAATTGGGTGTGTAATCATGGGGTTCTTTCAAGGTACACAAATGTCCGAAAGTCCAGGTCACTTGATATCCGTTTCCTTCAAAGTAGCCGTCATGACGTGTTGTGGCACCAAGCACATCGGCTATCTCTTTAGCCACACTGGGCTTTTCTGCTATACATACTATCATGGTAGTGCAAAAATACATAAAAAGTGGCGGTCATAACTGACCACCACTAAAATATAAATGTGGCATGTGTGATGTTTATAGTGCTTTCACTTCTTTAATGGAAAGTCCGGTGCATTGACTGATAAGTTCAATATCAATGTCTGCCTGCTTCAGTTTTCTGGCAGTTTCAATGTTAGCTTCCGCACGCCCTTTTTTGCGTCCTTCCTCCAGGCCCTGCTCCAGGCCCTGCTCCAGACCCTTCTTCAGGCCCTTGTCGATAGCGGCCTCCATTTCTGCCGCGCGGTCAAGCTCGGCATGGAACTTGGCCAGATAATCCATCTGTTCTTCGTATGTCATGGCGGTAAAGTTAGAGATATCGAACAGCTTTTCCAAGCCTTTGCCGGAGAATTCTTCGGGAACTGACTTCAGCGACCCCATGTTCCGTAACAGCCAAATCATCCTGTCGGCCAGAGTGTTCAGGTCAGAGACCCCTTTTTTGAACTTTGGCAGTTCCACCGTCACATAGTGCACGTTGTCCGTCAGGGTCTTGCTGATGTCGCTGTCATTGCGTATGCAGAAGCTGTTGATGACGCTGTCTGTTGTCCTGGCACCGTCAAGGCTGAAATCCATGATGGCGATGATGTACAGCGGTGTAAGTCTGTATTTCCTGTCACCGCCCCGCACCTGTTCACGAATAGGGTAGGTGGAGTAATACACAAGCCTGTCATTGAAGTCCTTCTTTTCGGCCAGCTGCATCTCGATGACCACAGTCTCACCGTCCTCGGTCGTGGCCCTGATGTCGAAGACGGTCTTCTTTCCATCGGGGCTGTCGCCCATGTTCTCCTGATTTCCCAGTGTCAGTGTCCTGACGTGCAAATCGGGTAGGATGCTGTCAATGAGCATCTTGAGCAGTTCCTCATTGCCAGGTGTCCCGAAAACGCGTTTGAATGCAACATCTACCCTGAGGTCGATGAATCTGATGTCCTCATCATTAGAATCGATCACTGCCGCAGCCTGTGCGGGAACTTCTTTTCCTGACTTTTTCATAATCCATTGGATTTAATGTGTTTATATCATGGCATGCTAATGTACCATCAGTTGTGATTCCATGGTTTACCGATGGCAAATATCGTTAATGATTTCGAAACGTTGTATGCGGAAACAACAAACATTTATCTAGATCTGAAAATTATGGGGAACGGTTCCTGTCCCCTGTTCGCTGTCCCCTGTTCGCTGAAAATGAAAGTAGGAAGAAAACGAATTCGTTTTCTTCCTACTTGATTGGGTATGATGTCAGGGAATGCCTGGCGGTTTTCTTAGCCCAGCAGTTCCATGATCTTGATTGCGCTGGTTGATACCTTTGAACCAGGGCCGAAGATTGCGGCTGCACCGGCCTTGTACAGGAAGTCGTAGTCCTGTGCAGGGATGACACCACCGACAACTACCAGGATGTCCTCGCGGCCAAGCTTCTTGAGTTCTTCAATTACCTGAGGAACCAGAGTCTTGTGTCCGGCTGCCAGTGAAGAAACGCCCAGTACGTGAACGTCATTTTCAACGGCCTGGCGGGCAGCTTCGGCAGGAGTCTGGAACAACGGTCCCATATCAACGTCAAAACCGCAGTCTGCGTAACCTGTAGCAACTACCTTTGCGCCACGGTCGTGACCGTCCTGACCCATCTTGGCCACCATGATACGTGGACGACGGCCTTCCTTCTTTGCGAACTCTTCGGTGAGGGCGCAGGCCTTCTCAAAGTCTGCATCCTTCTTGCTTTCTGATGAATACACGCCTGAAATTGTTCTGATGACTGCTTTGTAACGGCCTACGACCTGTTCGCAGGCGTATGAAATCTCGCCCAGTGATGCACGAACCTTGGCTGCCTCAACGGCAAGTTCCAGAAGGTTGCCCTGACCTGTCTCGACGCACTTGGTGATAGCTGCAAGGGCGGTCTTGACGGCAGCTTCGTCGCGACCTGCGCGCAGAGCCTTCAAGCGCTCGATCTGCTGGTTGCGTACGGCAGTGTTGTCAATCTCAAGGATGTCAATCGGAGCCTCGTGCTCAAGACGGTACTTGTTGGTACCGACGATGGTCTGGATGCCTGAGTCGATGCGGGCCTGTGTGCGGGCTGCAGCCTCCTCGATACGCATCTTCGGCAGACCGGTCTCGATGGCCTTGGCCATACCGCCAAGTTTCTCGATTTCCTGGATGTGCTC
>JAZUEH010000105.1:0-37249 GCA_045640065.1 Bacteroidaceae bacterium
CATCGAAAGATACTGCATCGCCTCGTTGGTCGTTAAGTAGGACTTGCAGACATACATCCTGTCTTCCACCTCTTTCAGATGCCTCGTAAGCTCTTCCAGGCTCTCGAAGCGTTTGAGATATTCCTCCACCTCGTGAAACTGGAAGATTAGTGATGTCAACTCGCCCCTCTTGCCGAGGATGTCAGGCAAGCCGCTGGCTTGCTCAACCAGTTTTAGAATCTCTTTTGAACTGAATTCCATAATTGTGATACTTTAGTTGTTTCCAGTGAAAAAAGAAAGCCCTCCGAAAACCCGTGAGCTTTCGAAGGGCGAAATTACATCGTACTCTTGTTGGTGAAAAGTTAACGCATTGATAGCAAAATTGATATCAATATCGGTATCAATTAATGCTTCAATTAAAGAGTCATTCTGCGGTAAAAACTGTTTCCTTTATGAGCGGAAGCCACCTGTCCACTTTCAGCTTCACCGGCTTCTCCTTGTCCTCCCACTGTCGGAGGGATGCTGCAAGCAGGTGAGCCGTGAGATACTTTTTTGCCGAAGAACTGAGGATCAGATGATGACTCTCAATCACCGACTGGTAGCGGTTTGTAATTATTGAATGATAGTTCAGCTGGCTGAAGAAATACGACAGAACGCCGTTGTTGTCTGCCACGAGATTCCTTTCGAATGAAACGCATTCATTGAACAGGAGAGACATTTCCTCCTCGCTGACCTGTTTCTTGAACAATGGGATGTCATTGGCCGCCTTTGTGATCATGTGAATCGTCCTGGCGCTGAGATGGCAGTCGAAATCCCTGACGATGTCCCTGACAATGCCTTTATGAATCAGCATGAGTTCCTCCATGCAAGAGTCAAAGCTGGCCTGGGACAGTTCTCCGGCACTGTATCTTCTGACAAGGTCCTCTCTTTGCTCAAGGAGGGAACGGATGCGCCCAAGGTTGACCATGTGGCCGTTCCTTGACGCTGAGTCCGTTGCATCGTGAAACAGATGGGAGTTGATGAAGTCCTCACAAAAACGGCTGTAACGCACATTGAACTTCATTACGGTTGACTGGAAAGTGCCCATGGCTTCCAGCCAGAGCTTAAAGAGGCCATCGCACCCGGCGTAGGCCTCACTCTTGATTTGTGAATCCGATGGAGACAAAAAGAGAGATGATAGAATTGTTGTTCATCATAACTGTATAATTGTTATTAATACCCAAAGTGTGTGTCCGGAATGCAGACACGACACCCGGGGAGTACGATGTATCCTATTCTAATTCTCCTATTGAAGTGCGGACTATGTCGTCCAGGACTTCGGTAAATTCATAATTGTCCTTGTTCCTGTTCAGGAAGGTGCTCTTGCTCTTCAGCGTTCCGTGATTAAGCTTCTTGTTGTCAACGGTGAACCAGTCCTCGACCATGAGCCACACTTTTGGATTGCTTTCCATAAGAACAAGCTTGGCGAAGTACACGAGGGAGTAATATGATCCGGTCCAGTTGATTGCTGAGGATGGCATTCTGATAACTCCAAGCATAGCTTCGAAGTTCTCTATCTCTGTATTGGCATCAAGAAATCCGTATAACTGCAAACCATTGAACAAAGATGCCGCCTGTTTCTTTGTCAGGTTCGTTTTGAACGGGGTTTCCTGGTTGTGCTGAGGAGACAGCAGCTCATGGAAATCGGCCTCGGGGTACAGCTGTATAATCCTATATATATTGTTGCCCTTGGTCATCGGTATGAAGATTCTGGATAAACGGCCTTCATGAAGGTTCCATTGCTCGTTGAATCGGCACCAGCGGTCTCTAGTGGGAAGGTTCAGTATCTGAATGATGGCATAGGCGACGAGTTTCAGCTGATACATCTGGACACCTTTCTTGGGCTGATAATCCTCGGTCAGAATTCCGGCCCTATATGCCCTGTGAAACAGCTCGTTTGCCTTTTCATTTGAAAAGAACTTTGTCAGATTGGGATAGTTACGATGCGTGTCGGCCTCAAGTCCGGCGGCAACCTGCCTCAGGTTTTCTACGACTGTTGCCAGTTCTATCATTTGTGGACCATATTGATACTCCTTGTTCTTATAGGTAAAATCCAGAATCGAATCAACATTTACAAGATGCAGCAGGGGACCGTACAGCTTCGGATCCTTGTCAATCTCCAGATATTCGGTCACCATGCCGCCCAGTTCCTCATATTCGACTCCTTCTGAAAGAACTCTGGTCAGCATAGCCGTATCTCCAGTCTGGACCGCATTTGCGATAAGCTTGGAGTTCTTGTTGATTAGGGCGATAGCCATCGCCGCTTCATTCCTTAACATGGCCGTATATTATTTGTTGTCACCGAGCAAGTTACTGATTCTTGAGACAGCATCCTGTTTCTTCTGGTCAATCAGGTGAGCGTAAATCTGAGTGGTAGCAAGTTCCCTGTGGCCGAGAAGTTTGGAGACGGTATAAATGTCGGTTCCTGAATTGAGCAGAAGCACCGCGAATGTATGACGGCTGCAATGGAATGTGAAATCCTTTGTGATACCGGCCATCAATGCCCATCGGCGCAGTTCCAGAGAGGTTTCAGCACTGTACTTGAACGTCCGGAATACGAGATCGCCGGCTTTCGCGTCACCTCTCTCACCGAGATATTCTACGGCAGCCTCCGGAATATCAAGGTATTCCTGGCCACCGGTCTTCTTCTGCTTGAAGACAAGCCGTGTGTAAGGTCCGAACTTCTGAACCTCGCCCCAGGTGAGTTTCAGAATGTCGCTCTTTCTCAAGCCGGTCAGACATCCGAACAGGAAAGCTCTCTTGAGCTGCGGGTATTTGCAGTCTGTTGCCATCAGGCTTCTGACCTCCTCGATGGTGAGATACTGACGCTCCGTGTCCGGAACCCGGAATCCTTGAACTGCGTCAGCCGGATTGTAATCGATGACATGCTCCTTGAAGGCTTTGTTAAGGCAGGCTTTCAACTTATTGAAATAAGAGACCTTTGAGCTTTGAGACAGACCGTTGAATTTGTTCTTGCTGGCCTTGCTAGGCAACTTGTGCGTATCTTTTTCCACCTGATCCAGATAGTTCTTGAATCCCTGGACCCATTTCGGCGTTATGTCGGCAAAAGTGGTATTCTCTGTACAATACACTTCAAGGTACCGCAGACAGCTGCGCCAGTTGCCCCAGTTGCCCTGTGTGTCGGGGTTGCCGTGACGGTCTTCAACCATGGCTCTGTAATAGGGGAGGAACAGCGTGCTGGGTCCCTGATTCTCTCTAACCTGCTTTCCCATGAGAAGTTCCCGTTCCTTTTTAAGGCGCAGGTTCTCCGCCTTGATCATCGTTGCTTTGTTGCGCTCCTTTGCGTCGACGGTCTTTGCGCCAAGAAGAGTGAGACCGAGACTTTCCCTTATTCGTTCATCATTCTGGATGTAGTCCAGGAATAAAACTGTATTGCCGCTGGGCAATAATCTTTTGCGGAGCTTTACAAGCTGTTCGGTGGCAAGTGCTGTCTTCTTCTTGTTCATGATCGTGTATTATTAATTTGTACAATATCAAAGTCTTTGTGTGATTTCGTGGAACACTGTGGACTTTTCAGCAATTTCCTGCATAAATCACAGCGCAAAAGTAATACATTTTGGTAAACTATCAAAATTTTGGTAAAAAATATATGGTACTTGATACAATTTGCTAAATACCTTATTACAAGTAATTTAATGTTTTAAAATGGTGCTATATCAATTGTGGTGATAGGGTGATATCAAATGGTAATTATTAGTGTATTGGCACACGTAGAATGTTATCGGAGAGGGCATTTCGGTAACTTTTTTGAAAAATGTGCCAAAATTTTGGCACACGCTGTCACACGTGTGCCAAATCGTGTGCCAAATCGGCTCAAATTTGACAATATCCCAAACAAATAATAGCAAACGGAAACAAACGGAATAAGGTTTGCAATTACCTTAATTTCAGTTTGTTTCCGTTAGATTTCGTTGATTTCAGTACCTTTCTGAGTACCAATATCTATTTCCCGATGCAGAACCGCGCAAAGATGCTGCCCAGCACTTCGTTCGGGGTAATGGCGCCGCCAAGGATTTCGGCAAGGTGTGCAAGGCACTGGCGCAGGTCTTCGGCTACAAGGTCGCCGCTCAGGCCGGACTCGAGGGCGGCTAGGGTGCGCTCAATGTCGGCAAGGGCCAGGTCAAGGGCCTGCTTGTGGCGCAGGCTGGTTATGAGGATGTCCGATTCCTGGTGGGCGGGGACCGAGGCAAGGAGCTGCTGCAGGAGCCAGTCCATGCCTACGCCGTATTTGGCCTGGAAGGTGTCGGACTTGTTGACTACGCGGATGACGGTCTGGTCGGGGCGCAGGTCCAGGGCGGGGAAATCGGTCTCGGGGTCGCGCATCAGGATGATGGTCCGGGCGCGGGCGGCGGCCTTCATGGAGCGCTCTATGCCCATTATCTCAATGGCGTCGTTGGTGTGGCGTATGCCTGCGGTGTCAATGAAGCGGAACAGGTAGCCTTCTATGGTTATGGTGTCCTCAATGACGTCGCGGGTGGTGCCCTGTATGTCCGATACTATGGCGCGGTCGTCGTGCAGCAGGGCGTTCAGAAGGGTCGATTTGCCCACGTTGGGAGCGCCTATGATGGCTACGGGGATGCCGTTGCGTATGGCGTTGCCGGCTGCGAAGGAACCGGACAGTCGCTGTATTTCGTCCCTGATTCCGCGGGCCAGGTCCATGAGTTCCTCACGCCGGGCGAACTCGACATGCTCTTCGGAAAAGTCCAGCTCCAGTTCAAGCAGCGATGTCATGGTGAGCAGGCGGTCGCGCAGTTCGGTCAGCTTGCGGGATATGCCGCCGCGCATCTGCTGCATGGCCACGCGGTGCTGTGCGGCGCTTTCGCTGGCTATGAGGTCGGCTACGGCTTCGGCCTGTGCAAGGTCCAGCCTGCCGTTCAGGAAGGCGCGTTTGGTGAATTCGCCTCCTGTGGCCTGACGGCATCCGGCAGCGGCCAGCAGCTGGCACACGCGGCCAAGTATGAAGCGTGATCCGTGGCACGAAATTTCCACACAGTCCTGTCCTGTATAGGAGTGGGGGGCACGGAAGACCGATACCAGCACCTGGTCAATCTCCTCTGTACCGTCAGTGATGCTGCCGAAGTGCAGTGATTGCGGGCGGGCATCGGACAGAGCCTGCCTGCCGCGGAATATGCTGTCAGCGGCTGTAATGGCCTGCGGGCCGGAAATGCGGATTATGCCTATGGCGCCGCCCTGGGCTGTAGCTATGGCGAATATGGTGCTGTCCATCAGATTCTGTCAAGCACTTTCTCTATGAGTGATGTCATGAGCGGCTTGTAGTCGGTGTTCATTTCCTTGGCATAGCGGTTGGCTATGACCATGCAGACCGTCATGGCGTTGTGTCCCAGCAGGGCGGCAAGTCCGGCAAGGGCCGATCCTTCCATCTCGAAGTTGGTTATCTTCATGCCCTGATACTCAAAACTCTCTACCTTGGTGTTCTGCTGCGGGTCCTGAAGTCCTGCGCGCAGCACGCGTCCCTGGGGACCGTAGAACCCGGGAGCGGCTATTGTCACGCCGGGAACCATGTCGGGGTCAGCGGCCATGATGCGGTCCAGCAGTGCCTGGCTCGGGACGGCAACGTAAGGTGCGGCTTTGCGCGGCGACCAGTCCATGTGCTTTACAAAAGCCTTCTCGAACTCAAGGTCGCACACGCTGTCGCGCCCTTCATAATAGTTCAGAAGACCGTCAAATCCGATGTTGCGGACCGAACACAGATAGGTGCCTATGGGGGTGTAGGGCTGCAGTCCGCCGCAGGTGCCTATGCGCACCAGGTCCAGCGTGCGGTGCACGGGCTTTTCCATGCGCGTGCTGTAGTCAATGTTGGCCAGCGTATCCAGCTCGTTCATGACAATGTCAATGTTGTCACAGCCTATGCCGGTGCTCTGTATGGTGATGCGCTTGCCCTTGTACATGCCTGTGGCGGTCCGGAACTCGCGGTTCTCCACACGGCATTCTATGCTGTCCAGCATGGCGGCAATTATGTCAACGCGGCCGTTGTCGCCTACAAGAATGACCTTGTCTGCCAGCTGCTCCGGTTTCAGATGCAGGTGGAAACATGAACCGTCTTCATTGATTATCAGTTCCGATGGGGCAAAATATGTGCTCATTGCTTATCTGTTCAAAAAGTTGATTTCCGTTGTCCGTATGTCGTTCTCCATTCGGGTCACCTGCCTTTCGGCTTCCAGCACCCGGTCTTCAAGTTCCAGCAGTCCGTCCTTCATCTGTTCCTTTTCCTGACGGCTGGCGTTGCTGTAGCGGTCGCGCATCTTGTCCAGTCCGGCGGCATCGGACTTGAACTGCTTTTCCAGTTCCTGCCATTGTTCGAACATTGCCGCCGCCTCAGGGTTCCTGAAGTCCGATGTCTCATGATACGTGGTCACGTCATCGATGATGTAGGTGAATGAGCCTTTTCCGGCCTGTTCTGACAGTTCGTAGCGCAGAAGCGTAAGGCGCTGGCGTGCGGCGCGGACTTCACGCTGGTCGGTCTGGGTCTCTGCTATCGATGTCAGCCTGGCGGCTCGGTGGATGGCCGCCGTGTCACCGTTCTCGTAGTTGTATTTGCGGTTGCCGTCTGTGGGTATGAACACGTAAATGCAGACACTGTCCGCATTCTGGCCGCGGTCGGTTGCAAACCAGCCAAGTTCATTGGCCTCATCGACCACATAAAAGTAGTCGTTTGCCGGTGAATTGAACGGCATGCCTATGTTGTCCGGTTTCAGGTACCTGCCGGTCGTGGAGTTGTAGCGGGACACGAAAATGTCAAGCCCGCCCAGTGATTCGCTGCCTGTGGCCGCGTAGTAGATGGTTATGCCGTCATTGAGAAGGAACGGGTAACGCAGGTCGCCGTCCGTGTCCAGACCTTTGATTACGGTCTCATCCTCCCACCGGTCAAAGCTCTTGAACTGCGTGTAAAGGCGGAACTGCCCGTCATCGGACTTGCGGCTGTAGACAATGTTCTGCTCCATTTCAGGAATGAACACTTCTCCCTCTGTGCCGTCGTCAAAGAAATCCCGGCGGGTGGAGAATGTTCCGGTTGACGGTCCCAGTACGTATGACCGGAACAGTTCGTCCTTGCTTATGACCATGCTGTCAATGAATGTCACACGGCTGGCGTTGCGCAGCATGCGGGACAGGATCTTCAGGCTGTCCGCCATGGTCGTGTAGCGCGCCTCCAGCTGCGCGTCATGAAGCGCCTTGTCACTTGATATGCCCTTGACAAATGCCTCAAAATAGCTTATGGCCGGCTGGTAGTCCTCCTTTGCAAGGTAGTATTCGCCAAGCACGCGGTTGGCCTTGAATATCTTTTTTTCTGCGGCTTTCTTCAGGTAGGGTACAGCCTTGTCCTGTTCTCCGGTCTCATAGCAGCACACGCCGTACCAGTAGTTGCGGCTGGCATCATCGGGCTTCTGCTTCAGGTATTTCAGCATAATGGGCTTGGCCTTGCTGTAGTTGCCCTGGGTGAAATATTTCTTTCCCTGGTCAAGGGTCTGGGCACCCGCTGCAAGAGTGGCCGCCAATGCCAGTATGAATAGTCCGATCCGTTTCATACGGCCAAAGATAATTATTAATATCAGAAAATTGAAGTATTTTTGCACCCCGATTATGGGAACAGTCATTGGCGTGAGTGCCGTCACAATAGCTGTCATGATTCTGGGAATCCTGAAATTCCCCAAAATAGGCAGGCTGTCATCGTACTGGGTGGTGTCCCTGCTTGGCGCCGCCGTGCTGGTTCTGCTGGGGCAGATCTCCCCAAGGCAGATTGGCAGTGCCCTGCTCTCTGACAGCGCCATCAACCCCCTCAAGATTCTGGTGCTGTTCCTGTCAATGACCATCCTGTCAATCTATCTTGACGAACAGGGTTTCTTCCGATACCTGGCCAACGTGACGCTGCGCAGGGCCCGCGCCAGCCAGATGAAGATGTTCGTGTATCTGTATCTCATAGTGTCAGTCCTGACGGTGTTCACATCGAACGATGTCATAATCCTGTCGTTCACGCCGTTCATCTGCTATTTCTCAAAGAACGCAAGAATCAACCCCATACCGTATCTGGCAACTGAATTCGTGGCGGCCAACACCTGGAGCATGGCGCTCATCATTGGAAATCCCACCAATATCTATATAGGTACGGCCTACGGAATACAGTTCGTGGATTACTTCAAGGTCATGTTCCTGCCTACGCTTCTTGCCGGCAGCGTGTCGTTCCTGCTGCTCCTGCTGCTGTTCCGCGGCAGTCTTATGGAGCCAATTACCGGCACGCCCCAGAACATTGCCATAAGTGACAGGCTGAATTTCTCGGTCGGTCTTGCGCATCTGGCCGTATGCACCGTCTTTCTGGCGCTGTCGTCGTATGTGGGTCTGGAGATGTGGGCCGTGTCGGGCGTTGCCGTCCTGAGCCTTTTTGCCGTATCGCTTGTCATTGCGCTGGTCCGATGCCGCCGTCCCCAAGGGCTGCTGGCCTGCCTGAAGCGTGCCCCGTGGCAGCTCATACCTTTCCTGCTGTCAATGTTCGTCATGACAATGGCGCTGGCCGACAACGGCGTGACCCGCGTGATAGGCAACGCCCTTGGCAGTGACGCGGTGCTGCTCAAATACGGTGCCGCATCGTTCCTTGGCGCCAACGTGATAAACAACATACCCATGAGCGTGCTGTTCTGCGGCATACTTGAGCAGGTGCCGGCATCGGACCTCATGAAGGCGGTCTATGCCACAATAATAGGTTCGAACGTGGGCGCGTTCATGACCCCCATAGGTGCCCTGGCCGGAATAATGTGGAGCTCCATACTGAACGGCCACGGCCTTAAGTTCGGCTACCTGGACTTCCTCAAGATTGGTCTGGTTGCCGCCGTCCCCGCACTGCTTGCCGCCCTTGCCGGCCTGGCTCTGGTCATGCATTGACACACTGCATTCTGTTGAATGACCCGTAGGTGGAACGGATTTGTTTCGGGCTGTGAAAGATTCTGTTTATTGGAGTATTTTGAGAAACTCCTGTAGTTTCATTATAAAGATTTTCGGGAATTGTATCTCTCTCAATACATTGAAGTGCGTGTCGTTTGTGACAATCAGTTCGGCTTCACCACAGAATGCACAATCAACGAATTTATTGTCGTCAGGATCAACTTCAATCAAATGAAGGAAATAAGTTGGTCTGACTCTTTTGAGATTCGGAAGCGAAAGAATCAATTTGATTACCGCCTTTGAAATTTCAACATTGATTTTCTGAGTGAGTACTTCTTCATATTCTTCCAGAATCTCATTCGAAACACAAAGGCAGATATTTCCTTCAAGGAGGTCGGTCCAAACCTGATGATAAGGGCTGATTGAAGGCAGTACGGCAAGCAGGCAGTTCGTGTCCAGTACTATGGTTCTCATCTCCCGGATGCGTGCTTGTATGGTGTACGGATATGCTCGTTCAGAATAGCATCGATGTCTTCAGCAGTATGGTTTTCCGCCCAGTACTTGTCTATTGCAGCCTGGGTCTTTGCCGCAGTCTCATCTGACATTACTTCGAACGGAATCTTTCCTCTTTGGACAACCGCGCGTGCAAATACATTCATTGCCGCATTTGCGCTCATACCGAACTGAGCGCAAAGATTATCAAATGAAGACTTGAGCTTGTCGTCCATACGTACAGTCATTGATACTTGTGCCATTATTTTGAATTTTAAAGTTTCTGCAAAAGTATATGCTAATTCAATATGACACAAATTTATTGCAAATTGATTGCATCAAGAATGCAATAGTTGATACGGATTTGTTTCGGGCCGTATGACTAAAAAGCAGTCGGCTTAGAAATGATAAAGCACAAGCGTTGGAATTCTCCGACTGCGCCGCCTTTACTCTGGCAGATGCAGTATTGGCAAGCAAAAAAATCATATTTACAGGTTTCTGAGAAACTGATTGAATTGTCAGAGCTGGAACAGTTCGTTCACAGTCTTGCCGAAATAGGCGGAAAGTTTCAGCGCCAGTTCCGTTGATGGAACGAACTTGTTGTTCTCAATGGCGAATATGGTCTGGCGTGAAACGCCGATTGCCTTTGCCAGTTCCTCCTGGGAAATTCTCAGGATTGCCCTCTCCACACGTATGTTATTCTTCATTGCAGCTCTCCTTCATGTTGTTTGACAATACTTTCCTTAACACAAGCGAATATATGACAGCTACCAGCGGTACCCAGAGCAACTTGGAAATAATGGTATTGGTTATGTGAAAGCAATAGATGATGCCAATGCTGTTGTCAGTTGCGGCATTGTTTGCAGCCGTTGCAAGTACATGTAAGACACCGGTTGAGACAAATGACATAACCATATAGTAAATGGCAAAGAAGGCCAGCAGACGTGCTCTGATATGGCTGATCAGTTCATCTTCCTGTTTCTCTCTGCTAAGACAGATCAGTATTATTGCAATATATGGCAATAGTACAGGCAACCTCATGACAGACTTGTAAGTATCCTTAACCTCATACGGATCCACATTGCTGAATGACTTAATCAGCAGATAAATCGATATGGGTATGACAATAATGGAAGCGGCAAGGACCCACCATCCTGTTTTCCTGCAGCGGTGAGGTAACATGATGGATCTGTATCGGACTCCGTAGCCAATACGTTTCAGTATTTTCAGAAGTACGATGTACAGAATCTGAATATTGGGCAGCGAAGCGAAAAAGGCTGCAATTCTGTCCAGATATTCCAGACATGGAGAACCTATACAATAATCACGGACAGCTCTCATCGGGTCAGTAGAACTGATGCCGTTCACTCCATTATAAACAAGTTCGGAGAATGAATGGAGACCGCCGTAAATCATCTCGCGGGCGGCTCTTGACAGAAAGAATACTGTGACGGCAATTGTCAGTGCACGGTAACGTACCGATATGGTATATTCATCCTCTTCCTTCTCTTCTGACAGGCAGCATAGCATCAGAAACGCCGAGACGATGACTTTGGTGATATATGCCCATGGCAGCAGCGCGTTATACCCGTCAGAAGGTATCTGCTGCTGAATTAATGCAGGGTACATTGCTGCAAGCCTGTGATGCAGGATAATGTATGGAATCAGCACAATGCACGATACGGTAATTCCCACCACCTGCCATTTGTGGGGCAGAAGGGTCAGATGTTTCTTGTAGTCTTTCATATTTCTGTAAAGTTTGGTGTGACAAAAGTAAAGTACGCTTTACATTTATCCAAGCAAATTTTACTTTTTAACATTTCAAGCTCAAAATAAAAATAGAACCGGCATATTCGTCCCAATTGGTTTGATGCAATAATATCCTGTTCTGTTTAGGGCGAATTAGGGCGAATTCCAACTATGTTCCATTTGCTGTGCCAATACGGCTCACCTGTGCAACGCATACTTGAGATTTGTAAAGAGTATGGAGTACCTGAGCCGGAATGGAAGGCAACACCTTATGAAGTCACTGTCACCTTCTGGCGTGGAAAGAATGATACAAAAGATGATACAAAAGAACTGACTGAACGTCAGAATGTTATTCTGTAGCTTATCCGGCAGGATGATACAATAACAATTGATGAGATGATACAAAAGACCGGAGTCTCACCGATCACAATTAAACGAGATATTGATACTCTCCGCAAATCAGGCATAATTAGTAGAGAAGGCGGCAGAAAATCAGGACATTGGGTAATTCTAAAATAATAGCACATCAATGGCATCAAATACAGAAACATCGTTAACCAAGAAGGTCTGGACACTGGCAACCACATTGTCAGGCCAGGGCATAGGTTTTACTGACTATATCACTCAGCTCACATATCTCCTTTTTCTGAAGATGGATAATGAGAATACTGAAACCTTCGGTGAGGACAGTGCAATTCCGGAAGGTTACAGATGGAGTGACTTGATAGATCTGGATGGTCTTGAACTGATAGAGCAGTATGAATCTACGCTGAAGAAACTCAGCGAGGAAGAGAACCTTATCGGAACCATCTTCGTGAAGGCCCAGAACAAGATTGACAAGCCTGTTTATCTCAAAAAGGTCATAACTATGATTGATGAAGAGCAGTGGCTTGTCATGGACGGTGATGTCAAAGGTGCCATTTACGAAAGTATTCTGGAGAAGAACGGACAGGACAAGAAGAGCGGGGCAGGGCAGTACTTCATTCCACGTTCTCTGATATCAGCAATGGTCGATGTTACCAGACCGCAGATAGGTGAGACAGTCTGTGACCCGGCCTGCGGAACCGGTGGCTTCCTGCTGGCTGCATACGACTATGTGGCTTGCTACAATGCGGAAAATCTTCAGAACAGGAAGGAAACGGAACGGTTCAAATGCTATCCAGTAACTGATTTGTTGGCTCGTGACAAGACTTCGCTTGATATCACCTGGATTAAGCAGGATAACGATGATGATGACTTCACTCTGGCTGATCTCATCGCTACGATGGAGGAAAAGAGCAACAACATTGCCGATGCTGTCCAGAAACTGAAGGAACTGATGGCTGGTATTGAAGAATAAAATCTATATCAAAGGGTACGATATGACTAACAGCAGTATTTCAATATCTTCAAATTTTATCAAAGATATAAGGGAACTGATAAATGAAAGCCGCCAACAGGCATACGCAGCTGTCAATCAGGCTATGGTATCTGCTTATTGGAATATCGGGAAACGAATTGTAGAGGAAGAGCAGCAGGGAAACATGCGTGCAGAGTATGGCAAACAACTGCTAAAACAGCTTTCATTGGCCTTGACGGAAGAGTATGGCAAAGGCTTTTCTGTAGGTACATTATATTATATGAGACAGTTCTACCAGACATTTCCTGAAATATTCGCTACGCCGTGGCGAATTTTGACTTGGTCGCATTATAAGCGGTTAATGCAGGTGTCTGATGAGACATCACGCAATTGGTATTTGCGGGAGGCTGCGGAACAGATGTGGAGCTATGCAACGCTCAATCGCAACATCTCCACCCAATATTATGAACGGATGTTGCTGTCACAACAAAGTGAATCCGTAAAGGCCGAAATGAAAACGCTCACTAAAGGATTCGACAATGACAAACTTGAGTTTATCAAGAATCCCATGGTAACGGAATTTCTGGGAATCAGTCCATATAAGTCATATCTGGAATCGGAATTGGAAAAGGCCGTCCTGTCAAAGCTTGAAGATTTCCTTTTGGAGTTGGGAAAAGGATTCTCATTTGTTGAACGCCAGAAGGAGATATTCCTTCTTCAACATAACAACGGAGAAACCTCAACGGAAATTTAAATTGCCATGGATACAAAGAAACTCCGTCAGAAAATACTGGACCTTGCCATTCACGGCAAACTTGTTCCTCAGGACCCCAATGACGAACCGGCAAGCGTATTGCTGGAACGTATTCGTGCCGAGAAAGAAACCCTGATAAAAGAAGGGAAAATAAAGAGAGCAAAGAAGGCAACCGCTTCCGATACGTTCTCATAATGGGACATATGTGGCTTTCCGCAACTATTAGGAATGGTGCAACCTAGGGTAGGCGTTCGCCTCTGGTAATTGGTCCTATCAAACGGACTTCTCCCTGCAACGGTAGAAGATGACTATCGCATAATCGGTGAGTTTACAGAAGTAGTATGAAAGTGTATTCCGATATCTGCATGACATCAAGAGTTTGTCTGCCGATTTGACTACAAGGCGCCGGAAAAGCAATCAGCGGCAGTAACCGGGACCGGTCGCTGCCGCTGATGCGTATAGGGGAATGTCTGTTACTTGGTGAGCTGGGCGGCCATGTTGGCTGCAGCCTTGCGGCCGTCACCCATGGCAAGGATTACGGTTGCGCCGCCACGGACAATGTCACCGCCTGCAAAGATTGTAGGTATTGATGACTGCATGGCGTCGTTGACTGCAATGGTGTTCTTGCGGCCAAGTTCAAGTCCTTCAATTGACTTGGGAACAATCGGGTTGGGCGATACGCCTACTGCCACAATGACCATGTCAACATCGACCTCGATGGTCTCGCCTGTAGGAACGGGGCTGCGGCGTCCGCTGGCATCGGGCTCGCCAAGCGCCATCTTCTCAAGGACGGCCTTGCTTACGCGGCCGTTTTCATCGGCCTTGTATTCTATTGGATTGTGCAGGGTCATGAATTCGACGCCTTCTTCCTTGGCGTGCTTGACTTCCTCAAGACGTGCGGGCATTTCCTCTTCGGAACGGCGATAGACTATCATGGCGCGTTCGGCACCAAGACGCAAGGCTGTGCGGACCGAGTCCATGGCGGTGTTGCCGCCGCCTACAATCATTACCTTCTTGCCGAAGATTACCGGGGTGTCCGATTCCTTGCTTGCGGCATCCATCAGGTTGACGCGGGTAAGGTATTCGTTCGATGACATGATGTTCAGGTAGTTCTCGCCCGGAATGTTCATGAAGTTGGGCAGACCGGCGCCTGAGCCTACAAAGATGCCCTTGAAACCATCGGCCTCAAGCTGGCTTACCTGGATGGTCTTGCCTATGATGCAGTCCTTGACGAACTTTACGCCCATCTTCTCAAGGTTCTCTATTTCAACGTCAACAATCTTGTTGGGCAGACGGAATTCGGGGATACCGTACTTGAGCACGCCGCCAATTTCGTGAAGGGCTTCAAAGACTGTTACGTCAAAGCCGTTCTTGGCCATGTCACCTGCGAATGAGAGGCCTGAAGGACCTGATCCGATGACTGCAACCTTGATGCCGTTCGATGCTGCGCACTGCGGAACCGATATGTTGCCGCTCTCGCGCTCGTAGTCTGCAGCGAAACGCTCCAGATAACCTATGGCAACGGGCTTCTTGCCCATCTTCAGGTGCATGCACTTGCTCTCGCACTGCTTTTCCTGCGGGCATACGCGGCCGCAGACGGCTGGCAGGGCGCTGGTCTTCTTCAGGACCTTGGCGGCTGCAAGGTAGTTGCCGCGTTCTATGTTCTTTATGAATGATGGTATTTCAATGTTTACAGGGCAGCCTTCCATGCAGGTGGGGTTGGCGCAGTCAAGGCAGCGCTTTGCCTCAAGCAGTGCCTGTTCTTCTGTCAGGCCCTGGTTGACTTCCTCCTTGCGGCTGTGACGGCGGTAGTCGGGAGCCAGTTCGTTCATGACACAGCGGTCAATGTTCGTGCGGTCCTTGGGTTTCATTGTGGCACGCAGGTCTGCACGCCACTGGGCGTTACGGTCACACAGCACCTCCAGCGGCTCAATTTCCATTGCGGCAGCCTTTACGGCGGGCTTTTCAGAATCCGATGCAGCCGGAGCAGCCTGGGCGACAGACTCTTCAAGCTTCTTCATCTCCTCACGCTCAATATCCCTGAACGCGCCCATGCGCTTCATCATGCCGTCCCAGTCAACCTTGTGGCCGTCGAATTCGGGACCGTCAACGCATACAAAGCGGGTCTTGCCGTCAACCGTCACACGGCAGGCACCGCACATGCCGGTACCGTCAACCATGATGGTGTTCAGTGACACATCGGTCGGGATGTCATATTTCTGGGTCAGCAGGCAGCAGAACTTCATCATGATGGCCGGGCCTATGGCAATGCACTTGTCAACCTTCTCTCTCTTTATGGCCTCTTCAATGCCGACTGTCACCACACCTTTATTACCGTATGAACCGTCATCGGTCATTATGATGACGTCATCGGACACCTTGCGGACATCGTCCTCAAGTATGATGAGCTCCTTTGTACGTCCTGCAAGCACTGCAATGACGCGGTTGCCGGCTTCCTTCAGGGCCTTCATGATGGGCAGCATGGGAGCCGTGCCAACACCGCCGCATGCGCATACCACAGTGCCGAACTTTTCAATATGTGTGGCCTGGCCAAGAGGACCTACCACATCTGTAATATAATCTCCAACCTCAAGTCTGCAGAGCCTGTTCGATGAAAGTCCGATGCGCTGTACGACAAGTGTTATGGTGCCGCGCTTTACATCGGAATCTGCAATGGTCAGAGGCATGCGTTCGCCTTTTTCACCAATGCGGAGTATTACGAAATGGCCGGCCTTGCGTGATTTTGCAATGAGCGGAGCCTCAACTTCGAACTTGAAAACGTTCTCTGAAAACTGCTGTTTGGATACTATCCTGTTCATATTGATTGATTTTTCTGGTGCAATTCATTTTTTTGCGGTGCAAATGTACTCAATTAATGCCTTTTGTGAGTATATTTGTATAACCGTTTTTCAAAAAAGGGCTGTATTTTTGCATTTTTTTCAAAAACACGGGTTTAATATACGGAAAATATACAAATTCCATGAGTTATCTGAGATTTGAAAAGACATTCATGACCAACCTTGAGGAGACGCTCCCAAGGGAGATACTGCGCACCAACCGTTCAGGTGCATACCACTGCACCACGATAGTTGACTGCAATACCCGCAAGTATCACGGACTGCTGGTGGTCCCGCTGCCTGAACTGGACGGTGAAAACCACGTCCTGCTGTCTTCTCTTGACGAAACTGTCATACAGCACGGTGCACAGTTCAACCTTGGCGTACACCAGTACTGGGGGTACAATTTCAGTCCGAAAGGCCACAAGTACATACGTGAATTCAACTGTGACAAGGTACCTACAACAATATACCGCGTAGGCGGCGTCCTGCTCAAGAAGGAGAAACTTTTCGAACATAACGAAAGCCGTATACTTATACGTTATACTCTGCTTGACGCCCATTCGGAAACAACGCTCCGCCTGCAGCCTTTCCTGGCATTCCGCAGCGTGCGCCAGTTCACGCATGAGAACAGCCACGCCAGCCGTGAATACCAGCCTGTGGAGAACGGAATCAAGACCCGCATGTATCCGGGCTACCCGGAACTTCACATGCAGCTGAGCAAGGAGAACAACTTTGTCTTTGCTCCGGACTGGTACCGCCGTTTCGAATATTCAAAGGAACTGGAACGCGGTTATGAATTCAATGAAGACCTGTATGTTCCCGGCTATTTCGAATTCAACATTAAAAAAGGAGAGAGCGTGGTCTTTTCAGCCGGTCTGTCCGAAGTCAGGACCAAGGGCCTGAAACGCACGTTCACCCTTGAGGCCAACGAACGCACTCCGCGTGACAATTTCTACAACTGCCTTAAGAATGCCGCCCACCAGTTCCACAACAGGATAGGCGGGCACCGTTACATTCTGGCCGGATATCCGTGGTTCAAGTGCCGCGCCCGTGACATGTTCGTGTCACTTCCGGGACTTACACTCTCACTTGGTGAGTTTGACCGCTTTGAATCGGCCATGGAAACCGCTCAGGAGGCAATCCGATGCTTCATCAAGGGCGTTCCGTCAAAGCTTCAGATTTATGAGATGGAGCACCCTGACGTGCTGCTTTGGGCCGTATGGACCATACAGCAGTATGCAAAGAGCACAAGCCGCAGCCAGGCTTGGGAGAAATACGGCAAGCTGCTTATGGAAATCATGGATTTCCTGCGCCATAACCGCCATTACAATTTCTTTGTCCACAGCAACGGACTGGTCCACATAAACGGCAGGGAAAGGGCCGAAACCTGGATGAATTCGACCGCCAACGGCGTGCCTGTGATTCCGCGCACAGGTTATGTGGTTGAAATCAACGCCTTGTGGTACAATGCCCTTATGTTCACATCGGACATGACAAGGGAATTCTTCAAGCCCGATTATGCCAGGCGCCTGGAAACGCTGGCAGCCTCAACTGCAAAGTCTTTCGTGAAGGTGTTCCTGAACGGGTACGGCTATCTGTATGATTTCGTGGATGGTGACACACCGGACTGGAGCGTCCGTCCCAACCAGATATTTGCTGTGGCGCTGGACTATTCTCCGCTGGACCTGAAACAGAAGAAGGCGGTGGTCGATATTGTCACCAGGGAACTGCTTACGCCCAAGGGACTGCGTTCGCTCAGCCCCAAGAGCCTGGGCTACAATCCGAATTATGTCGGACCGCAGCGTGAGCGTGACTATGCGTACCATCAGGGAACGGCATGGCCGTGGCTGGCAGGCTTCTACTTTGAGGCCTATCTGAAAGTCTTCAAAATGAGCGGCCTGTCATTTGTGGAACGCCAGATGATTGGTTATGAGGATGAAATGACTTCACATTGCGTGGGCTCGCTGCCTGAACTCTTTGACGGCAATCCGCCGTTCAAGGGCAGGGGAGCCGTTTCATTTGCCATGAATGTGGCCGAAATACTTAGATCCATAAAACTGATTAACGATTTTGAGTAATATGAAGGTACTGATGTTCGGCTGGGAATTCCCTCCCCATATTCTTGGAGGACTGGGAACCGCCAGCTACGGGTTGACAAGGGGACTGGCGCATCAGGGGAACGTGGACATAACGTTCTGCCTGCCAAGACCATGGGGTGATGAGGACCAGAGCTTCATGAAGATCATCGGAATGAATACCGTTCCGGTAGTCTGGCGCAACCCGTCAGAAGATGTCCTGAAATCACGCTATCCCTGGATGGACAGTCAGGACTATTACCGTTTCCGTGACCATATCTATTCAGACTTTGGCCGCATGTACACCAATGACCTTGGCTGCATTGAGTTTTCAGGCCGATACCCGGACAACCTGCATGAGGAAATTAACAACTATTCCATTGTTGCCGGTGTGGTGGCACGTTCACAGGAGTTCGATATAATCCATTCGCATGACTGGCTGACCTATCCTGCAGGCATCCACGCAAAGCAGGTCAGCGGCAAGCCTCTGGTCATTCATGTCCATGCAACGGACTTTGACCGCAGCCGCGGCAATGTGAATCCGACCGTCTATGCAATTGAAAAGAACGGCATGGATTATGCTGACCACATAATGTGCGTCAGTGAGCTGACCCGCCAGACCGTCATCAACAAATACCATCAGGACCCGCGCAAGGTTTCGACCATGCACAACGCGGTAGAACCCCTGCCTCAGGAAATTCAGGACATTGTCCCGCAGAAGAAACCTAATGAGAAGGTGGTCACATTCCTTGGCCGCATAACTATGCAGAAAGGCCCCGAATACTTTGTCGAGGCTGCCGCTCTGGTTCTCAAACGCACACATGACATACGTTTCTGCATGGCCGGAAGCGGTGATATGATGAACGCCATGATTACCCTGGCAGCCGAGCGCGGCATAGCAGACCGCTTCCATTTTCCCGGTTTCATGAAAGGAAAGCAGGTATATGAATGTCTCAAGGCAAGTGATGTGTACATAATGCCGTCCGTATCGGAACCCTTCGGCATATCGCCCCTGGAAGCCATGCAGTGTGAAGTTCCAACCATCATATCCAAGCAGTCAGGCTGTGCCGAGATTCTGGACAAATGCATAAAGGTTGACTATTGGGACATACATGCCATGGCCGATGCCATCTATTCCATCTGCAGCAACCAGTCCCTGTATGAATATCTCAAGACCGAGGGCAAGAAGGAGGTCGATGCAATCACCTGGGACAAGGTGGGTGAACGTATTCTGGCACGCTACAAAAGGCTGCTGGGCATGAAATGAAGTTGAAAAATAAAGAAAACAGGATATGAAAACAATCTGTCTGTATTTTGAGATCCATCAGATTACGCATTTGAAGAGATACCGTTTCTTTGACATAGGCACGGACCATTATTATTATGATGACTATGCCAATGAGACCAGTATTACGAACATTGCTGAAAATTCCTACATCCCGGCACTGAGGACGCTCATAGCCATGGCCCGTGAAAGTGAAGGCGCTTTCAAGGTGGCACTGTCTCTGTCAGGAGTCGGCCTGGAACAGCTGGAACGTTATGCCCCGCAGGTCATAGATCTGCTGCAGGAACTTGCCGCCACAGGCTGTTGCGAATTTCTGGCCGAGCCTTATTCACACGGACTTTCTTCGCTGGCCGATAACGGCGGGAAGTTCTTCCGTGAGGAGACAAAACGTCAGGTCGAGAAGATCAACCAGCTGTTCGGACAGCGTCCCAAGGTGTTCCGCAACTCAAGTCTGATATATGATGATGAGATTGGCGGCCTGGTTGCAGACATGGGCTTCAAGGGCATTCTGACTGAAGGTGCCGAACACATTCTTGGCTGGAAGAGTCCCCATTATCTGTACCACTGCTTGCAGGACCCCAACCTGAAAGTACTGACACGTGACTTCAAACTGTCCGATGACATCAGTCTCAGGTTCTCCAATCCGTCATGGGAGTCATATCCTCTCATGGCTGACAAATACATGGACTGGATTGCCGAAAGTCCGGAAGAAGACGGCGTGTTCAATATCTTCATGGAACTGTGCGCTCTTGGTATCTACCAGCCGCTAAGTTCGCATATCCTTGACTTCATAAGGAATCTTCCCATCGAGGCCGGTAAACGCGGAATAGGTTTCCAGACCCCATCGGAAGTCATAAAGACCCGCAAGTCCGTATCGGCCGTTGAAGTGCCTTACCCGATGTCCTGGACCGATGAGGAACGTGACATAAGCTGCTGGCTGGGCAATGTCATGCAGCGTGAGGCCTTTGACAAGCTGTACTCGATAGGTGAACGTGTCCTGCTTAGCGGAGACCGTCATCTGCGTCAGGACTGGGACTACCTGCAGGCCAGCAACAATTTCAGGTTCATGACCACCAAGAACAATGCCGTTTCCATGGACCGCGGAATTTACGAATCACCCTATGATGCATTCACCAACTACATGAACATTCTGGGTGATTTCATGCAGCGCGTCAACTGGGCACTGCCACAGGACATGGACATTGAGGAACTGAATGCCTTCCAGACCACAATCCAGAATCAGGACAAGAAAATCCAGTCTTTGGAAAAACAGGTTGCCAGGCTGAAATCAGCTCAGAAACCAAAGAAGAAGTGACAGTAAAACCTTAAAAATCAATATCAGGACGGCATTTTTGCATATTTTATGACATAAATGCCGTCCTGATTAATTAATAAGCATATATTTGCAAAACTAAAAATATTAAATTATACGTATGAAATCAAAATCCTTAATTGAAACCTTGTTCCTATGCTCGGTTCTTCTGTTTTCAACATTGTCCTGCAGCAAGGACGATGATGATATGGCGCAAGATGCAACCATCAGTGTTACCACCCTGTCAGCCAATCCGACTCTCATGTCTGCAACAGTCAGCGTGCAGATTTCCGCTCCCGGATTGTCATTCAAAGATTTTGATGAAATCGGAGTCTTCTATTCCACAAATTCCAAGGTTACATCAAAGGACAGCAAGGCCAAGGCCAATTCTGACAATTTGGATTCAATCACCGTCAGAATTCCCTATCTGAGCCCGAACACCAAATACTATTACAAGGCATACGTCATAAAGGGCGGTGTCATGACAATGGGAAACACCAGAGACTTCACCACATTGAACCCGGACAATATCATCATCACCGGTTCTTATGACAAGGATACCCATCATGCAACCGCCACACTCAACTGCCAGGGCTTTGAAGATGAGATAACCGAGGTCGGTTTCTGCTACACATACAAGAGTGGTACGGATCCAAAGGAGGATACAGATTCCAAGGTCGTAGATTCACTGTATTCAAAGGGCACAAGCATTGACATAGAGATTCTCAATGTTCCGTTCAACAAGATTTACTACCGTTCATTTGTCAAGGTCAACGGATATGCAATATACGGCCAGACCAAGTCAGGTGACGGCAACCACATGATTTCATCAGGTGACATTGATACGGAAACCTACAGCATGTCCGGATGCCTTGCATTCTCAACCGGCTACACCGGACTCAAGACCGGCATCTGCTACAGCAAGTCGAACAGGGAACCCAACATAAAAGATGACAGAATCACATACAATTCCGTTCTTGATTCACTGAACGGCAGTTTCGTGGCAACCTTCCCGCAGGTACCTTTCGGAACGGTCTATTGCCGTCCGTTTGCCCAGCTGGGAGAACAGGTCCTGTATGGTGACGTCAAGTCATTCTTCCGTCGGATGCCTGTAGGCAAACCCGTAGATCTTGGCCTGTCAGTGCTTTGGGCCGATATGAACCTTGGTGCTGAAAAGCCCGAAGACAACGGCCTGTATTACGACTGGGGCGGCGTTGAGGATAAGGATAGATATACTGAACAGACAATGAGTTATGTGACCACATCGGCCGATTATTCCGGTTCTCTTTTCATAACCAAATATACTCATAATGAAGATTATATGATTCCTGGCAGCACACCGGACGGAAAGACTGTCCTTGAGCCTGAAGATGATGCTGCCACATTCAACTGGCAGGGAACCTGGCGTACGCCGACAATGGAGGAATATCAGGAACTGATAGATTCCTGCAAGCTGGAGTGGGTTGCGGAAAGCTACTGCTTCAAGATGACAGGCCCGAACGGCAATTTCATCCTGCTGCCCGGCTCAGGTTATGCTTATGACTACCATTTCTATCAGAATAGAAGTTATGCATATTATCAGACCAGTACGCGTTATCCTTCGTATGACGTAGCATGCTATGCAGCTTATTTGAGCTCGACAAACACATCAACTACTTATGTGGTCGATGGCAGCGGAAACATAATCCAAACAATAACGACCGGTTCTTCCGAGCCCTATATCCAACTGATTGAGGACGGCAGATATTATGGCCGCACCGTCCGTCCGGTCTGCCCAAAGGAGTAAGCGGACTGAACATCTGACATACAAGCCCTCAGGAACAATCCTGGGGGCTTTCTTTTTCTCACCCGAAATAGCATGGGGGGGGAGGCAAATTTGCTCAGTGGAAATTCAGAGGTGAGAATTGGGAACGCATTCCGCAAAAGAAATAATGCAGTCTGACCATCTTTCAGGTCCAGTAACTCCGTTGCCGGAGTGCGGTTGTAATTCTCGGCGCAGGTTTCAGCGTATTCTGCGCCGACGGATTGACGGCTCATCCCCCTATGCTGTTCAGAAGCCCTGTGGATAGAGCTGCATTTCCCAAGTCCAGTGTCCATGAGCAATCCATGAACAAAAAGGTATCGTTATTTGTTCATGGAATACGGTTACGCAGAAGCCATGTGCCTCAGAAGCCTTGTGAGCGGGGTGTCATTTCCAAAGTCTGTGTCCCCAAAGCAATCCTTGAACAAAATAGAGCCGTTATTTGTTCAAGGAATACGGTCACGCAGATACTATATGCCTCAGAAGCCTTGTGGACAGGGTGCCATTTCGGAAACTGGAATATTGGAACAAAATACGGGCACTTTGTGTTCTATGAATTCTTTAACTGGGTGGGCAAACGCCTGTGTGGCAAGGCGGATACATATGGTATCCATGGTCTATATAGTGCCTCGGGCAAATCCCGAGGCACAAATGTAACGGACCTGCGTATCATACTCTGCTCCAGCTTGCAGAGTTGCATCCGCAAACAATCCCCTGAAAGACCGGCCTTCAGGGGATTGTGTATTTCCTGTTACGCGTTAGGAATCAGAACTGGGAACTGATGGTCTTGATCTTGATTGAGTCCGATGCGCCTCCAATCAGTTTTAGCTGATGCATGTTCATGTCTGGCTGGTAGCTTGAAACCGTGCCGGTTGATGAGAGCTTTGATCTGACAGGAATGAGTACAGCCTTGTCCCAGTTGGGGTGTTCGGCTGCATATGCCTGTCTGCCTGCTTCATCGGCCTCCATACCTTTTTCTTCAAGCCACTTGTCACGGTCGCTGTAGGCCCTTTCTACCAGTGCGGCTATGTTGCTGAACGTATAGGTTCCAAGTTTTGATGAATATGCAGAAACGTATGATTCTGTATTGTCAACGTTGTTGTTGCCGGTAAAGAAGTCACGGACGCAGTCCTTTCTTATAAGAGCAAGGACAGCCGGAACTGAAGGCTTGTAAGTGGCCGATGGCGTATTCGCACTTGACAGGCACAGGAATGCCTCATTGAGAAGAGTGCTTTCCTTCTTCATCTTGTCCATTGGCAGTGTGATTTCCGTAACCAGTCCGAAGGGTGATCTTATCCAGGTGCCGCTGGCATCGGACAACTGGCTTTCAAGGCCGGTCCATGACATGCAGTTAAGCTGCATGACTGCTGAATTTCCGTTGAATTCGGCAAGAACGGAACAGTATTCGGGATCACCGTCATCGTCCGTCATAATGGTCTTGATATTCACTTCAAGAGTGATTCTGTCTATGTACAGGACTGTTCCGTCACCGTGGGTGCACCTTATATAAAAGCCTTTGTAGAAGTGTTCCATGAATGTGGCGGCATCGGCAAAATACTGCTTGCCGTCAGGACTGTAGTATGTCTCAAGAATCTTTGTGGCAACAGAGTCCGGCAGGCGCATCTGGATGTCGGGGTAGCGGTTCACAATTGCAAGAACTGAGTCCGAGTTCTGATAGTTGCGGGCCGATACTGTCATGGTGGCCAATGGCTTGGCACTGAGGTCGCAGTATTCTGCCGGGTCAATGCTCGGATAGTATCTGCCGCCAGCGTCAATCATCCTGGCAAGAGGGAAGACTTCAATCTTTATGTCGTTTTCAGGATCACCGAAGTAACCGGTGTAATACAGTCTGAGGTTGGCATAATAGGGGTCGGCCGAACCTACTGTGTCAATGAACCACTGCGGGAAATGGAACTGCTCCAATCCGTAAACGGAGTCGGGCAGGGTGTAGTTTTCAGGACAGTTGATCTGTGTGATGATTCCGGATTGGTATGTGGCACCGCTGTACTGTTCCGTGTAACGCCCCAGATTGTACTGCGGGGTCATTATCAGGATGGAATCATCGGCCAGAATGGTTCTTGAAGTGGCAAAACAGGAATCGGAGATGACGGTAATCCTGTCACTTTCCGGGGTGATGGAACCGCCAAGGCTTGATGTGTCTTCGTCACAAGATATCATAAACAATACTGCAAGACTGCAGATGGCAGTTCTGATATTCATAGGACAGAAATGCATGTCAGATTTTGTTGTAGAATTCGTTAACGGCTTCCGGTTCGGGACATCCGGAACCTTCAAGGACCTGAATGCCTTTTTCCTTGGCGTATGCGGGCAGAACAGGGTCAACACCTGCACTGTTGCAGATTATTCCGTCTGAAAAGTCAATGGCTTTCATCATGATGGAATTGAAGTCTATCGGGGTGCGGAATGTGCCGGCATCGGACTTTGTCATGTCTTTGGTGAGCACCAGTTCCGGCATGTTGTCACGGAACCTGCCTTCAAAAGCCTTGTCATAAAGTGAATACACTACCTTTGAGTCACGGAAAGCAGGTTCTTCCCTGTACGCTGTCTTTATGTACATGGGAATGAGTGATGAAAGCCAGCCGTGACAATGTATGATGTCAGGATTCCAGCGCAGTTTCTTGACGGTCTCAAGCACGCCGCGTGCAAAGAATATTGTACGTTCGTCATTGTCCTGATATTCAAGGCCTTCCTTGTCCGAAACCATAAGACGGTTCTGGAAGTAGTCATCATTGTCAATGAAATAGACCTGAATGCGGGCGGACTGGAGTGATGCCACCTTGATAATAAGCGGATGGTCCGTATCATCAATAATCAGATTCATGCCGGAAAGACGGATCACTTCATGCAGCTGGTTGCGGCGTTCGTTTATGGGACCCCACTTTGGCATGAATGTGCGAATGTCATTTCCCAGTTCCTGAATGCTCTGGGGCAGTTGTCTGCAGTAGTCTGCCATTGGTGACTGCCCGACAAACGGGAAGATCTGGTCTGAAATGAATAGAATTCTCTTGTCGCTCATAAGGCCTGATAGTCTTTTGTCTTGCAAAGATATAGAAAAAAAACATGAAAAAGGCAAGCAGTTTGACCGAATCTTTTGAAATGCCACAAATTATAACTTATTTTGCGGACTTTTTGATGTCAGGTAATGATTAAGGTAATCACTTCAATCGCAGAGCTGAAACAGGCTCTTGAGGCTGACCGCAAGGCCGGCAGAACAATCGGACTTGTACCGACAATGGGTGCCCTTCATGAAGGTCATGCATCACTGGTACGCCGCAGTGTGAAAGAGAACGATGTTACTGTTGTCAGTGACTTTGTGAACCCCACACAGTTCAATGACAAGAATGATCTGAAGAACTATCCGCGTACAATGGAGGCCGACTGCAAGCTTCTTGACAAGGAAGGCGCGCAGTTCGTGTTTGCTCCCACTGTAGAGGAAATGTATCCGGAGCCCGATACCCGCCAGTTCGATTTCACCCCGCTGGACAAGGTAATGGAAGGTCCCAGCCGTCCCGGCCATTTCAACGGCGTTGCTCAGATTGTAAGCAAACTCTTCTATGCTGTTGAGCCCGATAAGGCGTATTTCGGTGAAAAGGACTTCCAGCAGCTTGCCATTATCCGTGAAATGGTGCGTCAGCTTGACCTGAACATTGAGATTGTGGGCTGCCCCATAGTTCGTGAAGAGGACGGCATGGCACTGAGCTCACGCAATATGCTGCTGTCAAAGGCGGAACGCAAGCTGGCCGCAAACATTTCACGCACTCTGTTCGAGAGCCGCCGTTATGCAAGACAGCACACACTGGCATCTACACGCAAGTATGTCATTGACACCATCAATTCATTTGACGGTCTGGAAATCGAGTATTACGAGATAGTTGACGGAAACACCCTGCAGCCGGTTGACAACTGGGATGCCTCATCTTACATTGTTGGCTGTGTGACAGTCCGCTGCGGCAAGGTCCGCCTTATTGACAACATAAAATACAAGGAATAATGCTGCTTACCGTACTCAAATCAAAACTTCACCGCGTAAAGGTGACCGATGCCAATATCAACTACATTGGCAGCATTACCATTGACGGCAACTGGATGGATGCCGCAGGTATCATTGACGGTGAGCAGGTCCACGTGGTTGATGTGACCAACGGCGCACGTCTGGTGACTTATGTAATCCGGGGCGAACGCGGCAGCAAGTGCATCTGTCTGAACGGCGCCGCCGCCCGTCTGGTTTCAATAGGCGACACCGTTATTATAATCGCGTACGCACAGGTGACCCCTGAGGAGGCAAAGACTTTCAAGCCTACGGTGGTAATTCCGTGATTTTCCTGTCGCAGGCGTAAAAATAAATCGGATCCGATTTGTGTCGGGTCCGATTTTTTCGTTCCGCAGGTCCTTGCCATTTCTTGGTGCCGCCAATCTGCGTTTTGAGGTTTCCAGTGGTACCAACCCCGCCAAAACAAGGGGGTTGGTGCCACCAGACGTTTCCAACCCCACTTTCCTGGTACCAGGAAATGGCGAAGAGAATGCCATGCTAGTGCGTAACATGAAAACAGAACAGGCGGCCCGGACGGGTCGCCTGTTCAACGTATGTGCGGATATGATTAGCCAAGCATTGTGAGCAGGATACCTGCTGCAACGGCTGAACCGATAACGCCGGCAACGTTCGGACCCATGGCGTGCATGAGCAGGAAGTTGCTGGGGTTCTCCTCCTGACCTACGGTCTGCGATACGCGTGCAGCCATAGGAACGGCACTTACGCCTGCTGAACCGATAAGCGGGTTTATCTTCTCCTTTGAGAATACGTTCATGAGCTTTGCAAGCAGGATTCCGCCGGCGGTACCCATGCTGAATGCCACGATACCCATTGCGAGAATCATCAGTGTCTTGATGTTCAGGAAAGTGTCAGCGGTTGCTGTGGCACCTACTGTCAGTCCCAGGAAAATCACGACAATGTTCATCAGTTCGTTCTGCATGGTCTTGCTGAGACGGTCAACTACACCGCATTCCTTTGCAAGGTTACCCAGCATGAGGCAGCCGATAAGAGGTGCTGCATCGGGCAGAATGAGTGAAACGATGGCTGTGATGGCAATCGGGAAGATGATCTTCTCAGTCTTGCTGACAGGACGGAGCTGGCTCATCTTGATGGCACGTTCCTTCTTGGTTGTCAGGGCACGCATGATAGGCGGCTGGATAACCGGAACAAGAGCCATGTACGAATATGCTGCAATGGCGATAGGGCCAAGCAGGTGAGGAGCAAGCTTTGATGTCAGGAAGATTGAGGTAGGACCGTCAGCACCGCCGATGATACCTATTGAACCGGCCTCAGCTGGTGTGAAGCCCATTCCGTTGGCGCAAAGGAAGGTGATGAAGATGCCCAGCTGTGCAGCTGCACCAAGGAGAAGACTCTTCGGGTTGGCAATCAGAGGACCGAAATCGGTCATGGCACCAACGCCCATGAAGATAAGGCACGGGTAGATACCGGCCTTGACTCCAATGTAGAGTATGTCAAGCAGACCGCCTTCCTTCATTATGGTGCCATAACTGTGGTAGGCGGCATTGTTTTCATCAAGGAATGCGACCCAGAGCTCGTTGTGGAACATGCCGGCCTGCGGCAGGTTCGTCAGGAGCATACCGAAAGCGATAGGCAGAAGCAGCAGCGGTTCGTACTGCTTCTTGATGGCCAGCCAGAGCAGGAAGAAACTGAGCAGAATCATCAGTCCCTGCTGCCAGCACATGTTCATGAAGCCCATGCTTTGAAAAAATCTGATAATATCTTCCATACCAATATTATCTGATTATCCGAGAACCATGAGAACGTCTTCCTGCATGACTGACTGTCCTGCGGTTACAACGATCTTTGTTACCTTTCCGTCCTGTTCAGCCTTGATGGCGTTCTCCATCTTCATGCTTTCAAGTGTCAGCAGGGTATCGCCCTTCTTGACATCCTGACCTTCAGAAACCATGACCTTGATGACTGAGCCTGGCAGCGGGCTTACAACCTTGAAACCACCGGCTGGAACCTCGGCCTTGGCGGCAGCCTTCGGGGCTGCTGGAGCTGCCTTTGGAGCGGCTGGTGCAGGTGCTGCTGCGGGAGCTGCTGCAACTGCTACTGTTTCAATCTCAAGAAGCTTGTCATCCTGCATTACGTTCTTGCCCGGCTCGACAAAGACAGCCTTGACTGTACCGTCAGCTTCGGCGCATACGTTGTTCTCCATCTTCATTGACTCCATGGTCAGAAGGACATCGCCCTTCTTCACGGCCTTGCCGGCAGCAACCAGAACCTTCATGATTGAGCCTGGCAGCGGTGACTTGACTGTCATCAGTCCAGCCGGCTTTGCGGCTGCGGGAGCAGCTGCTGCAACCGGACGGCGTACTGCGGCTGCAGGTGCCTCTTCTTTCTCGATTTCAACTTTGTAGGACTTGCCGTCAATTGTTACTTCGGCAAAGTTGTCCTCAAGTTCATTGACAGCGGCAGTATACTGCTTGCCGTCTATTTTGAATTTAAATTCCTTCATAAAAATGATATTAACGATGCAAGTTGTTCATACCGTAGAGCTTTGAATTCCATGGGGAATAGCTGCGCTCCACATTCTTGATGGTAATCTGTGTCGGCTCTTCATCATGTGCTCCGTTGAAATAGAGATGCAGTGCCATTGCTATGGCTGCAACCGGCATTTCATCGGATTCCTTGCCGGAGGCCTGTGGGACAGCGGCCTCGGTTGCGGGAGCGGCCTTGACGGCAGCTTTCGGAGCCTTGGGGGCTGTGATTCTGCTTACAATGGCACCAAGTCCCTGAAGGATGAATATGAGCACAATCAGCAGGAGAATAACCATGCCGAATCCTACTCCGGTGACCAGCCATGTAAATCCATCTATTGTTAATACTGTCATAGCCGTATGTCTTTAGAGTGGAATGTTGCTGTGCTTCTTGAGCGGGTTGGTCAGACGCTTGGTCTGCAGCTGCTCGAATGCGCGTACAACACGTGCACGTGTGAAGCGTGGCTCAATCACATCGTCAATATAGCCGCGGTTGGCTGCCTGGTAAGGTGAAGCGAACTTGTCCTTGTACTCGGCCTCCTTTTCGGCAATGAACTTCTTCTTCTCCTCAGGATCCTCGATTGCCTTCAGTGCCTTGGCCTCAAGAACGCCTACTGCACCGCTGGCACCCATTACTGCGATCTCGGCATTTGGCCATGCGTAGCACAGGTCACCGCGAAGCTGCTTGCAGCTCATTACGATGTGTGAACCGCCATAAGACTTGCGGATGGTTACGGTTACCTTTGGAACGGTAGCCTCACCGAATGCGAACATAAGCTTTGCACCGTGGTCGATGATACCTGCATATTCCTGACCTGTACCGCAAAGGAAACCCGGAACGTCAACGAGGGTAAGGATCTGGATGTTGAAGGCATCGCAGAAACGTACAAAGCGTGCAGCCTTGCGTGATGCATCGCAGTCCAGAACACCTGCAAGCCAGCTGGGCTGGTTGGCGATGATACCGGTCGAGCGGCCGTTGAAACGTGCGAAACCGCAGATGATGTTCTTTGCATAGTCCTTCTGAACCTCCATGAAGTCACCGTTATCCACGATTGAGTAGATGATGTTCTTCATGTCGTAAGGCTTGTTCGGATCGGCCGGAACCATATCGTTGAGGGCTTCCTCAAGACGTGCGGGATCATCGGTGCATTCCATTCTTGGAGCTTCCTCCATGTTGTTCTGCGGGATGAAGCTGATAAGACGGCGGATTTCCTGAACAGCCTCCTCCTCGGTGGCAGCCACGAAATGGGTTACGCCTGACTTGGTGGCATGGATGTTGGCACCGCCAAGCTGCTCGACTGTAACGTCCTCGCCTGTAACGCTCTTGACAACCTTTGGACCGGTGATGAACATGTATGAGTTCTGCTCGGTCATCATGATGAAGTCGGTCAGGGCCGGGCTGTACACGGCACCGCCTGCGCACGGACCGAAGATCACTGAAATCTGTGGAACTACGCCCGATGCAAGGATGTTGCGCTCGAAAATCTCAGCGTAACCTGCAAGTGCGCATGCACCTTCCTGGATACGTGCACCGCCTGAATCGTTCAGACCGATGATAGGAGCACCCAGCTTCATGGCCATATCCATGACCTTGCATATCTTCTGTGCCATGGTCTCGGACAGTGAACCGCCTATTACGGTGGCATCCTGTGCGAATACGAAGACCAGACGGCCGTCAATGGTACCTGAGCCTACTGCAACGCCATCACCCAGGAATACCTTCTTCTCCATACCGAAGTCTGAGCAACGGTGTGTGAGGAACATGTCAATCTCTTCAAATGAACCCTCGTCAAGAAGCATGTTGATGCGCTCGCGGGCAGTGAAGCTGCCTTTTGCGTGATGCTTCTCAATAGCCTTCTCGCCGCCACCGGCCAGTGCCTGGGCGCGCTTCTCGACCAGCTTCTGAAGCTTGCTGTTGTCTGCCATTTCCGTTTGGTTTATTTAGGTTGTTCACAAAGTTCTGTCAGGACACCGCATGTGTTCTTCGGATGCAGGAAACCGATCATCAGGTTCTCAGCGCCCTTGCGCGGCTGGGCGTCAATCAGCTTGATGCCGAAAGCCTCGGCCTCTTTCAGAGCCTCGGCTGCGTTCTCAACGTTGAAAGCAACGTGATGGATACCGCCACGGCCACCGTTCTTCTCAATGAACTTTGCGATTGTCGATTCCGGGCAAGTCGGCTCAAGAAGCTCGATCTTGGTCTGGCCGACCTTGAAGAAAGCGGTCTTTACCTTCTGGTCTGCTACTTCCTCAATGCTGTAGCACTTGCTGCCTGTAAGGAACTCGAAGAAAGGCATTGTCTCCTCAAGTGAGGTAACGGCGATGCCGAGATGCTCAATGTGTGTAGGTTTCATAAAAAACGAATTTTTATTGGTTAACAGTTAATTTTATTATAAAGGTTCGCAAAGATACTCTTTATACCTCTAAAATAAAAGTCCTGACGGTAAATAAAAGTGAAAAACTGAGGGCCGATGCAAGCCCGGATCGGGTGCGGAGGAAGGCTCAGCGTCCCATCGAGGCCTGCAGACGCAGGTTCAGCTGTCGGCCGGTCAGGTAGTTCGGGATGGCGTACTGAATGCCGTCAACTCCTGAAATCCAGTAATAGGAATTTACATTATTGATACCGGGAAGGTTCAGGCAGTCAACTCCTGCCCATAGTTCCCTGAACAGCCTTTTCTGACCATATACGTGAGGACGGTCATCGCGGTCGAACACCTTGTATGAAAGCCCTATGTCAATGCGCCTGTATGCCGGGGCACGGAAGCTGTTCTCGTGGCTGCCCGGTGCCGAGAACGGCAGACCATCGGCCAGACAGCAGCGAAGCGACATTTTCCAGTAGTCATACCGGGGAAATGTGTCAGAGAAATAGAGTGACAGGTTGTACAGCTGGTCAGTGGGGCGGGGCAGCCATTTGCCGTTGATGCATTCCTTCGTGTTCATCAGCGAGAAAGTCAGCCATGACGGAATCCTTGGCACGAATTCACCGAAAAGCTTCATGTCAATGCCTGTGGCATACCCGTGGGCGTTGTTGTTTCCGCTGTAAACAATCCTTACATTGTCCAGGGTATACGGAATAAGCCTGTCAAGCTTCTTGTAATACATTTCGGTGGTGAACTTGAAAGGACGGTCGAACACCGTGAAGTCATAGTCTCCGCCAAGGACCACCTGGATTGAGCGCTGTGAGCGTATGTCGGGGTTGAGCGTAACCTGCCATACCCCTCCTGTCAGGACCGTGTCCTTCATTTCCTTGTAGAACGGGGCCTGATGGTACACTCCTGCCGACAGGCGGAACACCAGATTGTCGTTCCATGACGGCTGGTACGATGCCATGAGCCTGGGACTGACGGTCGTGCGTCCGTTCCAGCTCCACCATGATGCCCTTATCCCGGCATTCACCGAGAACAGTCCGACAGGCAGGCTGAAACGGTATGTGTCCTGAATGTAGGCCGATGTCCTGCTGTTCGCAACGGCATTGTCGGAACGCAGTGAGTATGCCATCCGGATTGGACCGCCTGCAGCATCATAGGGCAGGGTGTAGCCGGCCGAATCACGCATTTCCCATTCCACGCTGTGGTCGCTTACATCTTCGTGACGGTATTCCAGACCCCAGCCTATGGTGCCGGCTGCATCGGTCCTGTGGGTGGCCTTGAAGGTGGCTGTCCCGACCCTGGTGTCAAGGCGGTTGCGCGCGTGCTGCATGAAACTGCCTATTGACTGGCCGGTTTTCGTGTATTCCTGGTCAATCCAGTACTGGCTGAGTATGTCGAATGTCTCGCGCTCACGGCTGTCGAATGCCGACAGGTTCAGACGGTATTCCGATGCCCCTTTGCTGTGCCTGATGTCAAGCGCTCCGGTCATGGTGTTGAACACATCGCTTTCCCATCCTTCGTAATAGACCTTGAACAGATGCGCGTCCTCGACCGTACCGAAGCTGGTCGTGCGGTCGCTGGGCTTGAAACGGTAGGTGTTGGCGGCAATGTTGCCTGTCAGAGTCACTTCCCAGTCATCGTCAGGGGTCCAGCTCATGAACGTCTGGCAATCCAGGAACGAAGGGTCATATTCGCCCCTTGTGTCAAGCGTGCCCAGCAGGTATGATGTCGTCTTGTAGCGTATGCTGCCCGCAAAGCTGAAGTGCCTGCCGCCTGTACCCACGTATGCGCTGGCACCGAGCAGGCTTGCCGTCACGGTCGATTCGAACTCCCGCGGCTTGCGGTAAGTGATGTCCAGGACCGATGACATGCGGTCAGCATATTCAACACCGAAACCGCCTGTCGAAAAGCGGATGGAACCTGTCATGTCCGGGTCAATGAAACTCAGGCCTTCCTGCTGTCCCGAACGCGTCAGTTGCGGCCGCAGAATCTCCGTACCGTTCACGTAGACGCTGTTCTCGTCAAAGTTGCCTCCGCGCACCGAATACTGGCTGCTCAGTTCGTTGTGCGAACTCACACCGGCCTGCGTGGATATTATGGATTCGACCGAGCCTCCGTTGACATCGGCATTGAAACGTATGCCGCTGGCACTGATCTCCTGCATTCCGTCCGTCTGCCTGCGGTTTGCGTTGACCTCAACGTTGCCAAGGGTGTAGTTCAGGGTGGGCAGCATGACATCGATGCGCATGCTGTCTGCGTTTATGGTCAGCTGGCGGATGCGTGTCTCGTGGCCTATCATGCGGAACACAAGGCGGAGAGTGTCATCGGGTGACGTCACAATCAGCTTGTATTCCCCGCGCAGGTCGGTGACGGCCGACTGCATGGTGCGCTCGTCATTGACGGTGGCCAGTTCGACCGGCTGGCCGTTCTCATCGGTCACGCGCCCCGATACGCGCACACGTCTTGCCTGCACGCCACATGCCATGCAGACAGCCAGTATGGTGAGGATAATCCTGCGCCAGACGGTCCGGAACGCGAATCCTTGAGTCATTTCCACCTTATAAACGCGAAAAAGGGCCGATACGTATAAAGCAGCCGCTTATTTTTTGCTACATTCGCGACAAAATTAACTATTGGAACGCAAATGGAGAAATTCAGCCAGCTTATATCAAACAGGCGCAGCATGCGCAAGTTCACGGAACAGAAACTGAGCGATGAGCAGAAGAAGACGCTGCTCAGGTCTGCCCTGATAGCACCGACCTCGAAGAATACCCGCGGCTGGGAATTCGTGGCGGTCGATGATGCCGACATGCTTCAGAAACTGTCAGTGTCAAAGGAGTCCGGTGCCGGTTTTCTTGCCGAGTCGGTCTTTGCAGTGGTAATCCTGGGCGACCCGGAGAAGACCGATGCCTGGATCGAGGACTGCGCCATAGCTGCCGCATACATGCAGCTGCAGGCCGAGGACCTTGGAATAGGCAGCTGCTGGGCTCACCTCCGTAACCGCGGTCTGGCTGACGGCACACCGTCAAAGCAGGTCCTGCAGCAGCTGTTGGGCGTGCCCGGGAAATATGAGCCTCTGTGCATAATAGGCTTCGGCTACAAGAACATGGAGCGCAAGCCTTATGATGACGAAAAGATAGAGTGGGGCAAGGTTCATGAGGGAAAGTTCTGAAAATACTGCCGGCCTGGGAATTGCACTCGTGGGCTCCGGAAATGTGGCCAGTTCGCTTGGCCCCATGCTGAAGGATGCCGGCTGCAATATCTGTGCCGTGTTCAGCCGCACAATGGCTAACGCGGCCTTGCTTGCAGAACGTCTCGGGGCGAAGGCTGTGGACAGAATCGCTGACCTGCCGGAGGCCGGTGTGTGCCTGACCATGCTCCGTGACGATGTGCTCATGGAACTTGCTCCTGAAATCGTGGCGCAATGCCCTGATGCCCTGTTCCTGCATACATCGGGAAGTGTTCCCATGTCAGTGTGGAAGGATGCCGGAGCGGCACGCTACGGAGTCCTTTATCCGATGCAGACTCTCAGCAAAGGCAAGATTCCACAGCGTGACAGACTGCCGCTGTTCATCGAGGCATCGGACACTGAAACGTTGCTTACGGTCAGTGCCCTGGCATCGGCCATATCGGACAGCGTCACGGAACTGGATTCGCAGCAAAGGGGAAAGATGCATCTGGCGGCTGTATTTGCCACCAATTTCTCCAACCGCATGATGACCATATCCCAGCAGCTTCTGGCCGAGATGGGCCTGGAGTTCGGTATCATGGCTCCCTTGCTTGAGGAAATGGTTGACAAGGCCCTGACCATGACTCCGGCCGGGAGCCAGACAGGCCCTGCAGCCCGTGGTGACGGCCGTGTCATGGACATGCATATGAAACTTCTTGAGGACAAGCCCGAGTGGCTGGAGATTTACAGGCTGGTATCGGCCGACATACAGAAAGACAAGCAAAAACAGACGCTGAAATGATAAACTATGATCTGACCCGCATCAAGGCGCTGATATTCGATGTCGATGGCGTATTGAGCACAACAGTTATGGACCTTTCCGAGACCGGTGATCCGGTGCGTACGGTGAACGTCAAGGACGGCTATTCGCTCCAGCTTGCCGTAAAGCAGGGACTGAAGATAGCCATCATCACCGGGGCGCGTGTGCAGTCGCTCAGGAAACGCTTCGAGGCCCTTGGCATTCCCGATGAGGACATATACATTGCATCGAAGGTCAAGATACGCGACTATGAGGACTTCATGCAACGCTACGGACTGAAACCCGAGGAGGTGCTCTACATGGGTGACGACATCCCTGATTATCAGATAATGCAGCAGTGCGGTCTGCCGTGCTGTCCGGCCGATGCATGCCCCGAGATTGTCAGCCTGTCACGCTATGTATCACCGTATGACGGTGGCCGCGGTTGCGTGCGCGATGTCGTTGAGCATGTCATGAAGGTGCAGCATCTGTGGATGCAGGACAATCACGCCTTCGGCTGGTAACGCTTCAGATTCGTGGAAATTTCGTGGAAATTTCGTGGAAATGAAATACAGGATAGTACTTGCATCGAACTCACCGCGCCGCAGGGAACTGCTTGGCGGCCTGGGCATACCGTTCACGACAAGGGTTCTTGACGGGATTGACGAATCGTGGCCCGGGGAACTGAAAGGCCAGGACATACCGCTTTTCATATCATCAAAGAAGGCTGCTGCCTACAAGGCCGGTCTGGCCCCTGACGAGCTGCTGATTACGGCTGACACCATTGTTTATGTCGATGGCCTTGTCCTTGGCAAGCCATCGGACAAGGCCGATGCCGCCAGGATGCTTCGACTTATCTCCGGCCGATGGCATGAAGTCATTACGGGCGTCACGCTGACCACGGCAGACAGGAGCCGCAGCTTTGCAGTCACGACAAGGGTCCGTTTCTCACAACTGGGCGAACAGGAGATTGAATACTATATTGACCGTTTCAGCCCTATGGACAAGGCCGGTGCATACGGCATTCAGGAATGGATAGGCTACATAGGTGTCGAGGGCATTGAAGGCTCTTATTTCAACGTTGTGGGCCTGCCGGTACAGCGTCTGTACCGCGAACTGATTGATTTTGCAGGCATCGGTTCACTGCCAGTCTCCAAGCAGTGACATGAATTCTGACGGCTTCAGACCCCAGTCCGGAGCCAGCAGCATGGATTTCGGGGCTTCCGATGCCACCCGGTCCAGTACCGTGTCCGGCCTCATCCGCTTTATGAAATCCCTTGCCAGGGCAGCATAATCCCTTGCCGTGAATACCGGAACCGATGCAGGGTCTTTCAGGTAGCGCTCGGCCAGCGGGGTGTTGCGTATTATCTGCAGCTGATGCAGCTTCAGGGTGGTTATGGGCAGGGCTGAAAGGGCATCGGCATGGGAAAGCATCTCGTCACGTGTCTCACCGGGCAGACCCAGTATCAGGTGCGCCCCGACAAATATTCCACGCCTGTCAAGTTCCTGAATGGCGTTTCTTGCACATGCCCAGTCATGGCCTCGGTTGATGGACTGCAATGTGCGGTCAATGGTCGACTCGACCCCAAGCTCGACAAGCAGGAAGCCACCGTTGCTGACATAGTCCTGAAACCAGTCAAGCAGTGCCGCGGGCAGGCAGTCGGGTCGCGTGGCTATGACAAGCCCCCGAACCTTGGGGTAGGACAGGGCTTCCCTGTACATGCTTGTCAGTCTGCCGGTCTCTCCGTATGTGTTGGTGTATGACTGGAAATAGACAAGGAA
>JAZUEH010000106.1:0-14890 GCA_045640065.1 Bacteroidaceae bacterium
GGCGGTCCAGGTTCTTGAGGCTTGCATCTACATTACCCTGAACCGGAATGCTTTGGACCAATGCTATTTCCATCCTGCTTTGAATCCGATTATTGACGCAGTGCGGACAGGACTGTCTCACTCAGGGTGGGGTGGGCGAAAATGGTCTGCTGTAATGACTGAAGGGTGGCACCGGCATTCATGGCGACTGCCAGCTCATGGATGATATCCGATGAATGGGCTCCTATGATATGGGCACCGAGAACAGACCCGTCAACGCCTGCAAGTATCTTGCAATAGCCGTCCGTCTGGTCCATGGATACGGCTTTGCCGTTGGCACGATAGAATGATTTGAGCGTGCGGTATTCAATGCCCTGCTGCTTGCAGTCCTCTTCTGTGAGTCCTATGGTTGCAACTTCGGGACTGGTGAACACGGCTGCGGGAATAAGGTCGAATCGGATTCTGTCAGGGGTGCCGCATATATGGTTCAATGCGTGCAGACCTTGGGCCGATGCGGCATGTGCCAGCATGATTCCTCCTGTCACATCGCCGACAGCGTAGATGCCCGGCACATTGGTGCGGAAGTCTGGATCGACAGTGATTCCGCGTCTGGTGTATCCGATTCCGGCGGCTTCCAGATTCAGCCCATCCATGTTGGCCCTACGGCCGACAGCCATGAGTACCTTTTCTGCGCTGACTTCAAACTGCTTGTCCTTCTGTGTGTAGAAGACTGTGCCGTTGTCAATGGCTGTAACCTGGGCCTGCAGTTCAATGCGTATGCCCTGCCTGGAAAGTGACTGCTTGAGCCGTTTGGCCAGGTCTACATCGAAACGTGGCAACAGGTTCGGACAGTATTCGAGGACTGTTACCTGACTGCCCAGACTGTTGAAGACCGATGCGAATTCGAGTCCTATCACTCCTCCGCCTATCACGCACAGACTTTCGGGAACCTGTTCAAGTTCGAGTATCTCTTTCGATGTGATTGCCTGGTCTGCACCGGGAATAGGCAACATGGCACTTCTTGAACCTGTGGCAATGATAATGGCATCGGCCTCGACATCCTGACCGTTGACTGTGATGGTACGGGTGTCCTTGAAACAGGCTTTGCCGTAAATTACATTGACGTTCTTGAGAAGCATCTCAATGCCGGACTGCAGCTGGCTTATGACCGCAAGACGGCGTTGCTGGATGAAATCAAACGGTATTGTGGCGTTGATGCCGGCCTTCCGGTTCTCGTCAATGAGCTGTGCGTAGTGACAAAGTGTCTTGGTGGGAATGCAGCCTTCGTTCAGACATGTTCCTCCCAGTGGCCCCTCGGTGACAAGTGTCACATCCAGACCGCGTCCGGCGGCCTGGACGGCGGTTTCGTAACCGCCAGGTCCGGCTCCTATGATCAGCAGGCGCATTCGTCCCAGATTTTGAGTATCGGATTACGTGCGGCTGCAGTCTCGTCAGGACGTGATATCGGAGTGTTGTGCGGTGCAGTGTGCAGCAGGTCAGGATCCTGTGCGGCTTCCTGGGCTATGGTGCGCATCACTTCGATGAACTGGTCCAAAGTCTCCTTCGATTCAGTTTCCGTAGGCTCGATCATGATTGCCTGATGGAACAGAAGCGGGAAGTAGATGGTCGGGGCATGGAAACCGTAGTCGAGCAGACGCTTGGCTACATCAAGGGTGGTGGCTCCGGCAACACCTTCGCGTGCACCGTCATTCACAAGTCCGTCAAATACGAATTCGTGCTTGCAGACCTGGGTGAGCGGCAGCTTGTAGCAGTCCTTGAGTGATTCCTTTATGTAGTTGGCTCCGAGAGTTGCCAGACGTCCGCACATCTTGACATTCTCGCGACCAAGCATGAGAATGTATGCGTATGCGCGCAGCATGACTCCGAAATTGCCGTTGAAGCCCGACACGTTCACCTTGAGGAAGGGAACCAGCTTCTCGCATACACCTACAGGACCGCTTCCGGGGCCTCCGCCTCCATGTGGAGTGGAGAATGACTTGTGCAGGTTCAGATGCATCACGTCAAAGCCCATGTCGCCCGGACGGACTGTGCCGATGAGCGGGTTCATGTTGGCTCCATCGTAGTACAGCAGTCCTCCGCATTCGTGGACTAGCTGTGCAATCTCCCTGATGTCCTTTTCAAACAGTCCCAGAGTATTCGGATTGGTCATCATTATTCCGGCTATGGTGTCGTCCAGCAGCGGTTTCAGGTCTTCGACATCGACCAGACCGTTGGCATTGGACTTTACCTGGACAATTTCCAGACCGCATACGGCGGCACTTGCGGGATTGGTTCCATGGGCGCTGTCCGGAACTATGATGCGGGTACGTTTCATATCACCGCGTGACATGTGGTACTCGCGGATAATCATAAGTCCCGTAAGTTCACCGTGTGCTCCGGCGCAGGGCTTGAAGGTGAAGTGCTTCATGCCGGTAATGGCGGCAAGAGCGCTGTCCAGTCCCTGATATACGGCTTCGATACCCGGCAGGTTCTTCTGCAGCGGGTGTATGCCTGCGAACTGCGGCATGGAGGCAATCTCTTCGTTGATTTTGGGATTGTACTTCATGGTGCAGCTGCCAAGCGGATAGAAGCCGGTGTCAACACCGAAGTTCATCTGGCTCAGATTGGTGTAGTGGCGTACCACATCGACCTCGCTCACCTGAGGCAGCAGGGGAGCTTCGCTGCGGCGAAGATTGGCTGGAATGGAATCACAGGTGTCCAGATCGTCTTTGGGCTTGGGAAGCGAGTATCCCATGCGTCCTTCCTTGGACAGCTCGAATATCAGTTTGTCGTAGTATTTCATGATTCCTTATCCTTTGAGTGCTTTAATCAGTTCGAAAATCTGTTCCTTGGTGCGCATCTCGGTAACGGCAAAGGTCGTATAGCCCTCGGGTGTCTGGAGAGCTCCGAAAATGCCGTGCTCCTGCAGCTTCTCCTGAATGTAACGTGGTGGAATGAGCGGCTTGAGGGCAAATTCCTTGATGAATGGCGCACCTGGGAATGCTTCCTTGAACAGACCTGTCTCCAACAGGTTCTGCATGAGGAAATGGGAACGCTGATAACAGATGTCGTTGACCTGTTTCAGACCTTTGGGACCCATGAGCGACAGATATACGGTCACCCACAGAGCCATGAGGCTCTGGTTCGAACAGATATTGCTGGTAGCCTTTTCGCGGCGGATGTGCTGCTCGCGTGCCTGCAGTGTGAGCACGAATGCACGACGGCCTTCTCCGTCACGGGTCTCGCCGACAATACGTCCGGGCATCTTGCGCATCAGCTCGCGGCTGGTGGCCATGAACCCCACGTATGGTCCGCCGTAGCAAAGCGGAATGCCAAGCGTCTGTCCGTCACCGACTGCAATGTCGGCTCCCCATTCGGCCGGAGTCTTGAGGACTGCCAAAGTCGAGGGGTCACAATATGTTGTCATGACGGCTTTTGCGGCATGGATCATGTCGGCAAAGCCTTCGAGATTCTCAATGATGCCGAAACGGTTGGTAAGAGGAACTACAACGCCTGCCACCTGTCCGCCAGCCAGCAGACTTTCCAGGCTGGAGGCCGATGTCTGTCCGCCTTCCTGTGAAATCTCGACAATCTCAATGCCTGAATAGCGTGCGTATGTGTCAATGACGGCACGGACGTTCGGCATAAGAGTGTTTGAAACCAGAACGGTGTTCTTCTTGCGGGCCTGAGCTACAGACATGCGGACGGCTTCGGCTGCGGCAGTGGGACCGTCATACATTGACGCATTGCTGACATCCATGCCTGTCAGAGTGCATATCATGCTCTGGAATTCGAAAATGTAGCGCAGTGTGCCCTGTGAGATTTCACACTGATACGGTGTGTATGCGGTCTGGAATTCGCTCCGGCTTGTGATGTAGGGGATGACGGCCGGTGTGTAATGGTCGTATGCTCCGGCACCTGCAAAAACCGTCTGGCGCGGATTCCTGTCGGCCAGTTCCTGAAAGAACTGGCGTACCTCCTGCTCCGTCATGGCTGACGGAAGGTCATATTCGCCCTGGAATAAGAAGTCCTGGGGTACATCGGCATACAGGTCATCAAGACTCTTCACACCTATGCGTTCGAGCATGGCCTGTATGTCCTGGTCTGTCTGAGGAAAATACTGGAAGCCCTCCATGCTTATTCTCCGATCATTGACTTGTAGGCAGAAGCATCCATCAGTCCGTCAACCTGTGATGCATCGCTCATTCTGACCTTGATGATCCAGTTCCCGAAAGCGTCCTGGTTGACAAGTTCCGGACTGTCAACGACTGCGTCATTGACTTCAACGACGGTGCCGCTTACCGGGCAGATGAGGTCGCTGCTGGCCTTCACGCTTTCCAGAGCTCCGAATTCCTCGCCCTGCTCAAACTCATCGTCAACACTGGGGCAGTCAACGTAGGTGATGTCGCCCATCTCCTTCTGTGCAAAGTCACTGACTCCGATGACTGCAATGTCATCTTCAACCTTTACCCATTCATGGGTCTCACTGTATTTGAGTCCTTCAAGAATCTTGCTCATATTGTATTATTTTTTGTAGTTTGTCTGATAAAAACGCTTCTTCACGACCTGTCCGGCAAATGTCTTCTTGCGGATGCGGATCCAAAGCGGGGTGCCGAGAGCAGCATATTCTGACTTGACCAGTGCAAAGCATATGCTGCGGTCAAGGCTGATGCTGTGGTAACCTGTCGTTACAGTGCCTATCTGAGTCCCGTCTTCGAGTTCCACCGGGTAGCCGTTACGCGGAATGGCGCGGTCCTGAATCTCAATGCCTACCAGCTTCTTTTCCGTGCCGAGTTCCTTCTGTGCCACAAGTGATTCGCGGCCTATGAATTCGGCCTTGTCCAGTTTGCAGAACATGCCCAGCCCGGCCTCGATAGGACTGATGTCCTGTGACAGTTCATCGCCATAGAGCGGCAGACCGGCCTCGAAACGGAGAGTGTCGCGGCAGCCCAGACCGCATGGCTGGATTCCGGCTTCAATAAGCCTGTTCCAGATTTCAACCGTACCCTGCTGATCGGTGTAGAGCTCGAATCCGTCTTCGCCGGTATAGCCGGTGCGGCTCACAATGAGTCTCTTGCCGTTCCAAAGTGCGTTGCAGTATTCGTAGAAGCCGAGTGCGGCTGCACAGTCAAGTCCGAGAACGTCAATGACCGTCTTCTCGGCCAGAGGTCCCTGAACGGCAACCTGTCCCCAAATGTCCGACTGGTTGTCGATGTTCACCTTGAATCCTTCCTGCTGGGCCAGCATCCACTCATAATCCTTGTCGATGTTTGCGGCGTTGACGACCAGCAGGTAATGGTCCGGCTGGAACTCACGGTATACAAGCAGATCATCGACACAGCCGCCGTCAGGATACAGCATCATGCCGTACATGATCTTGCCCATGGGCATCCCGCTGATGTTGTTGGTGAAGATGTGGTTGATGAAAAGTTCCGCATCAGGGCCGTCAATGAAGATTTCGCCCATGTGGGAAACGTCAAACATGCCTGCACTCTGCCTGACGGCAAGGTGTTCGGCTGTTATTCCTGTATACTGGATTGGCATGTCAAAGCCTGCGAACGGGCTCATCTGCGCTCCCAGTGCCAAATGGTTTGCGTGGAGGCAGGTAGTCTTAATGATTTCGGCCATATCTGATGAAATTTTCGTCCAAATAACTGTTTTCAATCTCGCTGATCTGTAACATCTCAGCCTCTGTCAGCGTTGATTGAATATTATTGCAAAAATAATGAATCAGTTTGGACTTCAAAGCATCAGAACTCAAATCTGTACCAAATTCCTTAAGATTTGCAACCCTTTGCCGGACTGACTTGACATGATGGCTCTCAAGTTTCACGGCCGATGGCGTAATGGCTTTTTCCAGTACGGAAAAATCGGTGTCGTAAAGCAGTGTTCCGTGGACGACACATCCTTTGGGAGTGACGTAGCATGCATTGCCTGAAACCTTGCGCCCGCACACCAGAACGTCATTGTTCTGCGTTATCGCCGATTCGAATCCCAATTCCCTCAATGCCGATGCCAGACGTTCCAGATACGTGCTGAAAGCCCTGTTGACATTCGTGTCGCGGGTTATGAATGAAAGCATGAGGCAACCTTCATCGGAATAGACGCATCCGCCTCCGCTTTTGCGTCGGTACATCTCTATGCCGTGCTCCCGACAGTAGGGGACATTGACTTCGGCCTCCATGTCCTGATTGTGGCCGAAAATGACGGTGGGGCGACTGTTCCAGATGAAGAATGAATCGGTCGCATTGCGTGATGCCCATTCTTCCATGGCAAGCCAGAACACAAGACGTCTGGCGTGATCCGTCTCGGGGGTGGGGGTGGCTAGATTCTGCATTTATTCGCCAAAGTTGTTGAACCTGTAACTGAATGATATTATGAACATTGACGGGCTGCCGAAAGTGCGGCTCTCATACCAGCCGGTACTGGAGACCGAGGCGTTGAAACCGTTGTAGTCATTGAGAATGTCACGCCATGTGACGCTGATTTCGGCCTGGCGGCTTTTCAGGAAGCTGTATGTGGCACTGATGTTCCAGAGACATTCCGTACGGTTGGCCGAGTCCAGTTCATATCCGAACGGTTTTGTAATGCTGATGTCGGTTCTTGCTCCCAAACCTATGTCGCTGGTAAAGTCAATGTCGGCATTGAAGCTGATTCTCTGTCCGCCGTTGGCCGTTGAAATGTAATCGCTTCTGTTGCGGTCCTTCATATAGCCTGCCCTTCCCTGGAACATCCAGTTCCTGTTGCTGTATCCGGCATTCAGTGAGCAGTTGAGATTGTGGTAGTTGCTGGCGCTGGTCGAAGGTTCCGAATCGGTGAATCCCTGGACGTATGTGAGGTTGTGGCTGAATGAATGGCTGGCATTGAGTGACAGCGACAGGTCCTGGAACGGATAGGTCAGGTACATTGATTCCGAACAGCTCCAGTTGCCGTTGATGTTGGCAGGGCTGGAATGACGCATGCCTGTCAGACGGTCGATCATGGTCAGTTGGGTTATCTGATTCCTGGTAGTGGAGTAGGACAGGTTCGTTCTCATCCAGGATTTCAACTGGTACTCGAATGAAACATTGTGTCTGAATGAATTCTTGAGGTTGCTGTTTCCTTCGGTCACGTTCATGGGGTCGCTGTAGTCTGTTACCGTTGAGAGCTGGTCTATGCCGGGAAGACTGTTGCTGCAGTTGTATCCTAACTGGAACTGGCTGAGTTTGAACAGCTTGAATCTGAAACTGGCATTCATGTTGTAGCGTATGCCCTTCTGGGTGAGAATTTCCTCCCTGTCGGCCAGAGTGTTGCTGACCTTGACGTGGGTCGGACGCGCATTGGCGCTCATGTTGAGCCAGATGGTCGAATCGGACCAGTTGAAGTTAAGGTCTGCACCCTGGTCCAAAGTGGAATCGTGTCTTGTGTAATGGAGACTGTCGACACTGCTCAGAGTGCCGTCAGGATTCATGTCGTCATAACTGCGCCTGCTGTCCCCGTCAGAATATGAAATGTCATATCCCACACCGAGCCATCCGTTTTCGCCGATCTGTCTGTTGAAGGAGACTCCGGTGCGGAAATTGTTTGAACCCGATGGGGATGAAATAAGATGCCTGATGGTTCTGGAACTGTCGCCCAACTGGTAGAAACGGCTTTCCGACAGATTCTCGCTTGTACTCTCACTGGTGGAACTGTTGAAACTTATATTCGCGCTGATGCTGTATTCCTGCTCTTCTCCAAAATTCTGCCACATGTTGGCATTCATGTTATAGCCGTGGGATTCGGAGTCGGATCTGTCCTGCTGTGTGGTGGATGACACCATGCCCAGCCCGTCGTTGCTCAGCGTATCACTGCTCAGACTGCTGTTGTTGGAACGTGAGGAGTTCAGTCCTGCCGATGCATTCCAACTGCCATGCTCTCCAATCTGACCGTACATGTCAACACTGCCGTTCCAATTGTCACTTCCGCCACTGCTTTCGCTGGTGTCCGATGTGGTCTGGGTGTAGTCCGGCAGGAAGGTCTTTCCCATGCTGGTCTGCCTGTTCCTGTTGAAATTGTCATTGTATGACCCGCTCACACCCATGGTGACCTTCTTGAACTCCCTGTTGTAGTAGATGTTTCCGTTATGATGTCTGTTTTCCAGTTCGCCGTAACCGTTCGGAATATCCGAACCGGAGTAGTAAGCGTACATGGAACCCTTGTCCTTGCGCCAGTCCGATGCGTTCACATCCAGTGAATACCTGTTGAACCTTTCGTTTGTGCCAAGTCCGACAGTCGCGAACAGAGTCCTGTCCATGGGACCATCGGTCTCCATATCCATAATAAGGTGGTTGTCGCTATATACGCTCAGTGTGTCATCCGGCACCTCGTATACTTTCAGGCTCTTGAGCTTGTCTGTGGGCATGTTGTTCAGGGCAATGCTCATGTCCCGCTCAAAGAAATGGTCACCGTTCAGACGGATTTCCTCAATGCTGCGTCCTAGATAGCTCATGGCCCCGTTCTCATATTTCAGTCCGGGCAGTCGTCTGACAAGGTCAAGCAGTACGCTGCCGGTCGGCATCTCGTATGCTCCTGCATTGAAGATGACCGTATCGCCATGTTGGTACATGCGCTGCAGCTCCGCCACGATTTCGGCTTCAGCCAGAGTGACGGGCATGCTGTGCAGACATATCGAATCCATTTCCACAGTGTAGCAGTCCACTCCGTCTTCCTTACTCCTGGCGGGTTGGACTATGGTGTCCAATGACTCCATGCCAAGGTATGATATGATGATGTGTACTCTGGTGTCCTTGAGTCGAGTCCTTGACCAGATGCCGGTCCAGAATTCTCCTTCTGATCCTGCAGCCATTCCTTCCATCTGTGTGGTGTCGCCCATACAGGTCATCCTGACATTGGCGCCCTGCAGCGGATATGGTTCCGGCTCATACTGGTCGGTACCGTACACATTGCCTTCAAATCTGTAGATCTGCTTGACATACATCTTCATGGCCGATTCCCATTCGGGGTCCGAATACCAGTCCTGTCCACAGATGCCAATGGCCTGGAGAAACAGGAATACAAGCAGAAACGTTCTCTTCATCCTGAAACGATCAGATAAAAAAAGGCGCTCTTCTGTTGGGAAGAACGCTATGTGGGTGAAGATGGATTCGAACCACCGAAGTCGAGAGACAGCAGATTTACAGTCTGCCCCATTTGGCCACTCTGGAATTCACCCCCGGAATAACCTGTCCGCGGCTTACTTGCCACCAAGACGGGCTATGTACTTGTCTGCCTGCAGGCCTTCGGCTGATTCAGGGTACTTGACCTTGATCATCTTGTAGAGATTCAGTGCCTGTGCCGGCTTTTCCATTGCCTCGTAAATGAGAGCAGCCTGGAAATAGTAGTATGGTGAAAGCAGGCCGTTGTCAGCCTTCTTTGCTGCTGATTCGAATGTGCTTGCAGCCTTGGCGTTGTCACCTGCAATTGCGTAACAGTTCGCAAGGGTACCCAGAGCTGACGGACCAACCATCTGGTCCTTACCATTGAACTTAGAAAGAAGTTCCATGGCCTTTTCATTGTTGTCAAGCTTGGCGTAACAGAGACCTGCATAAAGCTTTGCAAGTTTGCCGGCCTTGGTGCTGCCGTACTGCTTTGCGACAGCTTCGAAGCCTTCGTATGAAGCGCCGTCTCCGTTCAGGGCAGTCTCGTAGTCTCCGCTTATGAAAAGTGCCTCACCCGGATAGAGTGCTTCAGCGGCTCTTGTCTGACGGGGAACAACTACCTTGGCGTTGTAAATCATGCCACCGGCAATGATGACGACGATTGCAATCATGACGCCGAATACGGTGTTCTTGTGGTTCTCGAAGAACTCTTCCCAACGGTTAACTGCTTCTCCAATGGCTGTTGGTTGAGCTTCAACGGCCTTTTTATTTTTCTTGCTTGCCATATCTATTTCATTTAGCGGTTGCAAAAATACTCATTTTTCACAAATTGAAAACAAATTGTACGGAAAAAGCACAGGGGAAATGAAAAAGAGAAGTAAATTCGCACGGACCAATACCCGATATCATGCAGTTGGAGCATCTGTTTCTTCAGGATTACAGGAATATAGTACAGGCGGATCTGGATTTTTCACCTGGCCTGAACTGTTTTGTGGGACGCAATGGCATGGGAAAGACCAATCTTCTGGATGCCATTTTCTGCCTGTCTTTCTGTAAAAGTTCACTGGCTCAGACCGATGCCCTGGTTATGCGTCATGGGACTGACTGTTTCCAACTGTCAGGAACTTATCGTCTGCCTGACGGGAACAGGACAGTTATCGGATGCATGTCAAGGGCAAAGGGACGCAAGCAGATAACGCGTGACAGGAAGGAGTATCAGAGGTTTTCCGACCATATAGGTTATGTTCCGCTGGTCATGATGACTCCGCAGGATACCGATCTGATTCTGGGTGCCAGCGAACAGCGCCGCCGTTTCATGGATGTGGTCATTTCACAGTATGACAGGGATTATCTGAATCAGCTTATCCGATACAACAAGGCGCTTGCACAACGCAATTCGCTGCTTAAGGCCGATGCCATGCCTGATCCTGAAATGATGCTCATGTGGGAACAGGTCATGGACCAGTCGGGACGTGTGATTTTCGAAAAACGCAGTGATCTGGTCGAAAGGCTTGTCCCTTATTTCGCTGAAATGTACGGCAGTATAGCTCCCGGCAATGAAAAGGCCGATTTGGCATATTCGTCACATTGTCAGCGTGGTCCGCTTCTTGGGCAGCTTGTTGAAGGACGTGTTGCAGACAGGGCAGTAGGCTATACCCTTCACGGCATCCACAAGGATGAACTGGAAATGAAGCTTGACGGCTATCCGGTGCGCAAGGAAGGGTCACAGGGGCAGAACAAGACATTCCTGACTTCACTTATGCTTGCCCAGTACCGGCTGCTTGCCGATGCATGCGGACGCAAACCGTTGCTCCTCCTGGACGATGTGTTTGACCGTCTGGATTCGGTCAGGGTCGAAAGGATCCTGCGTCTTGTCCAGGATTCCGAAAGGTTCGGCCAGGTATTCATTACTGATGTCGACCGCAATCACATCGGGGGCATTCTGGATTCCATCGGTACCCCGTATCGCCTGTTTACTGTTGAAAACGGAAGTGTGGTATGAAAAGAACCGATTCCCAGAACCTTGGAAACGTGATCATGGAGTATCTGAGAGCCACTGGCCTGGAGACTCCGCTTCAGGAATACAGGGTAATCAGCGCATGGCCGGAGGTCATAGGCAGTGCACTTGCCGCTTATACTCAGGATGTGAAGATTTTCAACAGGACCCTGTTCGTGAAAGTCAGTTCGGCTGCTGTCCGTAACGAACTCATGATGCGGCGCACGGAACTGGTGGCACGCCTGAATTCAATATCCGGTGCACAGACAATAACCCAGATCGTGCTGCGATGACAGCCGTCCGGGCTTATTCCCCTTCCAGAACTTCAATGGCCTTGAGAACAGTGGGATCGGTACGGTTCAGGAAATCAAGATACTGTTCCATGTCCATGGCATCATATATTACGTTGCAATAGACAGCTGTGCGCATCTGTTTCCTTGCCGGTGCACTGAGGGTCCAGTCCCTGGCCACACCGTTGTCGACAGCAAATCTGTAGAACTGTTCCAGTACCTGTTTCCTGTCAAGCCAGCTTTCGAAATCGTCAACCGAACCGATTGCAGACAGTTCCTGACGGTTCTCATCCACAAACTTGAACGAGAAACGGTTGACAAGATTCTTGCGCATCACGGTAGCATAGTATTCTGAATATCCCGTGGTGTCCGATGCCACGAAAATGTCAGGCGTGATTCCGCCTCCGCCATAGACCGTACGTCCGCCCTTGGTCGTGAAGGCATCGGACTCATTCTGTCTGATACTGTCGGCATTGAAGAATTCTCCGTGTTCGTAACGCTTCAGGATGTCCATGGCGTAATCTTCGTCCGATTCGCCGTACGGTTTCTGGATACAGCGTCCTGATGGGGTGTAGTAGCGGGCTATAGTGAGGCGTATGCTTGAGCCGTCTTCGAAGTCGATCGGCTCCTGAACCAGTCCCTTGCCGAATGAGCGTCTGCCCACAATGGTGGCACGGTCGTTGTCCTGCATGGCACCGGTAAGGATTTCGGCTGCCGATGCTGACGACTCGTCAATCATGACCACCATGGGAATGTTCTGGTAGAAGCCGCGTCCCGTGGCGAATGTGCGGCTGGTTTCACTGTGGACACCTTCCGTATATACAATAAGGTCGTTTTTGGGAAGGAATTCATTTGCCATCTGAATGGCTGCGCCAAGATAACCGCCGGTATTGCCGCGAAGGTCGATTATGAGCTTCTTCATGCCCTTGCTGCTCAAGTAAGCCAGACCCGTCATCATTTCAATGTAGGTGTTCTCGCCGAACTTGTTTATCATGATGTAACCTGTCTGGGGGGTGATCATGTATGCGGCATCGACGCTTTTGACCGGAATGTCACCGCGGACAATCTCGAAGTCAATGAGTTCAGGCTCTCCGCTTCTCATTATTCCAACCTTGACTGTGGTCCCTTTCGGGCCTTTGAGACTTTTTACTATGTCGTTGCTGGACATGCCTTTGCCGGCAAATACGGAATCGTCAACCGTGATGATGCGATCACCTGCAAGAAGTCCTACCTTCTCGGAGGGACCACCGTGAATCACGCTGTTCACGCGGATGGTATCCTCCTGAACGGAAAACTGTATTCCTATGCCGGAGAAGCTGCCGTGGAGTTCATCGTTGCTGTCCTGAGTCTCCTGTGCGGGGTAATAGGCCGAATGCGGATCCAGTTCCTCAAGAATGACGGGCAGGGCACGGTCTATTATGGAGTCCACATCAACATGGTCCACATATTTTGTATTGATTGCATTGATGAGGGTCTCGATCTTTGACGAACCGCGCATGCTGGTCATGTAGTACCCGACGCGGGCCTTCTTGACCATATCTATCATGATACGGCCACCTATCAGTATGCCTGCAAAGAGTATGAGAAGTCCGAGAATTACTTTTTTCAGTGTCTTCATCGTTTATCGTCAAGTTCAAGGTATTCAACATTCACTCCGGCCCTTTCAAGAAGGTCGATGCCATCGGTCAGCCTGTATTTTTCAGTATAGACCACACGTCTTATTCCGGACTGGATAATTAGTTTGGCGCATTCGATGCAAGGTGATGCTGTCACGTACATGGTGGCTCCATCGCAGTTGTTTGCCGAGCGTGCGAGCTTGGTTATGGCATTGGCTTCAGCATGGAGCACATAGGGCTTGGAGTTGTTCTCCTGGTCTTCGCAGATGTTCTCGAAACCGGTTGGCGTGCCGTTGTAGCCGTCAGATATTATCATGTTTTCCTTGACTACCAGTGCGCCCACCTTGCGTCGGGTGCAGTAGGAGTTCTCTGCCCAGATCCGGGCCATTCTTGCATATCGGCAGTCGAGTGCCGCAAGTTTTTCCTTGTTCATGTCATTTCAGGTTTTCCAGCAGGGGAATGCGTATGCCGCCGCGGCTCAGTTCTACCAGACCCTGGTCCTGCAGCGCATTGAGTTCCCTTGAAACGTTTATTCTGGTGGCGTCCAGAAGGACCGCCAGGTCATTCATCTTGATGTACAGCTTCTTCTCTCCCTTGTGGTGGTCGGCCAGACTGCGTATGAAACGGATTATGCGTTCCCTGAGTTCCATCTCATCAATGCTCCATACGTCACTGTCCAGCTTCTGGACGCGGCCGCTCAGGATGTTGAGCATATTCATGCGGCAGATGTTGTACTTGCCTATTTCAGTATAGACGTACTGCTTGTCGATGAACAGGAAGTTGGCACGTCCCACTGCCCGGTAGCTGCGACGGTACAGGTTGTGCCGGCCGAACATGGAATAAGGTTCTATGAGGCAGGGCGTGCTGATGAGTTCGCGGAACTCGAAACGGCCGTGTTCATCGGACCTGGAACTCTCGACAGTGCCACCCAGAAGAAAGACGAAATGCGAGCATGTCCCGTTGCTTGAAATGACTGTCTCGCCGTCTTCAAAGCGGGCAAAATCGAACTTGACCTTCTGCAGGAGACTGTCAAAGTCAGCTTTCGTCATTCCCTGGAACAGAGGCAGACTCAACAGTGTGTCGAACATAGAATTTTCCATCGGTCCAAAGATAATGATTTTTTTCCCTGACGCTTGCATGTATGTGCCGATTTAGTATTTTTGTGAAGAAAGCGACAATGAAAAATTTTTTCATCCGGCTGTAGTTTTTTCAGATTACCGGTGTCTATTGTGATGTAATCTTGAAACGATGAACGATAAGGAACGTCAGTTCACGACCATAGTGAACAAACATAAACGCACTATTTATACCGTGTGCTATATGTTTTCGAATGACAGGAATGAGGTTGAGGACCTCTTCCAGGATATTCTTGTCAGGATGTGGAACGGTTTCGAGTCGTTTCGTGGTGAAAGCAGTCTGAATACATGGGTGTGGCGGGTCAGTCTCAATACCTGTCTTAATTTTGAAAGAAGGAAGACCCGTGAGGGTGAACGTATTGAGCTCAATGTCGATATCACCCCGGCCGATGATGCCGATTATGATGCCATGCAGATCAGACAACTGCATGAGCGCATCGGCAGACTCGGCTTCATTGACCGGAGCATAATTCTTCTCTGGCTGGAGAATATGAGCTATGATGAGATAGGTGCCATAGTCGGTATCAGCGCTCAGAATGTGTCGGTCAGACTGGTACGCATCAGAGAGAAGCTCAAGCGGATGTAAAACATGAATTTTGGAATCATGGAGGAAAATATCAACATATCGGAAGAACTGGAGCAGCTGAGGTCCGAATATGCCGTGCTCAAGAACAAGCTGGACGAGCAGGAGATAATCAATGACAGGATCATGCTGGATTCAGTACGCAGCAAGGTCGATGTGATTGACAATAAC
>JAZUEH010000107.1:0-15762 GCA_045640065.1 Bacteroidaceae bacterium
CCTTCTGGTTGGTGAGACGGACACGTGCAACCTTTCTCATGGCTGAGTTAGGCTTCTTAGGTGTCGTGGTGTAAACTCTCACGCAAACGCCTCTTCTCTGAGGGCAGGAATCAAGGGCTGGAGACTTGCTCTTGTCATCCAGAACCTGACGTCCTTTGCGTACTAACTGCTGAATTGTTGGCATGTTGTTTGTTTTTAGTTATTATATTATAAATAGTAAAATCCTAATTTTTTGGCGTGCAAAGATACAGGTATTATCTGAAACGACAAGCGAAATCGCATTGTTTTTTAATTAATATTGCACATTTTAAAGCGAAAAAGAGGGCAAAAGTCCGATATCATCCGCACTTTTGCCCTTAAAAACTGTAACACGGGAAGAACGTCAGGCCTGTCCCTGGAAATCCGATACAGGAGGAATATAAGTCCCTTTCTGTTGCCTGTTCAGATCAATTGTACCGAATGACTTTTCGTACTTCAGAACATTCTCCTGAAGAGCAAGCATAAGTCTCTTTGCATGTTCTGGAGACATTATCACCCTTGACTTGACCTGTGCCTTAGCCATGCCAGGAAGAATGCTTATAAAATCCATTACAAATTCACTTGAGGAATGAGTGATCATTGCAAGGTTGGAGTAGATACCCTGAGCTGTTTCCTCCTTTAGTTCTATCTGCAGTTGTTTCTGTGAATTAGCGTTTGATTCCATCTTTTCAGTTCTTTTGTTTCCGCGAATATACGCAATTGTAACGGGTCTGGCATGGTGAAAGTCCCATTATTACCATATTTGCATGAACAGTCCCAACGGACAATGCCGGAAAAACCTCAAGGAGATGGCGTCGCCAAAAGTATATTAGTAAGCTTTTATTACCAAAAAAAAATCCCATCCGACATAACGGATGGGACTCATGATGATCAAGACAATACATTCATAATGCCGAACCCAGAATCAGGCCTGTCAGCCCACCACTTTCTGTGCGATGAGATATTCTGCAATCTGGACAGCATTAAGGGCTGCCCCCTTGCGTATCTGGTCACCGACAACCCAGAAGACCATGACGTTAGGATTGGCGATATCCTTGCGGATACGGCCCACGTAAACCGGATCAGTACCGGAAAGGAACAAAGGCATCGGATACTCCTTATTATCAGGATTATCCATAAGGACCAGACCTTCACCACTTTCTACTGCCTTGCGGAAATCCTCAACTGACACCGGCTGTTCGGTTTCAGCCCAGATGGCCTCGCTATGGCAACGCAATGCCGGAACACGGACGCAAGTGGCGCTGCATTCTATATCGTTATGGAACATCTTCCTGGTTTCATAGAACATCTTTTCCTCTTCCTTGGTATATCCGCTTTCCTTGAAGACATCTATATGCGGAATCAGGTTGAACGCCAGTTGATGTGCGAATTTTTCAACTTTCACAGGTTCACCAGCCAAGACCTGACGATACTGTTCATACAGTTCTGCCATTGCTGCAGCCCCTGCTCCGCTGGCAGCCTGATAGGTCGATACTTGAACTTTCTTTACAGGCGAAATATCATTCAAAGCCTTCAGAGCAACAATCATCATTATGGTAGAACAGTTCGGATTGGCAATTATACCCTTCGGACGGACCAGTGCATCTTCCGGATTAACCTCAGGAACCACCAGAGGAACCTGCGGGTCCATTCTGAAGGCGCTCGAATTGTCTATCATTATACAACCGTACTTGGTGATGGTTTCAGCATATTCCTGTGAAGTACCCCCACCGGCCGATACAAAGGCAATATCTATGTCCTTGAAATCGTCATTGTGCTGAAGCAGCTTGACCTGCAGCTGTTTACCGCAAAATGTATAAAATGTTCCTGCACTGCGGGAAGACCCGAATAGAACCAACTCGTCAAGCGGAAAATTCCGCTGTTCCAGAACGCGCAGGAATTCCTGTCCCACGGCTCCGCTTGCTCCAACAATAGCTACTCGCATAAATGTGTGTTATTTGCTTTTCGGATTGCAAAATTAGTGTTTACTTCGCAATCAGTTGAATAAACGCACTGGATTTTTTGAATAATTCTGCAAATCCAGTCTGAATGTGCATAATTTTACATTTTCCTCAGAGCAGGCAGCATGTCGGATTTCAGTTCACGCACCGAACTTCTTTTAGGAAAGGATGCAGTAAAGAAACTTGCATCAGCCAACATTCTGGCCGTAGGAGTCGGAGGTGTAGGCGGATATGCCGTTGAAATGCTGGCACGCGCAGGCATCGGACGCATGACAATAGTAGACGGCGACAAGATTGATTCCAGCAATCTGAACCGTCAGATTGCAGCAACCATTCCTGCAATAGGATTACCCAAAGCCCAAGTGATGGCAGAGAGGATAAAGGACATAAACCCGGGCATGGAGCTGACCGTCATAAACCGTTTTCTCATGGAATCCGATGTCCGACCGCTTCTTGACAGTCAGGATTTCACATTCATTGCCGATGCGATAGACTCGGTCGGAACCAAATGCGCGCTCATACGTGAAGCATTTGATGCAGGCATTCCCATCATCAGCAGCATGGGGGCCGGAGCCCGGCTTGATCCAGACAGGATAAGCATCGTCAAACTGTCAATGACCCACCATGACGGACTATCCAAAGCAGTCAGAAAGAAATTTACAAATTCAAACATACCCAAACTATTGGACGTTGTATTCAGCGACGAACCGGCACGTGAATATGCAGTCGTGGAGAGCGATACGCCCGGACGCAAAATGACCGTCGGGACAGTAAGCTGGATTCCCGCAATGTTCGGATGCCGGATGGCCCGGCACATTGTAGAAAAAATAATTGCAGAATGATAAGATTAGAAAACATACACAAGAGTTTTTCCGGACTTCACGTCCTGAAAGGAATCAGTCTGGAGATTGAAAGAGGTGAAATTGTCAGCATTACCGGCCCAAGCGGTGCCGGGAAAACGACTTTGCTTCAGATCATGGGTTCCCTGGACCGTCCGGACCAGGGAAGTGTCATGTATGACGGCACAGACATAACCCGTCTGTCACAGTCTCAACTCGCCTCATTCCGTGGGCAGCATATCGGTTTCGTATTCCAATTCCATCAGTTGCTGCCGGAATTCACCGCATGTGAAAACATCATGATTCCGGGACTGATTGCCGGAACAGGTATGGTAGAATGCGAGAAACGCGCCAAATCGCTTCTGGGACTGTTAGGTCTGGCAGAACGCGGCGAACATAAACCCGCAGAACTGTCAGGAGGAGAGAAACAGCGCATAGCCGTAGCCAGAGCGCTCATGAATCGGCCTGACGTCATACTGGCCGACGAACCTTCAGGAAGCCTGGACAGCCGGAACAGGGACGAACTTCACCGGCTCATCCTTGACCTCAGGGAAAAGATGGGTCAGACTTTCGTCATCGTAACCCATGACGAGAATCTGGCCGTATTGGCGGACAGGCGCATCAGAATAAAGGATGGACTGATCGAATGACGCAAGCCGCTCACCAGCGGGTAAAGAAAAGCACCGTACTATCACCTGCCATTACCATGCTGTTACGTTCCAGACTTTGCATGCTGAACGACGAGACTGTACCAGGGAGTCCGAAATGAGGAAGCTGACGGGCCAGCGATTCCTGTCGGCTGTTGGCTGTAAAGTCAAACGTAATGCTGTCACCATCGTACTCAAACCTGCACATTATCCTGACAATTGCCGTCGAATCAGAAAGATCCTCAAACACGGCCAGGTCACGTGCCATACTCAACCAGCACTGGGTCTTTTCCTCTACTGGCATATCATTACCGGCAAGATCATGACCGCTCACATATTCGATTCTATCAAGACGCCATTGATAGTCAAGCTCATCATCCCAGAACAGATTATCGCAGCCGCACACTGCAAAGACGATAACACAAATTACAATGAACCTTTTCATAACACCTTCCATGTCTTAATGACGGACAACATCACTCCACTGTTGTTTCCAAGCCAGGTGCTGTCATCATGATCCACCCCGTACGATACGCCTATCCTGCAACTGGCATTATCACCGGCAAGCCACATCAGCCGGACCATAGCCGATGTCACGTCTCTTGTCCAGTCAAAAGGATACTCGTATGTGCCCCAGTGACGTGTTGCTGTAAGTTTGACCTGATAATCAAGATGGTGCCCCACTCCGCCTTCCAATCCAAAATGAATCATATTGACCCTATTACTGGCAAAGGAATTCATTCCGTTGCTGTTATAGACCGGCGATATCAGCATTGGAGAACCTACTGAAAAACCATAATGGCTGTATGAATCATAAACATCAATATGATTATACATATTGTCACGTCCGTCAACCCCTTGAATATAATCACTGGCTTTGGGATTATAAACGGCACCACACAAACCTCTGGTATTCAGAACTTCAACAACTATGTCCCTCACAGACCATTCATCCGGCATCACGAATTCCAATCCGAAAAGTCCGTCCAGCCAGTTGCGTCTGAATCCGTAATTGACAAAATCCCTATGACCGTTCTCATCGGATTTGTATTCTATACCGAAAAGTGAAGAATGATCCTCATAAAAATGGTCATAGTATAGCCTTATGGTCATCTGTGACAAATACCAGTCAAGTCCCAAAAGCCAGCTGCCCAAAGTATTGCCGTTTTCCGTGGTCTGCGCACCAGGCTGATTGAAAGGCAAAAGGATATCCCATGCAGCCTTCAATCCTCCAGGAAGCCTGTATTCCTCAATAAGATTACCAGCGGCATCCTTCTCCCTGTTATGTTTGACTCCACCGAACTGTGCATGCATCTGCAATCCCAATGTGAGTTCCAACGGAAAACGTTCCCTGTCTCCCAAACGGGCATAAGCCTCTTTGCTGTGATAGAAAAATCCATCAGTATACACTCCATCAGGAACAGAGCTTCTGTATTTGCCATCAGTGTACATGCCGTATGCCACATGTCCCTTGACCGAGAGCCAATTTCCAAATATGCCAAGCCTGGTGTATTCAGGCAAGCCCAAACGAGCCTGAGGTATCGGAGTGCTGTTTCCGGACCAAGTCAGAGATCCGCTGCCAAGTTCAGGATTGGAAAGGCCCGCCCAGCGTTCCTTCATTCCGACAGAAAGAGACCATGCACGATAATCGGCATCAATATACAGTTGCTGGACGAACCAGTTGTCATGCAAGCCATAACCCAAGCCAATATCCATTCCGTATTTCATTCCGAATGCGTTTGGAAGACGCATTTCTCCAAACATGCCGTAACGGGCATACGCGCTCTTTGTCTTGACCGATGCCAACCCTTGTCTGTTTGAAGTGAACCAGAAAGGGCTGTGTAGTCCATCCGACAGGACACCGACCGATTCAAAACGGTATTTGAGATTACGCTTTATCTGCGAACCAAGCATTGCCTGAATGACAGCATTCTGATCATTATAGGTACTTGGTCTCCATTGTGCCCCTCCACGGTTCTGCGTGCGGGGCATGCTGCTCTGTTGTGCCGAGAACGGATCGTCCTCAAAACTGTCACCTCCATCCTGAGCCGACACAGGACAGCAGCATACAAGAACAAATGCCAGAAAGGCCAAACGCCTGATGCTGTTACTCATATTACAGGTTGTCTGAGTCCAAAACAGAAATGCACTTTTTCAGACTATCCGTCCAATTGGGAATGTCAAAAGAGAAAGCGGTCTTGAACTTTGTCTTGTCAAGGACGCTGAATGCCGGACGTTTTACCTTACTGGGAAATTCATAGGAATGACAAGGGCTTATCCTGCAGGCGGTATTGCCGCTTGCATCAGCAATGGCACAGGCAAAGTCATACCAGCTGCACACTCCCTCATTGCTGAAATGGTAAATGCCCTCATATCCTGCCATCCGCCCTGTATCCACAATATGCATTATGGCCTCAGCCAGATCATGTGCATAAGTCGGTGTGCCCACCTGGTCAAATACGACATCAAGTGTGGGACGGGTTGCAGTCAGACTACGCATAGTCTTCACAAAGTTCTTCCCATATGGACTGTACAGCCATGCTGTGCGTAGAATAATGTAGTGGCATCCGCTGTCTGAAACAGCCTTTTCCCCCGCAAGTTTGGTACGTCCGTAAGCCCCGGTAGGACTGGTAGGTTCATTCTCTGATAACGGAAGGCATGAATTGCCTGCGAACACGTAATCTGTCGAGATATGGATCAGGAACGCTCCAACCTCACGGGCCACCGAAGCAAGATTATCCACCGCCTGTGCATTCAGTCTGTATGCAAGTTCTTCCTGATCTTCAGCAGCATCGACATTGGTGAAAGCAGCACAGTTGATAACACATCCAATACGGTTCAATCCGACAATTTCGCGAATCTGTCCAATATCTGTGATATCAAGCAATTCGGTTTGAACGCCATCAGGACTGCTGATGTCCGTAAATACGAAATTATGGCAGGAGCCCACTGCAAGCGTACGCAGTTCATTGCCCAGTTGCCCGTTGGCTCCGGTAACAAGAATATTCATAATCAATACACAAAAGGTGATTCAAAATTCTGAAGCAGGGGGTGATGGCTGTCCTTATCCGATAATATCACCTGCCCAGCATCCAGTCTCCAGTCAATACCCAAAGCCGGATCATTCCAGGCAACGGCACCCTCGCTCTGAGGAGCATAGAACTGGTCACATTTATACTGGAATATCACTTCATCATCAAGAACCGCAAATCCGTGAAGCATGCCTCTTGGCAACAGCAGAGCCCTGTGATTGGCAGCTGACAGTTCGACTGCCACGTGCTTACCGTATGTCGGTGATCCTTTTCTTATATCAACGGCCACATCAAGGACACGTCCCACAGCAACACGCACCAGTTTTGTCTGTGCAAACGGAGGTTTCTGGAAGTGCAGACCACGCAGAACTCCAAAACGGCTTTTACTTTCATTGTCCTGAACAAATACTATCCTTCCATCAGGATATTGCGGATTAATATCACAGGCAGTCGCCCCAACGACAAGGGGTACAACCTTTTCATCGAACTCCCTCTGGGAAAACGATTCGAAAAAATAACCTCGGGAATCGTCAAACACCCTCGGTTCCAAGATCAGGACACCTGGGATTGCAGTTTCTGTCACATTCATAAAACCGGCACTGAAAATACACTTCAAAGATAATCCAACATAACGTATTGGCAAAAAAAAGCGGCATCCTTTTGTTCGGATACCGCTTTGTTCTCTGTTTCAGAAAATTGATCAGCCGTTGACTCTCTTCTCGCGGATACGGGCCTTCTTGCCGGTAAGAGCACGAAGATAATAGAGCTTTGCGCGACGGACCTTACCGATCTTGTTGACTTCGATGCTGTCAATGGCCGGTGAACTGATCGGGAAAATACGCTCGACACCAACGGTGCCTGACATCTTGCGGACTGTGAAACGACGGTTGTCACCATGACCGCAGATCTTGATAACCACGCCACGATAGAGCTGAATACGTTCCTTGTTACCTTCAACAATACGGTAAGCTACTGTTACGGTGTCACCTGACTTGAACTTCGGGAACTTGCCCTCGTTGCCTGTTGCAAATGCCTGTTCGGCAATCTTGATTAAATCCATTTTTACAAGTAAAAAATGCAGTTGTTCCAGCTGTTATGCGACATATCGAGTTACTCTTCCTTGACAGCGATCGCGATAAAGCGGCGCAAAGATAGGCAAACCCATTCAAACCTCAAACTTTTTTCACTCAAAATACAATGAAAATGTTATCATCCGGCTTACCGCCCTGTCAACGGCATTCGAATACTTCAGCATGGAAAGGTCTTTAAGATCCTTACGCGTACGTTCGTGGACATCGTCAAGCCCGAAGCAGAACTTCAGTTCCGGTATCAGCTTGAAGTACTGATAATAAAGGTCGAATCCGAATCCTATCTCGAACATCGTATCTCCACGTTTGAGCAGGAACTCCCCTCCCTTGGATAGAGTAAGATTCACATCGTAAGCCAGACCGGTAACCACATAGGGTCTGTAATTGTTGAACCTCAATGGTGAAATCTTCAGGTCAAAGGGCACAGAAAGCAGTGTCGACTTAAGATACTGTTCCACCCGCGAGTTGCTGCCGCTTTCGACAAAGACCAGTTTCCGGTCCCCGAAATGCATTGTTGGAATCATTCTCAACGCGAGCCAGTCGGTAGCCTTCAATTCACCCAGGATACCGACACTGAAGCCGGGAATGTATTCAGGGACATCGGCATACCAGTATTCCAGGCCACCGTTTTCTGTAATATACGGCAGACCATTGTTTTCAATTTTCAGATCCTGGGCATGCAATCCCACCAGAAAGCCGTAATGCCACACCCGGTCATCCAGAAACGGACGATTCTGAATCTTTCTCTCCTGGGCCGATAACACGCATGGGACAAGCAGAATCGAGCAAAGCAGGATTGCCTTGAATATGACTTTGGACTTGAGTTTCATGTATTCCAATAACGGACTTGCCGCAAAGATATTGTAAAATAACGCCCCTCATTTGGAATAACAAGGAAAAACATATACTTTTGCACCATTGAAAACCAAATAAAGAAGAACAATTATGGCATACGTAATCAGCGACGACTGCATTGCTTGCGGCACATGCATCGATGAATGCCCGTCAGAGGCAATCTCAGAAGGCGAAAAGTATTCAATCAATCCGGATCTCTGCGTAGACTGCGGCACTTGCGCCGGTGTCTGCCCGTCAGAAGCAATCCACCCGGGAGAATAATCTTACTCTCAAATAAGGTTTAACTTAAAAGAATCAGGGGCGCCGGATCCGGAGCCCCTGATTCTTTCATTACTGGAGCTTTGCCAACGCTTCGGCTATCCTCCGGAAAGCCTCACGGATCTTGTCCTCACTTGTGGCGTAACTGAATCTGATGCATTCAGGAGCGCCGAATGAAGTGCCGCCTACTGTTGCCACATGACCTACTTCAAGGAGATACATTGCAAGGTCATCGGAATTCCCTATAACCTTGTCACCGTATTTCTTGCCGAAATAGTAATCGCACTTGGGGAACAGATAGAAAGCGCCCTGAGGCATATTGACCTCAAATCCCGGAATCTCACGAGCAAGTGACACAATCAGATCGCGGCGTGTCTGGAACACGCGGCGCATGTTCTCGACATCCTGCTGCGGTCCGTCAAAAGCAACCTGGGCAGCCTTCTGGGCCACTGAACAGGTACCGCTGGTATACTGTCCCTGAAGCTTGTTGCAGGCCTTGACCAGCCATTCGGGACCGGCCATGAAACCTATACGCCATCCGGTCATGGCATAAGCCTTGGACACACCGTTAATGACTGCTATCTGGTCCTTCAGTTCCGGGAACATGGCAAGACTGTTGTGTGAACCTATGAAATTGATATGCTCGTATATCTCATCGGAAATGACGAATACCTGCGGGTTCTTCACAAGGACCTTGGCAATGGATTCCAGTTCCTCCCTGCTGTATACCGAGCCGGTAGGATTTGAAGGAGAGCAGATCATTATGGCGCGGGTCTTCGGTGTGATGGCGGCCTCTATCTGGGCGGCTGTAACCTTGAAATCCTGGTCAATGCCGGCCTTGATCACGACCGGAACGCCACCGGCAAGCTTCACCATTTCGGGATAGCTCACCCAGCATGGAGAAGGCAGCAGGACTTCGTCACCCGGATTGACAATTGCCATGACCACATTGCACAGAGCCTGCTTGGCACCGGTTGAAACCACGATCTGTGACGGCTGGTAATCCAGTCCGTTCTCACGCTTCAACTTGTCACTGCAAGCCTTTCTGAGCCACATGTATCCGGCTACAGGAGAATACTTGGAGTAGTTCTCCTCGACGGCCTGGACAGCAGCCTGCTTTATATAGTCAGGTGTATTGAAATCCGGTTCACCCACACTCATGTTGACAACATCAATTCCCTGAGCGGACAATTCCCCACTCTTCTGATTCATGGCAAACGTGGCCGATGCGGCCAATCTCATAACGCGATCTGAAATCTGTCCCATTGTTTGTTATAGTTGATTGTTCTTTTTCATATAATCTTCAAGTTCCCCGGCCACACTTGCAGCCTGCGCCACCTGTTTCATGATTTTGGAGCGGAACAGCCATTCCCGGAGAGAGAACAGCAGACCTAAAGGCACCAGAATGCCGGACAGGACATTCAGCCACCGGTGACGGAACGGGCCCTTCACACCATGAACGGGAACGATGGGCATGCCGTTGACGAGATCCAGTTCTACCCTGTCACGGCTGTTTCCAAGTTCCAGAGCAAGTTTGTCAGCATCGGCATAAAGATTATCCATATCCGATGTATCCAACGGTCTGAAAAACAGCGACAGATAACGCGGCATACGGCTTGAGAGCTCCGAATCCATTATTCTGGCCGATGCAGTCCTGATGTTTCCGGTCAGTCCAAGACACATGTTCCTGTCAGGTTCATCAATCACCACATCCTTGCGCGTGATGTTCCTGGCCGTCCTGCCTCCAAACCAGTATTTCAGGAATTCCACAATCACTTCGGGCTGGAATACGGTCGAATCCTTATTTGCCTTGACGGTAAAGAACACGCTCAAAGGCGTAAGCACAAGGGTACTCAACCAGCAGCCTATTATGCTCCATACACCCTCACGGAACATCTTTTCCCCGGAAACCGATGTTATGTAGAACAGGATGTAAGTAAGCACGGAGACAATCACAGGAACCCCGAGACCGCCTTTGCGGATGATTGCGCCAAGAGGAGCTCCAATGAAGAAGAATATCAGTATTGAAAGTGAATTCACTATCTTCTTCATCCATGAAATCCAGTGCTTTCTTATTACACGGTCACCGGAGAACATATTGGATCCCTTGATGGTCAGTTCATTGGACTGGGTTGACACGACCTGTCTCATGCCCTTCCTTATTTCAATCTGACCGTCACGGCTGGCAACACGGAAAAGACTGTCGGCATTGATTGTTCCAAGATTCTCTTCTGACATACGGACGGAATCCTGAGCACTCATTCTGTATACGTTCATGGCCTGGCCCTTGAACTCCGCCAGATTGCCCAAGCCGACACTGTCCTGCCTCTGCGAAAGCGAATCTATGGTCTCCTTGATCTGTATCATATTCTTGCTTTCGGCCTGAGAACTCATCATGTCGCTGTCTGCCTGCCTGAAACCGGAATCGAAATCAAGCAGGATATGTTTCTCGGCAAAGGATTCACGCTTGTACGGCTGTCCCTTGTCATCTATATCCGTATCCTGGCTGAACCACTTTCCGCTGAAAAGATGAAGCATGAGATGTTCCTCATCGGCAGTAGTCTCAAGATATGCGGAATCGGCCACGATCACGCTCAGATTCTCATATCCGTTGCTGTGGTCATAAATTGTCACGTCATACAGGTTTCCGGTATTCAGATCCTTGTGCTTCACATACATGTTATAGCCCGATATCTGATCGTAGAAAGTACCCTCAGGAATCTCCAGCTCAGGGTTCTTTTCATTGATCGAATAAATCAGCGAATACAGCTTCTGCGTGGTCTTGGGAACCGTCACATTCTGGAAGTAGAACGATATGCCCGCCAGACAGATGCAGAATATCGTAAGCGGACGCATTATCCTGAGAAGCGAGATTCCGGCAGTCTTCATTGCCAGCAGTTCCAGACGTTCGCCGAAATTGCCGAATGTGATCAGCGATGCCATGAGAACGGCCAGAGGCAGTGCCTCGGGAACCAGTCTCATGCCGAACAGGAAGAAGAAACGGGCAATTACGCTGAACGTGAAACCCTTACCCACAAGATCCTCGACATAACGCCACAGGATATTCATGAGAAGGACAAAGAGGCAGATGAAGAAAGCCGCCGCAAACAGCAGCAGAAAGCTCTTTATGATGAACCAGTCAAGCCTCTTTCTCTTCATATACGGGCATAATAATCCTATCAACCCGCAAAAGTACTACAAATTGGAGATTTCTCAAAAAAAACGGCCCATGTTTGGGACTACAGGCCACAACGTCTCAGTGCATCAATCGAAGTGTCCCAAAGGCTCTTCACATCGTCACCCGCTCCAGGTTCTGCAAAGTCAGTGATTTCAAGCATGCAGCGCTGGGTAAGCTCGTTCTTATGTATTCTGATTTCGAAATATGTTCCGGGCTCCTCATCGGTCCAATGGAAACGCACGTATGTAGACTGGCGGCAATTGATGAGTTCCGCCTGACGTGTCTCATGGCGTCCCCACGAGAAGGTGAACAGTTTACCTTCGGCAGCAGCCTGATCGGCAAACCAGGAAGCCATTCCCGGAGCAGTAGCCACCGCCTCCCAAATCATGGGAATGGACTGAGAGCTCAATTCATACTCAAACCTTACCTTCTCCCTTTGTCGAATCTGCTTGTCCATAACCGAATTGTTTTATCGTTCAATTGCAAAGAAATATTAATTGAATGAAAAAACAAAAAATACAACGAAAAAAAACGAGTACTTTTGCCGTAAAACAAGCTCACATGAAATATTACCTGATTGCAGGTGAAGCATCGGGCGACCTCCACGGCTCCAACCTGATGAAATCCATTCTGAATGCCGATGCCGATGCCCAGTTCCGTTTCTTTGGCGGGGATCTCATGGCATCAGCAGGTGGAGTGATGGTAAAGCATTACCGGCAGCTTGCCTACATGGGGTTCTGGCCTGTTCTGACACACCTTGGAACAATTCTTAAAAGCGCAGACCTGTGCTTCGAAGACATAAAGTCATGGAATCCCGATGCAGTAATTCTAATAGACTATCCGGGCTTCAATCTGAACATAGCCAAACTGGTCAAGACCAGACTTTCCATTCCTGTCTATTATTACATTTCGCCAAAGATATGGGCCTGGAAAAGCTACCGCATCAAATCCATGCGGAAATACGTTGACGAGCTGTTCTCCATACTGCCATTTGAAATACAGTGGTTCGCTAACAGAAACTACAGCATCAGATACGTGGGTAATCCCAGCGTCGATTCTGTACAGGAGTTCAAGCCAGCTGACAACAGCCATGCCCTATCCAAGACATATTCGGACAAGCCGGTCATAGCACTGCTGGCCGGCAGCCGCCAGACTGAAATCAGGCGCAACCTGCCAATCATGATCGATGCCACACGCGGACTTGAGGATTTCAATCTTGTGCTGGCTGCCGCTCCGGGCATTGACGCATCATTCTACGACAGCCTCATAAAAGGCAGCAACGTCAGCGTTGTCAACGGCAATACATACGGACTGCTCTCAATAGCCCATGCGGCTCTGGTCACATCGGGTACTGCCACACTGGAAACAGCCCTGTTCAATGTCCCGCAGGTTGTCTGCTACCGCATGCCAATGGGACACGTCACGAACTTCCTGCGCAGGCTGGTCCTCAAGATTCCGTTCATTTCACTGGTAAATCTGATTGCAGGCAAGGAGGTGGTGCCGGAACTGGTTGCCAGCCAGATGGATGCCCGTACAGCCAACACTCACCTGCTGCCGCTGCTGTCCGATACGCCTGAACGCCAGGCCCAGCTTGACGGTTACCGTCAGATGCAGGAAACACTAGGTCCGGCAGGTGCTTCGCAGAACGCAGCCAGCCAGATTGTGGAACTGCTGAAACAGCGCCAACAGTCCTCCTTGCGGGCTCCGAATAGAGAATAAGGTCCAAAAATCCCAAAAAATCGGTCCAATTATTTGGGATTCCAAAAACTTGCATTACATTTGCAACCGCTTAAGGCAAAGAGCCTGATGGCGGGATAGCTCAGCTGGTTAGAGCGCATGATTCATAATCATGAGGTCCTCAGTTCAATCCTGAGTCCCGCTACTTGAAAATCAAACACTTACGGACTTCCGCAAGTGTTTTTTTATTGCCTGCGAAAACATTGCGAAAACAGAGGAGTTGAGTTGAGCCGTTTTGAGGCATTTCTGAGTGCATAAAGTGGTATGACGGAATCACTGTATTGCATGGAAATGAACGGGATTGAATGTAATTTTGCAGGCAAATTGCAAGATATGGAGAAGCATCACCTTCGGCAAAGTAGATACTATGGCATAATCGCCTTAATACTCTTGTTTCTTGATTTTGACCTTGCCAATGGCCAGAATCGCGTCAAACTTATTGGTGAGGTTATTGATAACCGAATCATTGAGTCTCAAAATGAACAAAGTGTCAATTTGGATGAAAGTATAAAAGCAGATATCAACATAGGCGACTTGCATTTTGACTGCACATCAAAAATACGTGTTGTTGAAGTATTGGAAGGAGTCTGTGATTACGATACAATATATGTAAAAACAGCATTCATCAACTCAAAAGGCATATATGGACTGTTTCTATTACAAGATTCAGGGAGTGTGTTCAATACACCTTATGAGTTTGAGAGTCATTTCCTTATTTCCAAATCCAATAGACGCAAATGGCAATGCGATGCATATAATTCAAGATTCTGGTTTGAGTTGTTCAAGCAAAACAAGGAATCAGTGGCATTTAATAGGAAATACAATATCGATGAATTCCATATGAATATCTGGAAAATTAATGTTGGAGATGATGAATCCGTTGAAAGATATTACAAGAGGAGATGGGGACGTTATTATCCTAAATATGGTATAGATATTGCCAAATTGCTCAATTCCGTTGAGCAATCCTACAATAAAACAAATATATCGGAATTCTGACACTTGCATAAACCATCGGCATGACAGAAATATTCAGTATTTTTATCGGACTTACATTGGAATAAATGAAAAAGTTCCTGCGCATTGTATTTCTATGGATACCGCTGGCATTGATTGCCGGCAGTGTCATCTGGGTGGCAGCTTACAGGAACGGGGCTGTAAGGCTCACTCCGCTCATGGTCAAACGCAGTTTTCAAGGATATGAGACTAAACGCACGTGGGTGGGAATCAATGACATTTCACCCTTTATGGTGCGGGCCGTCATAGCCAGCGAAGACGGACGTTTCATGGAACATCGCGGGTTTGATTTCAAGGAAATGGAAATAATGCGTGCCGAGCACATTGAACAGGGCAAGCCCATACGGGGCTGCAGCACCATTTCACAACAGACCGCCAAGAACTGCTTTACCTGGTGCTCGGACACATGGATACGTAAGGGCATAGAAGCTTGGTACACTTTTCTGATTGAACGGATGTGGAGCAAGAAACGCATCATGGAAGTGTATCTGAACGTAGCTGAAATGGGACCGGGAATCTACGGCATCCAGACAGCCGCACAGGAATATTTCAAAAAGGACGCCATCAAACTGACAAAGGCCGATGCCATATCACTGACAATCCGCCTTCCAAATCCACTGAAGCGCTCGATCGACTGGGCACAGAAGCAGACCAAGCGCCGCCAGACCATAAGCAAAAGAATAGAACAGACTCCCTACCCCAAGTGGGAATGAGTCTTGAGACTATACAAATCAAGTGCAGTTACGGGTTACGGTTACGCCTCAGGGAATGTCATGAATTTAAAAATACCTTACATTTTAGGCCGTATTCCAGGCATTTCCCAAGACCGGTTTTGGTCTTAACTTATGACCGGCCTTGGTCTTAACTTAAGACCGACCTCGGTCTTAACTTATGACCAAACTCGGTCTTAAGTTATGATCGAACTCGGTCATAAGTTATGGCAAAAAACGGCCCTAGAAGGGTTTCTGAGCGGGGTACGGCATTTTTGGTCACCGCCAGACAGGCTTTCTTGAAAATATTTTACATTTTGTCTTGATTCAGCCAATATCAGAGGGACCGGCGAAGCGTAACCCGTAACCCGTAACTGCAATCGAAAAGTGGTGTCAGCATGCAAAACCTGTATTCAATATTG
>JAZUEH010000108.1:0-5709 GCA_045640065.1 Bacteroidaceae bacterium
TTCAGGTCCCAGGAAACGAGCCACGCTTTCACTTACCGCCAGGGAGATGGCCTGGGAAATGAAGAACTGTTCTGATGCCCCTATATCCGCAGGATGGGCCAGGATGCTGAACAGCAGATTCTTGCCGGGCTGTGACTCCCAACTGTTGCCGCGCTGACCGCGTCCTGCAGTCTGAAATGCGGATACAGCTACCTCATAGTCATAGTCATAGTCAGGGTCACCGCCCTGAAGCCCCGCAAGATATGAATTGGTTGACTGCATGCAGTCTGACCTGTGCCATTTTATTCTCATCGGCCGTTATCCAATTGGAGGAAAGAAAGCATCTTCAATATGCTCCACTTTCACCTGTCCGTCATTATCAATCACCGTCACTATGTCAAAGCGGACTTCAAGGTCCAGGGCATTCAGACGGACGTAAGCATCGGCAGCCATCACCAGACGGCGTATCTTGCGTTCGTCAACCGCGTCCTGAGGACTTCCGAAGTTGTCGCTGCTGCGCGTCTTGACCTCAACCACGACCAGAGTGGAGTCCTTTCTTGCAACCAGGTCAAGCTCCTTGTGGCCACAGCGCCAGTTGCGGTCAAGTATGGTATATCCCTTTTCCTGAAGATACGAGGCTGCCAGAGTTTCACCGGTATGCCCCAGAATGTTGTGCTTTGCCATGAGTATGACAAAAATAATCATTACCTTCGTGCTGCACAACGACTATGGAGAAAAAAGAAACCATAACAAGAACCGAACGCTGTTCGTTCCTGGTAAGTCCTGAGGAAAAGAGTCTGATTGAACGTTACCTGAAGAAATACCGCATCAGCAACCGTAGCCGCTGGATGCGTGAGACACTGGTTTCGTTCATTCTGAAGAATCTTGACCAGGATTACCCCACCCTGTTCGATGAACAGGAAATGCGCCGCTGAAACACCGTATTAACCGATCCTTCACATAATGGAGCAGACGGAACAGAAGATCAAAAACCTGGCGCAGCAGGACAGCATGTTCATGAAAATGGCCATGGACGAAGCCCACGCCGCAGCCAAAGCCGGAGAGATTCCTGTGGGCGCCGTCGTCGTGTGCAAGGGACAGGTCATTGCACGCGCCCACAACCTTACCGAAACCCTTACCGATGTCACGGCCCACGCCGAAATGCAGGCCATTACCGCTGCGGCCTCATGGCTGGGAGGGAAGTACCTTGACCAGTGCACTCTATACGTGACTCTGGAGCCATGCGTCATGTGTGCCGGGGCCATCGGCTGGTCACAGCTGGGACGTCTGGTCTACGGGGCATCGGACCCCAAACGAGGCTTCACCCAGTTCGCACCCGCCGCACTCCACCCCAAGACTCAGGTCTCTGCAGGCATCATGGCCGATGAATCCGAATCCCTGCTGAAGGAATTCTTCAAGGCCAAACGGTAATCATTGTGCCCTACTCTATTGTAACCGTAGTGGAGTAATCAGTGCCGTTCTCATCGGTCAGTGTAACAGTCAGTGACCGCTCAACGCCATCACGTTCAATTGGAATGAAGATGGAGCAGAGATTATCCTCCCAATCAAACCGGTCAGAGTCACAGAGCATTGGGACATCAGGGGCGTAGTATAATATATCAGGTTCTTCATATCCGATGCCACCTGGCTCCGCCATACGGCCAGGTCCTAACAGCGGCAAGTCATCTTTTGTCAAATCACAGACTTTTTTATCAATCGGATAATGAAAGTTCCAGCAGATTAAGCTGTTTGATGAAAAGAATACATGGTTGAAATAGACGGACAGTTTTTTCTTTGTTGGATCAAACACCCTATAAGAATTAGAGATGAACTGATTGGGAGATATTCCAACAAAATAGGCTATATCATCAAGCAATGAGCCTTTGGGATGAGAATCATTCCATTGCTTGTTGGCCGTTATTGAGACACCAACAAAATCAAAAGCCGGATAACTACAATGGTTCACATTGTGTGGAAGAGATTCAAGTACTTCACTTGGTATTTCCTTAATAGACCGAATGTCCTGGGATGAACGATCTTTATGTTTAATGCTATATGACTTGTATAATTTAGCACCGACTTTATCTGTACGATAAATATCAGTCAACAAATGTGCCTTGGGAATATACAAATCCAGACGTGCATAGTCTACAGCATCAATAGTATCAATTTTCCAGTTGGCCCCGATTTCATTGAATTCATAATATCCTACCACTAATGATGTCCTTTTTTTCAAATACGGATGAGACGAAGTGCATGAACATATAAGCGCCAAGCATACCAATAATTTGAAATTCTTCATATCATTAAAATGTTACATGAATATAACGGTTGGCTTCAGGATCTGTTTCATTTGGAATGTCATAAGTCACCACTCTGAAATGCCATGTGTATTCTTTATACTCTTTTGATAACTCATCAGAGTCCGATTTTGGTTTAAAGCAATCACTAGAGACAAATCCATTATCTTTGCCCCCTCCTCCCCAATCGCAGTGAAGCATCCATGTATCTCCATTATAGCATGAGCCATCAATTACCCATGAATGTCCATTTATACCGAGATGTGGCATGGCAGAAATAAATACCGGTTTTTTATTTGCCAACATATCGCTGGTGGCTTTTTTCAAAGATGAAGAAAATGAACTGTCCTCATATTTCTTGACGTTTATATATCCAAAGAGCTCAAAACATTTTTTTATCTCTTCCGGAGTAATGCAAGTACCTTTTTTCAAACAAAATGTAGGATTAACAGAATGGAATATGCTTCCAAATAACAAACCGACACCTTCCTTGATTTCTTCTGAAGTCCTATCAGACGAAATAGGATTGTCAACCGATTTAATCTTTTTGTAATCTATCTTTTTACCAAGAACATACAAATTTGCGGGAAATTCATTATATGCAACTATTGTAGCCATAGCTGTGGTTGAACAGCCTGCTTTCACATACTTCTTTTCCTTCCCTATCAGTGTATATTTATAACAATATCGGTTATATACACCTTTTTCGTCCCAATCGCCTTGATCCCATTCTGTACTATGGTTAAAGTAAGAAAAACCTATTCCTGTAGTTGAATAACGCTCATCTGAAGAAGAACCTGTTCCTGCAGCTATTCCGTTTCTCAAACACTCTTGGATAAGTTGTTTGGGCGCAGTCTGCATTACATAGTAATCGTTGTATTCTTCTGAATAGAAATTGAATGTTGACAGGTCAATTGTATTACCATCAACATCTTCTGTAATAGGATCGTCTTCAAAGTCAATATCAAGAAATCCAGGTTCAAGACTGCCCTTTTCAGTTACAGCAACAATTGGTGCAACATCTGTGTTTGCGCCCAATACCGCGAAACCTTCCTCATTCTTGAAATTGACGATATAGGCATCGGGGATTGCCGCAGCTTTTGTTCCTGAAGCGCCCTTTCCATAGTGAGTTTCAATGGTTTCTATTTCACGCTTCATACCAGATCTGGTATTGACGAGGTTTACGGAATTCATAAACGCATCCAACTTCTCAAGCGCTTCCTCAATGGGTACTACTGACAGTTCTTCGTCAACAAAGGCAGATACGGCATCATCCCCTGCTGATAGAACGACATCTGAATCGTTACACGCTGCAAATGACAGAATCAGAAAAAGACAGATGGATAGATAGATAGATAGATAGCTTTTTCATAATGAGAAAATAAATTGGTTAAACATAAATGAAAAGCGACACCTCACAATGATAATCAATAATTCCAATCATTCATACAATTTCTATGATTATTTCAAACAAAGATTCCGATTTGCAGTTAAACATTGTATATTTATTCAAAAAGATTGCCTTGACCAAGATATTTCAGAAAGCAATATGGTTCACAGCTCAACAGAACAGAAATATATAAATAATGTCGGATCAGATTTTACGCACGCTCAGAAACTCTGGTTCATAGGGATGAAGCTCTGTGCGTTTACGTTAGTCACTGTGTCCGCGACATTTTTGTATGGTTGACGCAGGCGTGCGGGTATATCGTGGAATGGCCGTCAAGCGACAAGGTTTTTCAGGCGTGAAGAAACGCGGCTGTCTGAAGCGGCGAAGCCGCAAGTTCCGCGTTTCAGCCTGAAAAGCCGCAGGAGCAGGCCATGGAGCGTTTTACCCGCACGCCTGCGTCAACCATACAAAACCGGTAATTGATTCAAAGTTTGCGGTACTTGCCCTCGTCCATATCATCAAGAATGGACAGATAGCTGTTGTAGCGTGACGGGCTTATCGAGCCGCTTTCAACTGCCTCCAGAACAGCACAGCCGGGTTCGCATGTGTGGGTGCAGTCCTGATAGCGGCAACGGGACTGGGTCTCGAAGATTTCCGGGAAATAATGGCTTACCTCATGTACTTCCATATCGAAGGTACCGAATCCCTTCACTCCCGGGCTGTCGATAATCCAACCGCCTCCCGGCAGTTCGAACATCTCGGTGAAAGTCGTGGTATGCATACCCGTATCATGCTTCTCGGACACGGCGGCGGTACGTTGCTGCAGGTCAGGAACAAGACGGTTCACAAAGGTACTCTTGCCTACCCCTGAATTACCGGACAACAGCGTCACCTTGTCCTTGAGCAATGATTCAATCTGTTCAAAACCCGTACCGTGAAGACTGTCGCACATGATGCAACTGTAACCTATACGGCTGTAGATATCAGTCCATGCACGGGCAATCTCAAGATCCTTTTCTGTGAGAAGATCCTGCTTGTTTATTACCAGCGTGACAGGAATGCGGTAAGCCCAGGCCGATGCCAGGAACCTGTCGATGAAAACCGTGCTGGTCTCGGGATGGGAAACGGTCACAAGCAGAAGGCACAAGTCCAGATTGCAGGCCAGAATGTGTGACTGTTTGGAAAGATTCGAGGAACGCCGGACAATATAATTGCGGCGTTCCCCGATAGAAGTGATATATGCCGGCATGCCGTCCTGTGCCGTCTGGAATTCGACCCAGTCACCCACGGCCACCGGATTTGTGCTCTTTATGCCCTTCAGACGGAACGTACCCTTGATGCGGCATTCGTGAACGGCACCGTCAGGGGTACGGACCAGATAACTGCTTCCTGTGCTTTTTATTACAAGACCTGACATCAGGACATCATCAGATGGTCATGATTTCCTTTTCCTTTTCAGCGAAAAGTTCATCGGCCTTCTTTATGTACTTGTCGTGCAGTTTCTGCAGCTTGTCTTCAGCGTCCTTTTCAGCATCTTCGGGCAGTCCGTCCTTAATGGCCTTCTTGAGCTGGTCAAGGGCGTCACGGCGGGCATTGCGGATTGAAATCTTTCCGTTTTCGTTTGACTTGCCGCTCTGCTTGACAAGATCACGGCGGCGTTCCTCGGTCAATGGAGGAATGGCAATGCGGATAATCTCACCGTTGTTGCTGGGCATGATTCCCAGTGGAGAATCGATGATAGCCTTCTCAATGGGCTTGATCATGTTCTTGTCCCACGGACGGATGGCGATTGTACGGGCATCAGGTGTAGTCAAAGCTGCCACATTGTTCAGAGGCACTTTCTGACCGTATGAATCAACGCGGACATCGTCCAACAGTTTTACATTGGCCTTGCCGGCACGGATATGTGCGAATTCGTCTTCAAGATGCATTATGGCCATTTCCATCATTTCCTGTGCATCATCCAGGCATTTCTTTACATCAAGCATATTGTTCTGATATTGATTCCTTTTCTGCGAAGATAGACATTTTCATATAATA
>JAZUEH010000109.1:0-43798 GCA_045640065.1 Bacteroidaceae bacterium
TGCAGTTGCCAAAGTGAATGATAAGGTCTCTAAGCAGGAATCACAGTACTTCGATATCAGGGTCAATGGAATTAAGCTTCAGGATTCCGACCTGAATGGCAAGCTGTTTACAGGCCGCGAGTATGTTTTTGAAGGCAGCCACTCCGGTACCAAGTATGAGATTACAGGCTGGACAGTCACGGAAACCAAGGGAGGCAGTACGAGAACGTGGACTGAAATGGGTCCGCAATTCAGCTACACGCCGGCAGGCAATGTGACTGAATTCACTGTCAATGCCATTCGTGGCGTGAGCGGTGTGGAAGACCATGAAAGTGACTTCATGGAACCCGTCAGGACCATATATTACAATACTGCCGGCCAGCAGAGCAATGAACCGTTCCCGGGTCTCAACATTGTCCGCTACATTTATCCTGACGGACGCTCTGCTTCAGAGAAGATCCTCTTCGAATAGGTTGTTTACAGGTTTTGCATGCTGGATGGTGGAGTGTGCGGACTGCCGCTCCATGGCCTGCTCCTGCGGTCTTTCAGGCTGAAACGCGGAACTCGCGGCTTTGCCGCTCAGACAGCCGCGTTTCTTTACGCCTGAAAGGCCTTGTCGCCAATCGGCCATTCCACGGAAAGTCCGCACAGCCACTCTTTCAGCATCCAAAAATGTCGCGGGACACCCATCCATAATATTGGCATGGCGTAACCGTAACCCGTAACTTCACTTGATTGAGCTGTTAAAAAAAGGCTTTATTGCCATCTTGTAGTTTCGACTGAGCCGTTGTGCGACTTATGGGGGAGTTCAGAACATAAATAAAGGAGGATGACATAAGTCACCCTCCAAAATCTTTTTTATAGTGCCTGTGGGTGCCGGAGCCTCCCATATTCACTTTTCTTGGTACAAAAGTATGACAAATTAGCGGATTACCAAATTATTATTGTTAATATTCTGTCATCGGGACATCATTTCGGATAGGAATAGTCTGGTGGAAGTATTATGCCTGTCTTTGATTCTACAAGGTCATGAAGTGATGGGACTTTCATATATAGGTTGAGGGTGGCATGGTAGAGATCGTTCCACATTTCGTTAGCACGTTTGACTGAAATGTTTTTCAGAAGAAAGGAGATTACCTTCAAAGCACCGCAGAAGGTATTCTGGTCATTCTCTCGTATGGATGGGCAGGCTGCACCGCATTCAACGTTGTCAGGAAGGGTCATGAGGGTGATGACACTGCCGTGGGCGCAGGCATTGCGTACATGGCGGATTACGGAGAGATAGTTTCGGAAGGTCTTGAAGGAGGGTTCGTTGAATTTTTGACTGATCATGCAGCGGTCATTGGTGGAGAGAAGAGAGGAGTAGAGATGTTCCAGATTGCCGAGAGTCATGTACTCCATCGTCTTCCAGGCTGGAGCGTATGGATCGGAATACTTCTTGTGATGACGCTTTATCGGGTCGTTCTCACGTATCTTGGGGTAGTATTCGGCAGTGAATTTAGTGATGAAATGGTTGCTGACGATCTTCGGGTCAACGTACCAGAAAGGATTATCCTTGTATTTGTTGGAAAGTTCGTTGATGATGGTGGTGCGGATGTCAACCTCTATGCGTGACAGATATCTGTTCAGGATGTTGCGGAGGTCAAAGTCGTAATAGTAGAACGCGACTATGTCTTCGAGGGAGGTTCCCGGTTTTACATCATGCAGGCGTCTGTGGTTGAGTTTGGGATATGTCTTCTCGAAGGGATATGAGTAGAAGCCGAGACGGTAATAGCCTATGTCGGACAGGCACTCTATCGCTTTGTCTTCATCTTTTATTGTTATGCCGCGATCGCGCAGGATATTAATCTGGGTATTGTAGTCGGTGGCACGTTTGGGGTATGGTATTCTATTGCTCATTATGCTGTCATTTGTTTTTCAAAGGTGGTTCTCATACATAAGCATAGATTTATATACTTGTTGGCGAATAACGTACAAATATACGTTTATTTCTTGTGAAATATGAGTATTGGGATTTGGAGAAATTGCCGGGCAGGATTAACTTTGTGTTCAGAAAACAGGCAGATGAAATTGCACCATGGAAACGAATCCTCAAGCAGAACTGGCACGCAGCTACATTAACCGGACTGACGTGTCGGTGTTCCTGACCGGCAAGGCCGGTACCGGAAAGACCACATTTCTCAAGAACATAGTTGAAACGACTCCCAAGCGCTGTGTGGTGCTTGCGCCTACCGGTGTGGCTGCGGTCAATGCCGGAGGGCAGACAATCCATTCATTCTTCCAATTGCCGCTGTGTCCGTATCTGCCCGATGTAAAGGAGCTGATTACCGAGTATCAGATGCCGGAGTCGCACAGGAGTCTCAAGAAGGAACGCGTCAACATAATAAAGACCTTGGACCTTCTCATCATAGACGAAATATCCATGGTGCGTGCCGACATTCTGGATGCCGTGAGCGACACGTTGTGCCGGTACCGGCGCTCCAGTCTGCCTTTCGGCGGGGTGCAGGTGCTCATGATAGGCGATGTACAGCAACTGCCGCCCGTGGTGAAGGAATCGGAACGGCCTTATCTGGAGCAGGTGTATGCATCGGCCTTCTTCTTCAGCGCCAAGGTCATGCAGCGTCTGCGTTACGTGACCATAAGCCTGACTCATGTGTTCCGCCAGTCCGATGCCCGGTTCCTGGATATCCTGAACGGGATCCGTGACGGAGAGGTCACCCCTTCCATGCTGGAGAGCCTGAACAGCCGTGTCGATGCCGGGTTCCGGCCGGAACGCAGGCGGGGCGAGCAGTGGATAAGGCTTACCACGCATAACGCTCAGGCCGATGCCGAGAACCTGCGTAATCTGGAGCGCCTGAAGGGGAGGATAGAATATTATGAATGTGACATTGAGGGCAATTTCCCGCAGTCAGCCTATCCGGCCGATGAGAGTCTGGGTCTGAAAGTGGGTGCCCAGGTCATGTTCGTGCGCAATGACAGCCGCGGGGGCCAGTACTATAACGGAAAGATAGGAACGGTCGATGAACTGGACTTCGACCATATCATGGTGCGTGATCAGGACGGAGGCCTGATTGCTGTCGAGCGTGAGACATGGGAGAACACACGCTATGAACTGGATAAGGACAGCGGTGAGATCAAGGCTGTGGTTGACGGCAAGTTCACGCAGTTCCCGTTGCGTCTGGCATGGGCGGTGACAGTCCACAAGAGTCAGGGACTGACTTTTGACCATGTGGTGATCGATGTGGCCCAGGCCTTCACTTACGGGCAGGTCTATGTGGCCCTGTCGCGTTGCAGGACACTTGAGGGCATAGTCCTGATATCGCCCATCCAGAGCTCGAACCTGTTTGCCATGGGACGTTCCATGAGCGACTTCTGCAACTCCTTCCCTACGGAGGAACTTATCCGGGACAGCCTTGGTCCGTGCCAGACAGGCTATTACTTTGATTCTCTGTGCAGTCTGTTTGACCTCAGCACTCTTGTCCGTCTGTACGGATGGGTCTATGGCATTTTCGCCAAAGACCTGAACACATTGTATCCGGCACAGAAGGATACAGCGCTTGCGCTTTTCGACAGGAGTCATGAACTGGAAGATACGGCTTCCAGATTCCGCCAGCAGCTGCAGCGTCTGCAGGCAACTGCCGGTGGCGACACCTCCAGCCCCGTCTTGAAGGAGCGCACGTCAAGTGCCGTGGGCTGGTTCCTGCCAATCCTTGAGGATATGGCTGTCAGGACATCGGAGGTGCTGGCAGTTCAGATAGACAACAAGGAGGTGCGCTCCGGTCTGCAGGAGGCGGGAGGAGAACTTCTTCTGGAACTGGGAAAGATTGTCCAGTGCATGCAGTCGGTCCAGAAGGAGGGGTTCAGCGTTGACCGTTTCAACAGGATTCGCGCACAGGCCGTCCTGAATCAGGGCACACCGCTTGCTGATACTGCAAAGAAGAGAACCCATGATGTCTATCAGGGAATATCCCATCCGGAACTTGTCCAGCCGCTCATTGACTGGCGCAGGGAGAAGTACCAGGAGATGGGTGTTCCGGCTTTTGTGGTGCTTACACAGAAGACCTTGCTGGCCATAGCCGATGCCTGTCCTGAAAACCGGAAGGAACTGCTTGCGGTACGCGGTTTCGGCAAGGCAAAATGGGCTGTCTATGGCGAAGAGATACTGAAGGTTGTGGCCGATAACCGCGAATGACGGTGGGCGGAGGTCAGAACGGATATACCAGAGTCGTAATGAATATGTTGGCTGCCAGGATTATGAAGTTCATGGGCAGTCCCACCCGTGCGAAATCGCTGAATCTGTATCCGCCCGGCATATAGACCAGCATGTGTGTGGGCGAGCCGATGGGTGTTGCGAAACTGGACGAAACGGAAATCATGAGTGCAATGCAGAATGTCATGGGATTGGCACCGAGTGCAGTTGCCGCTGACATGGCTATGGGATAGAAGATTGCGCCAGCTGCTGTGTTCGATATGAATTCCGTTATGAATGTGGCAACCAGGCATAGGGCTGTAAGGACAACGTACGGATTGGTTCCGCAGACCTCCAGCAGTCCGTCGGCAATGAGCTGTGCAAGTCCTGTCTGCTGAATGGCTGTACCTATGGCAATGCTTCCGGCGAATACCACAAGTATGGACAGGTCAATTGATTTGAATGATTGTGTGGGAGTGCAGCATCCGAGCGCCATCATGAGTACTGCGGCCAGCATGCATGCCTGGAGCAGGGGAATCAGTTTGAGTGCTGACAGCGTTATGGCCAATATAAGGATGGATGCCGATGCAGCAGTTCTCCAGTCCGTATGTGAATTCCCGTCCTCATGTTCAATTGCGGCTTCAAGGAATTCATTCCTGAACCCCAATTTAGCAGCTGCATGCTTCAATTCTCCTGCTGTACCGTCCATGAGAATGCGGTCTGCGCCCATGATGGGTTCATCGGCTTCAACCGGTGAGACTATGAGCCCGTCAAAGCGTCTTATTGCCACAAACCGGTTGGCGGAGAACTGTATTCCGGCATCCTGGCACGCTTCGGCAATGCCCTTGCCTATATAGATGTTGTCCGATGGTACAAGCATCTCTGTGGTGAATCCCGTGTCCGATGCTGAGTCCATGGGCGATTTCCTGTCGGGGAGCAGATGGCGCATGAGAATCATGCTGACCATACCTGTGACAAGGCAGAACAGGCCGCAAAGCAGGGGTGCGAAGATGCCCATTGTGATGCCGGTCTCCTTGGCGTACATTCCCGAGATGAGAAGGTTGGGTGGTGTTCCGATGAGGGTGCAGATGCCTCCCATGCCGGCGGCATAACTGAGCGGTATAAGCAGTTTGGATGGTGAAACGCCCAACTTGCGCGACCATTTCTTGACAACTCCCACAAACAGGGCGACTACTGTGGTATTGCTCAGTACCGAACTCAGTACGGCTACCGGAGCCATGATACGGACTATTGCCCCGCTATGGCTTCTGGGGCTGCCCAACAGGTGTCTGACTATCCAGTTCAGGACTCCGGTATGGTCCAGACCGGCAATGACGCAGAACATGGCGGCCACTACCAGGACCGATTCGGATTGGAATCCTCCGAAAGTCTGTCCGGCATCAAGAACACCGGGAACGAACAGCGCGACCATGCAGCAGAGAAAAGCCACATCGGTTCTGAGCTTTGTCAGTGACAATGTCAGAAACAATGCCAGCACCACAGCAATGGTGTACCATGCCTGCCATCCGAGTTCCAGTATCATGTCCGTTCTGTTCCGGTTACAGGATCAGACTCCTATAACCATTATGGTAATGTCGTCATTCTGTTCGTTTCCACCGGTGAATTTCTTCACATTGGCCAAAAGGTCGTCTGTGGCGTCCTTTGAACTCATATCGGCCTGAAGGTCCTGTGCCCACGAAAGAAGTGCCTGGTCTCCGAACTGTGACTTGTCGGCGGCTTCGGCCTCGGTAACGCCATCGGTGTAGAGGATCAGGCGGCTTCCCTTTCCGACGGTTGTCTGCTGGCGCTTGAACTGGAAACCGTCGAACACGCCGATTGCAAGATTGGCAGTCTGGTCAAGGAATTGAGCACTGCCGTCAGGATTCTTGACGACAATGCGGTTGTGGCCTGCATTGCAGTATTCCATCACTCCGGTGTCAAGGTCAAGACAGGCGGCGAACATGGTTACGAACATGCCTGTCTCATTGCCGTTGGAAACGGAATTGTTTATGTTGGACACGACTTCGTCAATAGGCAGGTCCAGTCCGGCGATGAATCGGAATGCACTGCGCGTTATGGCCATGAAGAGCGATGCAGGTACGCCCTTGCCCGAGACATCGCCTATGGTGAAGAGCAGCTTGCGGTCCTTGACAAAGAAGTCATACAGGTCTCCGCCTACTTCCTTGGCCGGCTGTATCATGGCGTACAGGTCAAAGTCGGCATTGCACGGGAAATTGCGGGGAACCATGTGCATCTGGATCTGGCGGGCAATGTTCAGTTCGCTCTCGAAACGTTCCTTGGCCGAAGTGGTCGTTTTCAGTTCGTCTATGTAGGTGAACAGGGATTTCTGCATGTAGTCGAACGAATTGCGCAGCTTGCCTATTTCGTCATCGTATTTGATTACCGGTAATCGTGTGTTGAAGTTGCCCTGTGCAATGCTCATTGCCGCATCGCTGAACTCGACAAGCGGATGTGTCAGGCGACGGACAGTCAGATAACAGGCAATGAACAGCAGGAACAGGCCGATGGCTCCAATCAGAATGAGAACCAGATGCATCTGCGATGTCCTGGCAAGCACCTCCTTGTAACGGCATGAGATGGCTGCTGACCAGCCGTTGTCCAATGGGCCGTAGACCACGAAACTCAACTGACCGTCATACATGTAGCGCTTCATTCCCTTTTCTCCCTTCAGCATGGCCTGGCTTATTCCAATGAGCGATTCGTTTCCTATGCGGGAAGCCAGGGAATAGAGGGTTTCACCTTTCAGAGAATCAATCTGTTCGGTAGCCACGAATGAGCCTGTCTTTGTAACCATGAACATGAAGGAGTTCTCGTATGGCCTTATCTGCGATACCAGATCGGACAGCCAGTCCAGATTGATGTCGGCTGTGACAACCGCCATTGTCCTGCCATCGGAATCCAATATGGGGTAGCTGTACGTTGACATGTATTGCTCTCCGCCTCCTTCATCGTAATACGGCTCGCTCCAGAAGGGCTTGCCCAGCAGGGACGGAATCAGATACCAGTCCATGTAGAAGTAGTCGTAGCTTTCATTGCCCAATTGTGTGGATACTATAAGTCCGCTCTCCTGGTCCCTATATGAATAAGGTGAAAAGAAACGCTCACCATTGTGGTATCCCTCAGGAAATGCAATGGCGCTGCCTACTATGGAAGGGTTGCCGTCGACCATCCTTGCTGTAATGTCGTACAGTGCCTGTTCGTCATCAATGTTCTGACTTGCAATCCATGCCAGGTTCCGTACGGCGCTTTCAACTTCAGAAAGCTTGACCTGCATCTGGTTGGAGACAGCGTCAAGCATGTTCGATGCCGATTTTGCCGCTTCTTCAGAAATCAGTTTGTGCGATGAAATGGCGGCAACCAGAATGGCTGACACAAACAGCAGGGAGGTCATGAGCAGAACGTTCAGACTCAGTCTTTTGGAAAACGATTTGTCGGCAGTCATCTTATGAAGTCCTTATGTTCGACATATTCAGTGATGGCTCCGTTTGCCATCATGGCGGAAATCAGTTTGTCGAGTCCGCTTTCGGATATCTGGGCATAGTCAGGTTTCCCGGTTTCTGGATTGATCTGGAGGTTCAGGTATTGTTCAAGCATTGTCTTCTCCTTACTGCGGTTGGTGACAATGTTGTTGTCCCGGATAACTTTCATGCTGATTTCCAGAGCCTCGTCAGGATGCTCGCGGACGTAATCCCACCCCCGTTTAGTCGCCCTCACGAATTTCTCGACCGTTTCCCTGTTTTTCAGGTAATAGTCTTCTGTCACATAGAGTCCGTCTTCGGGAATGTCCAATGACGGCTGGTCAGCGAATACGAAGATGTTCTCGTTGTCAATCCCGCCAACAGCCTGATCAAGCTGTATGAGTTCGTTATAGGAATAGACCAATATGCCGTCAACGGCTCCGTATGCATACAGATTCACCGGATTGAAAGCGGGTACCCATTCAATATTGATGTTCTGGGCCTTTTCCAGAGTCTCGCATATTTCTGCATATCCGTTGGCCCATTTTCCAATCTTCAGTCCGTCCAGGTCCTTGACGGATTTTATGGGCTTTCTGGTTACACAACACAGTCCGATGCGCTGGGTCAGCTGCATGACGTTGACAACAGGTATTCCATTATTGCGGAGCAGAATGGATTGGAACAGCTGCTGGCTGGCAATGTCAACATGTCCGTCAATGAGAAGACCGGCCGATGTCTCCTTGGTACCCACGCCGATATGACGTATTACGACATCAAGCCCTTCATCGTAGTAGAAGTTCTTGGCTTTTGCAACGTAATAGCCTGCAAACTGTGCCTGTGGGGTATATTGGGGTGCAAAGACGACTTTCTGGGCTTTGCCCCAAAGACACATGACTGCGAGCAGCAATGTCAGTATGGTTCTCCTGCTTGCCATTGTGGTTATAATCCGAATTCCTGTTTTACCTTGTCGACATAATCAAGCTTTTCCCATGTGAACAGTTCGACCGTAAGGGTCTTTGTTTCACCGTTGCAGCTGCGGAATGTCTTCTCCACTTCCTTGGGGCGGCGTCCCATGTGGCCGTAACTGGCTGTTTCGCTGTATATGGGGTTCCTGAGTTTGAGACGCTGTTCAATTGCTTTGGGGCGCAGGTCGAAGATCCTGTCTACCTTGGCGGCAATCTCACCGTCGGTCATGGAAACATGGCTCTTGCCGAAAGTGTTGACCCAGATGTTGATGGGACGTGCCACTCCGATGGCATACGAGATTTCGACAAGAATCTCGTCACTTACACCGGCAGCCACCAGATTCTTGGCAATATGGCGTGCTGCGTATGCGGCACTGCGGTCCACCTTTGAAGGGTCCTTGCCGCTGAACGCTCCACCGCCATGGGCGCCCTTGCCTCCGTAAGTGTCGACTATGATCTTGCGGCCGGTAAGGCCGGTATCACCGTGGGGTCCTCCAATCACGAACTTGCCTGTCGGGTTGACGAAATACTTGATGCTGCCGTCAAACAGGGCGCGTACCTCATCACGTCCTATTCGGGCAATGACACGGGGAATGAGAATATTGATAACGTCCTGACGTATCTGTTCCAGCATTTCGGCATCGGCTTTCAGCTGTGCTTCGGGGCTGTCATCGGCAGGGGTGATGAATTCGTCATGCTGGGTTGAGACCACTATGGTATCTATGCGTTCGGGAATGCCGTTGTCACTGTACTGCACTGTTACCTGACTCTTGGAATCCGGACGCAGATAAGTCATTACCTTTCCTTCACGCCTTATTTCAGCAAGCACTTTCAGTATCTTATGGGCCAGGAAAAGTGAAACCGGCATATAGCTTTCAGTTTCGTTGGTGGCGTATCCGAACATCATGCCCTGGTCGCCAGCTCCCTGGTCCATTGGGTCCTGACGGTTTACGCCACGGCTGATATCGGGACTCTGTTCGTGGATGGCACTGAAAATGCCGCAGCTGTCAGCATCGAACTTGTATTCGGATTTCGTGTAGCCTATGCGGCGGATCACGCTGCGTGCGGTTTCCTGCAGGTCGATGTATGAGTTTGAGGTCACTTCGCCGGCCATGACTACCTGACCGGTTGTTACAAGAGTTTCACAAGCTACCTTTGAATCAGGGTCAAAGGCAAGCATTTCGTCTACGACTGCGTCCGATATCTGATCGGCCACTTTGTCAGGGTGTCCCTCGGACACCGATTCGGATGTGAAGAAATATGACATGATAATATAACAAAAAAAACCCAGAATCACTTGTGACAATGGGTTGCTTTACTGACGGTACGGCTGTGAAACATGCCTATAAAAAATGTTGACTTTTAGCATTTTTTACCGTGGTTGCAAGCTGTCGGCGCATTGGGAACAGTCCAGTGCATCCAAATCTTTCCACATTGTCGGCCACAAAATTAGCTTTTTTCCATTTATCATGTATAGCCTACCTCAAAAAATGTCATCTTATCCAGGCCGGGTTGTGGGGCCTGGTCTTTGAGCTGTCGTACTTCAGGGCTTTCACATCGGGTATGTCAATGATGTATTTGCGGTGGGAACTGTCGTTGAGCCTGGATTCCCTGAGCCAGAGATTGGCCCGTTTCAGATCAGCATATGATACTCCGTGACTTTCGGCAAATGCCGTAAGGTCCTCGATGGTATTGGTCACTTCCACCTGCTTCTTTGGTGGAATGTATGGATAAAGGTCGCTTGCCGCGAAATGGAATCCGAAGGCTCCCGGATTTTCAAACATCATCTTGACGGCAATGAGTCGGAACATATATCTTGATGTCTCTTCGACCAGCCACATGTCAAGGGCATTGGTCTGATGCTGCTGTTCAATGCGTTTCACCATGCCCTGCTGACCGCTGTTGTAACTGGCGGCCACTGTCATCCAGTTGCCGAATTTGGCATACGCATCGGAAAGGAAACGGCAGGCCGCTTCGGTTGCCTTTACCGTATTGTACCTTTCATCAATATTTGAGTTGACCTCCAGACCATATTCCCTTCCTGTTCCCTGGGTGAACTGCCAGAGACCTGCAGCGCCGGCACCCGATACTGCCTGGGGGTCCAGATTGCTTTCTATGACCATCAGATACTTGAGATCATCGGGCAGTCCCATCCTTTTCAGGATAGGCTCGACCTGAGGGAAGTAACGGTTGGCACGCTTTATCATGAGGGTCGATGTGCTGTGCGTGTAGGTGAATGCTATGAGTTCACGGTCAAGACGCTCGCGCAGGTCAGCACGGTCAAAGCGTATGGTTTCACCTGCAAAGGCAAAACTGTCAGGGACCTGGGGCGGAGCGGTCTGTGCGACGGCTGAGACAGCCACCAGAACAAGGATGAGTGACAGGAAACGTTTCATTGTCAGTACCTTTGAACAATGTGCGGAATAGCCCACAGATATGAATTATAGCTTGTCCATTCTGCAAATTCCCTGTCTTTGCTGAAGAATCCTACAGTTTCAAGCTCTCCCTTTCCGAAATCGGTGTTCGCTCTCTTGAATCCGTCCTTTGCTACGATGGCATTGTTGGTTCCGAATCTGAAAATGGTGCCGTCATAACGGGTGTAGTATCCGCCATCCTGGGTGACAATGTATATGGGCTTGTTCTGGGCATCGGTCTTTGAGAACGGATAGGTACAGCTGGCTGCATCGGTCAGCACCTGCCAGAAGTTGCTGTATTTGGAATTCTTATAGTAATTGAAAAGATTGGTGATATCGCTGTTCGTGAACAGCTGTCCCTTGACAGCCGAAGGCGTGGAAGTGGTACTGCCGTAAACAAGTCTCGGGACGGATTCCTCATTCTCCCAAAGAGTACCGTTCGGGAACCACGGCTTCTTGTAGTAGTCCCTCTGTTCCAGTGCCCTGTTCATGATGAAGTGGGCTCCGTTAATCTGACAGATCGCCTGGTTCTCGTGTCTCACAACGGGGTTCTTGTCATAGAAACTCTGGAAATTCCCAATGGCGGTATTCAGCTGGTCAAGCAGGCTTTCGCGTACATTCTCGCTGATGTCTGTCCTGCATCGTGCATAGAGCAGGGCCAGATATGAACTCTCGGCAATCACTGCCAGGTCAGATGCCCTGAGGGATTCACGCATGGCATAGCCCTCACTCTCCCATGCGTGTGTATTGAAGACGTAAGTGTCGTATATCTGATAGAGGTTCTTCTGCTCGACTACGGTGGTCTTGAGGAAATCGATGAAATTCAGGAACTGGACAGTGGGTGAGTTGCCGCTGATGAGACTGGCGGTAGCCCATTTTGTGGAAATGTCGTTCAGAGACTCATCTGACCCGTCACAGTCTTCAAGCATCATGAGATACAGGGAATTGTAGTTGATCATGGGATTCAGATAAGAGTTGGTGCGTTCATTCAGGTAACTCTCGTAAGTGGTGTTGTGGTACAGTTCCGTGAGTTCCGAGAGCCTGTTGTTGATTTCGCCCACATCGGCCAGAAGCTGGTCCATCTGCCTGGCCTCATCGGACTTGAAAATGAGGTCATACAGTTCGGAAGCCGTCTTTGAACCTGCTCCTTTGGCCACACCTTCGGCTATGTTCTTTGCAAGCCATTTCATCAGGTCGGTGCTGACGCTGCTGAGGTCTGAGCTTCCAGTCAGTCTCGGGAAATCCAGGCTGAGATCATGATATTGCGATGGACCGACCATGTCAGGGTCATCTCCTGCGTAGAATGGGGGTAGGGCTGGACTTGATAATGATGATAAGGAGCCATTGATCCGGAAAAAGGTGGAACTGTCCGATGTGACCATGGAACCTGCAGCATCAAACAGGAAATCGAATGAAGGCCCTCCTTCAACGGTAATGTGGCCTTCACCAGACTTATTGTCATATCTGACATTTGCATTGGAAACGTTGGAATAGTCCTCGTCGTCCGGAATGGCCAGACAGTAAACGCCGTCGTTTCCGTCAATCTCAATCATTGGAACCACTGATTTGTCCTGGATCTGACAGTCTTTGGCCCAGAGGCCGTCAATGGAGTCATGTACATATAATGATCCTGTGCTTTTGTCCTTTTCACAGGAATTTAAGGCAACTGCAGCACATATGACGAATAATGTCTTTGAAATACTTTTCATGCTGTGTTTTTTTACGAATGATTTTCATGGACAAAAATACTGCAATTTGATTCATGTTGTCTATATTTGCTTGATTAACTGACAAAAAGAAACAGGATGAGAGGCATATCAGCGGTTCAGACCGTCAGATTTTCAGCATTTTTCGCATTCCTTGCCGTTCTGGCAGGCTGCAGAAGCGCACGTCTGGAGTTTCAGCCGCAACTTAAACCGCGCATTGTTGTCATGACAGACATTGGTCCGGCCCGTGTCGAACCCGATGACAATGAATCGGCTGTAAGGCTCATGTCCTATGCCGACCGCTTTGAAATAGAGGGGATAATAACTACTGTAGGTTGGAACTGCGATCCTTATCCCAGTGAATGGGCTGAATATCTGACTCGGGTTACAGACGGTTATGTAACGGATGTGCATAATCTTATGAAACGTTCCAATCAGACGGAATTCCAGTCTCTTGAGCAGGAAAACCGATCCCAGACTCTTGGCTATTGGCCTAGTGCCGAATATGTGAAAAGCCGGTGCGTCATGGGCAGCCAGCGTGCCGGAATAGGAGTCATCGGTCCGGAAAACGAAACCGAAGGCAGTCGTCTCATAAGGAATCTGCTTCTGGAGGATGACGGGCGTCCCATCTGGTTCCTGGCATGGGGAAGTGCCAACACCCTCGCTCAGGCTGTGTGGCGTTTCCAGCAGGAACTGGCACCCGATGAGTTCAAGCGTATTCTGAACAGGATCCGTCTTTATACCATCACCGACCAGGATATGGTCTATGCCATGCGCATGAACCGTGATTACAGTTCGCACATGTGGCTGAGGGAGAATTTTGCCCGGGACCTTATGCTGGTCTGGGATGAGAGCGCATGGCTGGCACAGAACGAGAATGGAAAGAACGATTGGGAGTCATACGCCAAGTACATTCAGGGCCATGGGGCCATGGGACGTGACTATCCGAAGTTCCTTTGGGGCGTTGAGGGTGACACTCCGAGTTTCCTGCATGTCATGCCCAATGGCCTGAACGATCCGGATGATCCGACTCAGGTGGGTTGGGGCGGTTACCATACGTTTGCCCTGTCGCCTGACAGGAAAACCTATGCCTGGACCAACTGGCAGCAGCCTGAGAACAGAATCTCGCGCAGTTTCGAAGACCGCTTCTATACCGATGAATTCGCTGACTTTGCAGCACGTATGGAGTGGGCTGAAACCGGCAGCGGCAATACGAATCCGGTCCTTGTCGTGAATGGTAATTCAGGTCTTGCTCCCATTGAGATGACGGTTCCGGCCGGAAAGACCGTCACGATAGATGCTTCCAGGTCCTTCGATCCCGAAGGCAACGGACTTTCGTTCCGCTGGGAATTCCAGCCGTTTGCCGGCTATGACGGACCGGTTCCGGCAATAAGCGATGCCGATGCCCGCAAAATAAAGGTGACCATGCCTGAGTCCGATGGTACGGAACATGATCATCATCTTATCCTGACGGTTCATGATGACGGCAATTTCAGTCTCGCATCGTACAGACGTGTCATTATCCATACAAAGTGACAACCAAATTCCAATTAATTAATATGAAACGCCGATTACTGTTTGCAATTCTGCTGTTGGCTGCAGGAAGTGTACTTGCCCAACAGCCGGAGGTTGAGGTGACATTCTTCTCTCCGTCAATTGTCCGTATCCAGAAGACCTGGACCAGTCCCAAACCGGAAAAGCAGAGCCTGTCCGTGACGATGACTCCCAAAACGGGAAATGTCAAGTTCAGGAGGGATGGAAATGTTTCCACGTATTCCAGTGGATTGATTTCCGTAAAAGTTGACGGCAGCAAGGTCGAATTCATCGATGAGAAGGGAAAAGTCCTGCTTCGTGAGGGAGAGTCCGCATCGGAATCCAAAGCGGGGACCGATGTTCTTGACATGCCTGCCGCCCAGACTTTCCTGCTTGACGGCAACGAGCCCATCTACGGTCTGGGCATTCTGCAGGAAGGCCGTATGGACATGCGCGGAACAGACCGTCGCATGATACAGGGCAATACTGACGACTACTGCAACATTATCCAGTCAATCAAGGGTTACGGCCTGTTCTGGGACAACTATTCGCCTACAACCTTTACCGCGAAGGATGGCAGCTTTGCTTTCAAGAGCGAACGTGGAGGCATGGTTGACTACTATTTCATATACGGCAAGACCACTGCCAAGGCCGATGCCAACGCTGACGGTGTGATAGCCGGAATCCGCCAGCTTACCGGTACTGTTCCCATGCAGCCGCTGTGGAGCTACGGCTTCATGCAGAGCCGTGAGCGCTACAAGTCAAGCGCTGAACTGCTTGAGGTGCTGACCAAGTACCGCGAGACCGGCGTGCCCATTGACTGCATGATCCAGGACTGGCAGTACTGGGGCAACAACTATCTGTGGAACGCCATGGAGTTCAATGCCGATGAGTTCCGTAATCCGGAACGCTGGATTGGCAGAGTACATGCCCTGAATGCAAAACTCATGATTTCAATATGGTCTTCATTCGGTCCTATGACGAAGCAGTATCGCGAGCTCCAGCCCAAGGGACTGCTTCTGGATTTCCAGACATGGCCCCAGAGCGGACTGACAGACTGGCCTCCAAGAAGGGACTATCCGTCGGGCGTGCGTCCGTATGATCCTTTCAGCCAGGAGGCACGTGACATATACTGGAACCATCTGACACGCCTCTATGACTATGACATTGACGGCTGGTGGATGGATTCGACCGAACCGGACCATATGGACTTCAAGGAAAGCGACCTTGATCTGCCAACGGCAATGGGTCCTCTGCGCCAGGTCCGCAATGCCTATCCGCTCATGGCAGTGGGTGGCGTATATGACAACCAGCGTGCAGTCCATAATGAGAAACGTGTCCTTATTCTTACCCGTTCGGTCTTTGCCGGACAGCAGCGTTACGGTTCAAACACCTGGAGCGGCGACGTGCAGTCCAACTGGGGCAGTCTCAGGAATCAGGTTCCTGCAGGTCTGAACTTTGCCCTTACCGGCAATCCCAATTTCAACAGCGATCTTGGCGGCTTCTTTGCCAACAGTTACAATGAGCGTTCCCAGGACTGGTCGGCAGTCAGGAATCCTCTTTATCAGGAACTCTATATCCGCTGGATGCAGTACGGTATCTTCTGCCCCATGATGCGCAGTCACGGTACTGAGGTTCCCCGTGAACTCTATTATTACGGTGAGGCCGGCGAACCTGTCTATGATGCACTTCTGGGTGCGGTCAAGATGCGCTACAGCCTGCTTCCATACATCTATTCCCTTGCCCACGAGGTCAGCGCCGACAATGGGACTTTCCAGCGTGCCCTGATGATGGACTTCAAGGCCGATGAAGCTGTATGGAACATCAATGACGAATTCATGTTCGGCCATTCATTGCTCATTGCGCCGATTCTCAATGCCCAATATACCAATGAAAAGAATGTCCCATTCTCGCGCAGCGGTCTGACCGATGTCGATTTCACCGCAAAGAAACAGGCGGAGCAGTATCTTCCCAAGGGGACCAAGTGGTATGACTGGTACACCGGAAAGCAGTATGCCGGCGGTCAGACTGTAAGCATTGAGACCGGTATTGACATGATTCCGGTATTCGTGCGCGCCGGCGGCATTGTTCCCATAGGTCCCGATGTACAGTATTCGAATGAGAAGCCGTGGGACAATCTGGAAATACGCGTGTATGCCGGTGCAGACGGTTCGTTCTGTCTTTATGAGGATGAAGGTGACAACTACAACTACGAGAACGGAGCATTCTCGACCATCGGCTTCAAATGGAACGACGGTTCACGCACAATGACGATAGCCGCCCGCCAGGGACAGTTCGAGGGTATGCTTGCAGACCGTGATTTCCGTATAGTGATGATTTCTCCCAATGGAGAGAAGACAAAAACCGTCCATTACAACGGAAAGAAGGTATCAGTGAAGTTCTGATCAGTCGGCATCACCGGCCCGAGAGGTCAGCATTCCGATGACGGTTTCGACAGACGCATCTTTGAGAATGATGCGTCTGTCCTTGTCAAGAAGGTACAGGGTAGGAATGGCCTGGAGATAATATTTGTCCCGTTCCGCTTCATTTGCCAGGCGGCCGGGAATCCAGCCGTAGGGATAGACATCGTTCTTATGAGCATCCCATGGTTCCGGATCCGGATCGGGATAGACGGCAACGATTCTGACAAAATCCCTGTCTTCCAGTTTCTGGAGTTCAGGGTCAGTTTTCAACACTTCGCTGATATCTTCACAGCCTGGACAGTCGGGATTGAAGAAGTACAGGATGGTGAAAGGAGTCACTGACAGCTTATCCAGTGTTGCTGTGCCTCCTTTGAGAAGTGATATTGTAAAGTCCGATGCTATTGTCCCCAATCTGTTCATGCCCAATTGCTTGAGCAGAAAGGCAGGTCGCATGCGGTCTGCTTCGGGAATGATCGTATCGGTCGTATAGGCTTCGAGAACCGGTAGGAACAGTTCGTCGTTCCTTACTTCAGAATTGGGGTCGTTCAGCACTTCGGCGATCATCCTGTATAAGGCAGTCTGCATGTCGGGATATCCGTGACCGCAGCTGACAATGCTGCCGGTGACTGTGGCGGCATCGGCTTGAGGTATCCAAAGAATGCTCTGCATCCATTTTTCGAAAGCCTTGTCCAACGCATCGGATCCGATCAGTGTGGTGTCTTTCCAGTCCAGTCCTTCCCAATAGTGGCCAAGAATGAAGAGCTTCTTCTGGTCATCGGCCAGCATTCCGGGCGCTTTAGGGATAGGAATCAGTTCCTTGTCCTGACTTTGGGTGCTCTCAGTGGAAGCGGCAATTCCAGATGTGTTTCCTTTCCTGCCTGAGCATGATGTGAGCAGACAGAGACTTATTATGGCAATGGTTTGCAGTTTCATTTTCATTGATTATGGAATGAGACGTACTTTTGCTGAACCGAATCCGAGATTGATGTCCATGCCGGCGGGCAGACGTGTGGCATCGGCCGTGACGAATATCTTCATGAGTTCCTTTTCCGTATGACGTCCGTTTTCATTGACAGGCTGGATGACAGTAAAGGCGTTACATTCGAAAGACTTGCCTCCGGTCTTGATCCTTTCGTGTCCGCTGTATTCAAGGAAGGCGGGTATCAGTTCCACTCCGTCAATGATCTGATACTCGATCCTGTTACCTTTTTCCATCTTTGAAGCGTCTATGGTGCGTGATACCATGAGCATGCTGACCAGATCATAGACAGGTTTCGTGCTGGTAAGGTCGGCTGTCTTGACAATGCCTCTGTGTATGCGGTTTTTGAACAGTTTAACGCTGTTCCCGTCAATTGTGGCTGTCTCAATGGATTCCCGCTCTTCCTCGCGGCTGTGTTTCCAGAATGAAACGGTCTTTATGCCGGGAAGGACTGTGCTTCTCAGTGTATCGTCCATGAAATAGATTTTGGCAGCGGCCTTGTTGGTCTTGGCCGTCAATTCCAGCTGATAGGCCTTCTGTCCTTTCCAGGTGGTGGATTTTGTGGTCAGCGTTGCTTCGCCAGCCTTGACGGGGCCGATGGACATTGAATAGCGGATCACTTGACCGGGCACAGGTTCCTGAGCCATCACGGCAGTTCCGTGATTCACCCAGGCACCTGATATGGCCATTGCAGCCAACAGTATCCTTCTTGCCAGATCTTTCATGTTGCCCATAGCGTTCACTGTATTGGAGTTTCCTATTATTATTAGGAAACAATCGGGCTATAAGTTAAATCGTATCAGAGGGCACGATAGCGCTTGCCGTAGTCAAGCTGCTGCTCCATGAAGTCATCACAATAGATTATTCCGTAGTCAACGATATTTCCTTCCTTGTCGGTAACGGGAACAATTTCAGGGTTGATGAAACCGCCGTAGGGCTTCAGATTCAGTGCAGCATAACGTTCAAGAACCTCCTTGTGCAATTCGGGGTCAATGTTGACGGCATATGTTTCAACCAGGACCTTGCCGGCTTCATAGTCACCGGTTGACTTGATGCGTTGGATTTCTGCGAGAAGCTGTCCGAAAAGCGAACGCAGCTTGTCATAGTCGTTTACAACGAAATATGTCTTTCCGTCACGTACGATTTTCTCAATGACGTTTTCGGCTGCACCTTTTTCAAAACACCATTCTGCAATGAGCTTACGGTCCTGCATGTGGGCTTCGGTGTTCTGTCGGCCAAGTTCAACGCGATTGAACTGAACGAACAGGCCATTGCGGATGAAGTTGGCATATTCGGGCTTGTAGGCATCGGCACTGGGCATCACACCCAGTTCGACCAGTTTGGGGTCGGCTGCGAAATAGAGTCCGAACAGGTCAGCGCGTGCCTCTTCGAGAGTTGATGAATATTCACCCATTGCGGTCGATGAGACACCGGGAAGAAGCTGTCCGGAGCCATGTCCGAGACATTCGTGCAGGTCGGTGTGGACTTCGCTTGCATATGAACCGTATTTGCGTTCCAGTTCCTTCTCCTCATCGCTGTATGCGAATTCATCAAGAATGTTGTTGGGTGATTCCTGTGCGGCGTAGTCGTATGCGTGGGTGATGTTGGCAATGGTTACTGACTTGCTTCCATACATCTTGCGGATCCAGTCAGCATTCGGCAGGTTGATGCCGATGGGGGTTGAGGGGTAGCTGTCACCTGCAAGGCAGACGGCATTGACGACCTTTGCGGTTATTCCCTTGCATTCCTTCTTCTTGAATTCATTGTTTACCGGAGAATGGTCTTCAAACCACTGGGCGTTTTCGCTGATGGTCTCGGTACGGCGTGATGCCTCATGATCCTTGATGTTGACATATCCTTCCCATGCGCCCTTGCGCCCGAGCGGATCATTGTAGTCCTCTATGAAACCGTTGATGAAATCTACAGTTCCCAGAGTATCCTGTACCCATGCTACGTTGAAATCGTCCCAGATTTTCAGGTCTCCTGTCCTGTAGAACTCGATGAGAAGTTCAAGGGCATGTTTCTGGATATCGTTTTCGGCAACCTGAGATGCGGCTTGAAGTTCTTCGATTATCCTGTCAATGGCCGGTCCGTAAATGCCGCCCGATTTCCATGTCTTTTCAATGACTGAGCCATCATCCGTTTTGCTTACCAGAGTGTTCAGACCGTATGCAACCGGAGTTTCAGTATCCGGGTCCATGATTGCGGCATAATAATCTTCAACTTCCTGACGGGTAACTCCGTTTTCGTAGAAATTGACTGAAGACTGGAGCACGATGTCACCGGTCGTGGCGGTCGAACGACGCTGCATGCGGCTTCTGTCATATACAAAAGGAATGATGAAGTCACACATTGAACCGTCACCGGCCGCTTCCATCAGAGATTTGAAATATTCCTGACTGCAGTCTGGAAATATCTTGTCTTCTGCATAGTGGTGGTGGATGCCGTTTGCAAACATGACGCGTTTTGAATAAAGAAGGAAGTTCTGGAAATCCTGACATTCACGATCGCCCTGATAATTGTTCAGAATGTCTTCAAGAACGTGACGCAGTTCCAGATTGCCGCGGCAGTTCTGGTCCCAGTGGATGTCGCGCCCCCATTTTGCAGCTTCGGCAAGATGGTAGGCGTATTCTTTCTGCTGCAGACTCAGGTCATCCCATCCGGGAATCTGATAGCGGATGATCTTGAGATCGGCGAATTCATCGATCAGATACTTGAAATCACTGTTTTCCTGTTTGGGAGCGCAGGAAGCCATAGCTGCCAACATGCCTCCGAATGTAACGATTTTTGCCAATTTTTTCATATTGATTTTCAGTTTGTCATTTACTTTTTCTTATGCCCGCCAGAATGACTCCCAGAAGTATGAGGGCCGATCCTATGGCCGATGTCGCGGTCATGCTCTCTCCAAGAATGATCACGGCTCCGACTAAGGTGAACAGCGGGTTGAGATATACGTAATTTGTCGATGTCACATTTCCAAGCCCTGTCATGGCCCAGTTCCAGCCTACGAAACAGACAAGTGAGGCGACAAACCCCAGGAACAGCAGGTTGCCCCAGACATCGGTCTTGATGAGTACTGATGGTTCCGGAGCAGGATTATGTGAAAGAAGTATTACAGGTATAATGGTTACAAGGCCGTAAAAGAAAACTTTTCTGGTTGCCATGAGCGTACCATACCGTTCCGCCATCTGACACATGAACAGGCTGTATATGGCCCAACAGAGTGCAGCGGCAAGTGACAGGAGATCACCTTTCAGGGACAGACTCAGATTTCCTTCGAAAAGCACCATTGCCATTCCGCTGAATGCCAGAAGTGTGCCTATGACAAGAGTCCATGAAAGGCTGACATTTTCAAGTCCGTCAGAAAAACCGCCTTTGAACAGCTTCTTTGACAACATGGTAAGTATTGTTACAAATAATGGCGCTGAACAGACTATGAACGACACGTTGCATGCCTGAGTGTATACCAGGGCGTTGTTTTCAGTGAGAAAATAGAGTGAGCCTCCACAAATGCCAAGCAGAAGGAATACCAGTTCGTGTACGGCACTGCCGGAAAGTATGCTGCTGCGGATAATGGTATGTCCATCGGTCTTTTTTTCAGGATATTCCAGACAAAGGAACCACATGCCGATATAGGCGATGGAGAACCTTATCAGAAAGATCCAGGCCGGTGTCAGGCCGTGCATGAGCAGGACCTTGGTGGAAACGAATGTGCAGCCCCAGATAGCCATGATGGCCAATGCTGTAAGATGGGATATGAGTCTGCTTCGTTTCATTTCTGATTAAATGTGCGCAAATATACTCTTTTTCCACTATCTTTGTGAACAAGAAGCACATTCGCTGTTGATATGAAAGCAGAATTCGATCCAATTACAGGAAAGTCGGCAATCATTATTGAGACAATCATGTCGTCACCGGATATTCCATCAGATCCGGGTCTTGAGTTCAAGATAAGACTTTGTGTAGAGGAAGTTGTTGAGAATATTGTCAGTTACGCATACGAGAATGGTGCAGGATTCGTCGAAGTAGGCACAGAAATTCAGGATAATACCCTTATAGTTTCTTTCCGTGATTCCGGTGTCAGGTTCAACCCTCTTCTTAAAAGTGATCCGGACATTACCCTGTCGGCTGAAGAACGTCAGATAGGCGGTTTGGGAATATTCCTGTGCAAACAGATGATGGATGATCTGCGGTATGTTTATAAAGATGGCTGTAACAATCTCTATATGATGAAGAGATTATCATAATTCGGAATAGAAACAAAAAATGGGATAACTATGGAAGTAACAATCAATCAGAACGAAAACAAATTCGATGTGGTTCTTGTAGGCCGTCTGGACACTACTAATGCAGATCAGTTCCAGAAGGATATCGAACCTCTCATGCAGGGCGAGAAACCGGAAATCACACTTGACTGTTCAGCCATGGAGTATACGTCAAGCCAAGGACTGAGAATGTTCCTCATGCTCCAGAAAAGTGTAAATGCACGTGGCGGAAGTATGGTCATGAAAGGCATGACACCACAGGTCAAGGAAGTGTTTGATATAACCGGTTTTTCCAATATCATCAGGATAATCTGATCTTTCGGGGCAGGACCATGCGAATACCCGAAAGAATTCAGAATTTCAGAGATCTTGGGGGGATTGTGAACTGTGAAGGGCGAACTGTCAGGCACGGTTTGCTCTTGCGGTGTGCTGCGCTTGTTCAGGCATCGGACTCTGATATTGACCTTCTTGAGAATGAATATAGAGTCCGGACCGTAGTGGACTTCCGTTCTGACCACGAGGTCATGCTTTCGCCTGACCGGGATATTCCCGGAGCCAGGAATGTCCATCTTCCGATGATTGATTCCAATGGAGCTATCTGGCGTGACATTATGGGCGATGACGTTGACGGCGATCCTCTTGAAATGCTCATAAAGCGCTCGTCCACGCCTGTTGTCAGACAGCTTGCAAAGCAGATGTACCTTGATCTGACAATGCAGCCTCTTGCCCAAAGCCAATATGCCAGGTTCATGAAACTTGTGCTTGATACCGATGACGGGGCTGTGTTGTGGCATTGTTCACAGGGAAAGGACCGTACGGGTGTTGGAGCTGCGCTTGTTCTGACGGCATTAGGTTGTGACAGGGAAAGCATTGTACGTGACTACGACATTTCCAACATCCTCTATTCCAACCAGGTTGCGAGAGTGATTCGAGACATGCAGATTGAAGATCCTGAGACCCAGAAGGTTATCCGTACATTCGTCGGGGCCAATGTCGAGTATTTCTGTATGGCTCTTGACGCAATGGAAAATCAGTACGGATCGCTTTTTGATTATCTGAGAGTAGCTCTTGGAGTGACTGACGCCCAGATCCGGACGTTGCGTGAAAGATATCTTGAATGAATATAATATGGAACAGGACAGTGTCGAAAAGTATGGCCTTGATCTTCATTGCAATATGATGCTTGAAGAATACAGGGAGCGTAAAGAGTCATTCGAAAAGGTTCTGGAGATATCATTAGGTTGCATACGCGATCTTCTCAACAGGAACGGCATACTGGTTACTGCCGTTGAGGGACGTGTCAAGGAGGAGAAGAGTCTGGCTGGAAAACTGGAACTTAAAGGTCGCAAGTACAGCTGTCTGTCCGATATCACCGATATTGTAGGCGCCCGTGTCATAACTTTCTATACTGACGATGTTGACAAGGTTGCCGCTCTTGCGGAAAACAGTTTTGAGATTGACTGGGATAATTCGGTCGACAAGCGCAAGATGCATCAGCTGGACAGTTTCGGATACATGTCCCTGCATTACGTATGCCGTATTCCCAAGTCAATGTACTTTGATCCTGAACATCCTGAAATCAACACGATACGTTTCGAGATTCAGCTCAGGACAACCTTGCAGCACATGTGGGCCAACATGAACCATGACTGTGGTTACAAGGGTGATGTAGAGATTCCTATTGAGCATTTGAGGAACATGAATCGTCTGGCAGGTGTACTTGAACTGGCCGATGACGAATTCTCCCGTATCCGTACAGCTGTAAATGACTATCGCCGTCAGGTTCAGAATCTTGTCGCCAGCGGCAAGTTCTGCGAGGTGGCGCTCGATATTGATACCTTCCGCAGTTATCTCAACATGAAGCCTTTTGACAAGCTTAACAGGCGAATTGCAGCCATCAATCAGGCTGAGATACATGAAGCCTCTCTCATGCCTTATCTGAGCCTTTTCAAATATCTTGGTTTCAAGACTCTTGGCGATATAGAGGAACTTAAGAAAATCAGTTCCGATGATGCCTACCAGCTTGCTACTCTTGAGATAGGGGGCACTGATATCGACATAATTTCATCAACTGTTGCCGTACAGGATCTCTGTATTGTGCATATTCTCAAATCAGGTGCCGGCGAACAGGGCCTGACAGACTTCTTTGACCAGTTGAACGGCGAGTCTGCCTATAACAGGACGCGTGCCGCACGTCTTATGGAAAAGACTTCCCGTCTTGCTTTTATGAACAAATAACAACTATCCCATATTACTGTATGAAGGATTCATTTTTGAAAAAATACGGGGCTCTGATTGCCGCTTCCATCCTGTTCTTTGCCCTTGCTTTCATTTATTGCGCTCCATCTCTTCAGGGTAAGGTGGTGTATGCCGGTGACAATATCAATGCTGTTTCGGCCATGCATGAAGGTGTCCAGTTCGCAAAGGAAACAGGAGACCATTCATTCTGGACAGGCTCCATGTTCTCAGGTATGCCCAATTATCAGATTGGCGGTGGAAAATTCAATTCTGACAACCTGATCAGACCGATACAGAACTTCCTTCTCAGAGGCTCAAACGGGCAGCATCCGGCATGGATCCTGATTTTCTACCTGTTCTGTTTCTATTTCATGCTCAGGTCTTTCGACATTGACAAATGGCTGAGCATTGCAGGAGCGGTTGCAATGACGTTCTCGTCATATTTCCTGATAATAATCGCCGCAGGACATCTGGGAAAGCCGGTCACCATATCATACATATCACTGGTTATTGGCGGATTCTACCTGATATTCCGCAAAAAATACGGGATTGGAGTGATTCTGACCATGTTCTTCACCTGCATGGGCTTTACCAAACATGTGCAGATGGCATATTACATGTTCATGCTGATAGGCATGTTCTGGATAGCGGAACTGTTCATCCATATAAGGGAGAAAAGGATCAAGGATCTGGTCATCGGCACTCTTCTGTTTGCAGTATCCGTAGGTATCGGCATTGGTGCAAAGAGTTCGAACATGCTGGCCAATAAGGAATATCTGGCCGAGACAATGCGTGGCGGACATTCTGACCTGTCACAGGATGAACCGGGTGCCAAGTCCGATGGCGGACTCAGTCTGGACTATGCCACACAGTACAGTTACGGTATTGGTGAATCTCTGAGTTTCATGATTCCCGGTGCCATGGGAGGAGCTTCAACCGTTGATTTGGGAAAGGATTCTCCGCTGTATAAGGACCTTGTCAAGAATGGAGTTGATTCCCGTTCGGCAGCACAGTTCTGTCAGAGTGTGCCCCTGTATTGGGGTGATCAGCCGTTTACGGCCGGCAATGTCTATATTGGAGCTGTAGTCTGCTTCCTGTTCGTGTTGGGCCTGATTATTGTTCGTGGTCCGTACAAATGGGCAATGGCAGCGGCTACATTATTCTCGGTCATGCTGGCGTGGGGTTTCCATTTCATGCCCCTTACGGAATTCTTCTTCAACCATTTCCCCATGTACAGCAAGTTCCGTGCGGTGTCGTCCATCCTGATAGTAGCTGAGATTACAATGCCGTTGCTGGGCTTCCTGGCTGTCAAGGAACTGTTTGACTGCATGGACGGAAAGGATACCGTCGGGAAGGCTTCGATTACCAGAGGAATATACATGGCTGCGGGAATCACCGCGGGTATCTGTCTTATTCTGGCTTTGTTCTCAGGTGCTTTCTTTGATTTCAAGTCACCCAATGATGCCAGAATCGCATCACAGTTGCCGGAATTCGTCTATCAGGGTATTCTTGATGCCCGCAAGTCGCTGCTGGTAAGTGACTCCCTGCGTTCCATGCTGTTCATACTCCTTACCGCCTCACTGTTATGGATAACACAGAAGGGTTGGATAAGGAAGGGCTGGACAGTTACCGTGCTTCTGGTTCTGGTTCTTGCTGACATGTGGCCTGTTGACCAGCGCTATTTCAACAATGACAATTTTGTATCGGACCGACAGAAGAACGATGCCTTCGCCATGCAGCCGTACGAAAAACAGCTGCTGTCCGATCCCGATCCCAATTTCCGTGTAATGAATCTGGCAACCAATACCTTCAATGATGCCAGAACATCATACTATCTCAAGTCAGTAGGTGGATACAGTGCTGCCAAGCTGCGCCGTTATCAGGACCTCATTGACCGTCATCTGAGCCAGATGCACATGCCTGTGCTTGACATGCTGAACACCAAGTATTTCATTACCAAAGCCGATGACGGAAGCGTCCAGCCCATGCGTAATCCCAATGCCATGGGAAATGCGTGGTTCGTTGAAAAGGTTCAGCTGGTGGACGATGCCAATCAGGAAATCGATGCTCTTGACAAGATGGATCTGCATACTACAGCCGTCACTGACAGGTCGTTTGAACAGTATGCCGCTGCATCGGCCTTTGCCGGCCCGGATGCTCAGGTGCATTTGTTGTCATATACCCCGAAAAGCCTTGACTATGAGTATTCGGCTCAGTCTGCCGGCACAATCGTGTTCTCGGAGATATATTATCCCTACGGTTGGAAGGCCAGCATTGACGGCAAGCCGGCCGATCACTACCGCGTCAACTATGTGTTGCGTGCCATGAATGTCCCTGCCGGAAATCACAGCATACATTTTGAATTTGATCCGGATAGCGTGAGGACAGGCAATACGATCGCTACCATATGTATTCTCATAATGTACGCGGTCATGGTAATTGTCGTCTTTATGGCAATAAGACGTAGGGTAAGGAAATAACTCATGAAGGTTTCCGTCATCATTCCGGTGTACAATGCGGCTGACAGGATAATCTCCTGCCTTGATTCATTGCGCGCCCAGTCTTTGGATGACGTGGAACTTGTCCTTGTTGATGACCATGGCAATGACGGGAGTATGGAAATGGCAAAGGCTTATGCCGGAAAATATCCTGATATGCATTTCGTCTTTGCCGATAACCAGGAGAACAAAGGTCCTGGTGAAGCGCGGAATCTTGGCATGCAGAAGGCATCGGGCGAATACATTGGCTTTGTTGACAGCGATGATACGGTAGAACCGGATTTCTGTTCCAGTCTGTATGAGGCGGCCCACAGGAATGACGCCGAGATGGCATATTGTCACATTTCAATGGACTATACGGACGGGCATAGCGACATCATGCGCAATCCCATGGTTCCCGATGGCGAGTTTGACCGTTTGTCTTTTCTGAAGCGGTACAAATCATATTTCACCACTTTCCTGTATAAACGCCAGTTTCTGCAGGATTGGGACATCAGTTTCCCGAATACCCGCAGTGCTGAAGACAGCTGTTTCCTCCTGTGCTCACTTCTGGCATGCAACAGGACAGCATCGGTTGACAGGGCCATGTACCATTATGCTATTGAGGAGTCAAGCATCAGCCAGAAGAAAGACCATAGCCGCTGGAGGAACCGTCTGAAATCGTTCCGTACAGTCCGTATGTGGGCAAAGAGTCATGATTTGTATTGGAGCAATTTCCTGATTATTGAATGGCTTTGTTTCAAGAAGGGTTTTCTTCTGTCAATACGTGATCTGTTCGCAAATCTGTAAGTCATGGACAGTCCCCGCATATCAGTTGTAACGGTGTCATTCAATACTCATGACATAATTGAGAAGACGCTACAGTCAGTATCGGCTCAAGATTATGATAACCTTGACTATATTGTCATTGATGGGGGCAGTACTGACCATGCTCAGGACATCATTGAAAGGTATCGGGAACGCATAGCATATTATGTAAGCGAAAGGGACGGCGGTATCTATTTTGGAATGAACAAGGGCATTGATGCCGCAACGGGAGAATGGCTGTTGTTCATGAATGCCGGTGATGTCTTTTCTGACAATCATGTGGTAAGTGATGTGGCCGCATTCATCCGAAATCACAATGAGGCCGATGTGGTGTACGGCAATTCCATGCAGGTTCTGGAATACGGATCGTATCTGGTGAAGCCCAAGGAAGCGTATATCAACAACCGCATGAGCATATCACATCAGGCTACATTCGTAAAACTGGAACTGCTCCGTTCACACAAGTTTGACACACGTTACCGTTATGCTGCTGATTTTGAGCAGCTGTCGCATTTTTACCTGTCCGGTTCCCTGTTCGTCTACTATGACCGGCTCATTGCCACAGTCGAGATGACCGATGGAGCTACATACCGGCATTTTGTTGAATCGGCCAATGAAATGTATGACATCATCGAATCGCGGGGCGTTGATATCAGTCGTGAGCGCAAGTCCCAGATACGCCGCAAGAAAATGGTCCGTGCATTCCGGACCTGCGTTCCACCGTTCCTCAGAAAACCGGTATTCCGGTTCATTGCAAAACACTATAAGGCACTTTGACTTCTCCTGACCTATGACTGCTTCAAATGCAAGAAACGAAAATGTGGATTTTGTTAAAGGTCTGCTGATATGGGGTGTAATCTGGGGGCATACCATCACGGCTTTGTCGGCTGGGAAGTTCGACAGTCCGGTATGGATCCATACCTTTTTCAGGACTTATGATTTACCGCTTTTCATGATTCTGAGCGGTTATTTCTTTCAACAGTCCTGCAATAAATACTCATTGAAAGAGCTGTTGCTGAATAAGACAGGAATGCTGCTCGTTCCAATTGTCTTCTGGAATCTGGTCAACTGTTCATGGAGCGTGTTCTATTTTCTGTGGGCAGTCTTCATAAGCAGTCTCATCTGCATTCCGATCAGAAGACTCAGGCCTGTATGTCAGATTCCTGTCATGTTGGCCATTGTTGCGCTGTTCCATTATTTCGAAGTGCCATGGAACATGTTCTATCTGTTTCCATTCTTCTGTATAGGTTTCCTTTCCGGCAGGCCATTCATTGTTAAAGGCCGATGTTCCATATTGCTGATCATAGCCTTCGTAACAGGACTCTGTTTCTGGAAATCGGCCTATACTCCTTGGCAAGTCGGCTATGATGCCTGGAAATCCGATGCCATGGCCTTGGCCGTGTATGCATTCCGGTTCATTCTGGCAGTGACAGGTGCATTTGTGATGTCCCAGTTCTTTTTCAGGATAAAGGGTCTGCTGCCGGAACGTGTTCAAGCTTTTTTCATTGAAACAGGAAAGAAGACGCTGGCCTTGTATGTGCTCCAGACTTTTGTCATAGAGAAGGCCTTGAATAAAGTAATGTTGCTTGCCAATCCTGTTTTCTATGATATTGTTCCCGATACTGTCCATGCCCTGACAGGCTATGTCATCGCCCCTTTGCTGTCGGTTGCTGTCATCATGTTGCTGAGACAGATAATAGGGTTGCTGGAGAGGTCAAAGTACACAAGTTGGGTTTTCGGCACCCGGTTGGAATTCCTGCGCAAGGTCTGATATTCACGACCTGTATTTTCCTTTCATTACTGCTTTGAAATACCTCTCACATGAGTTGCTGTCAACGAACTTATGGTATTTAGCTATGGTTTCAGCCGATGGCGCTGTTGATTGAGGTAAAATGACGGACTCTTTAATCTTCTCGAAGAGTTCACCTTCATTATAGCAGAAATTATTTGGGAAATCTCCGTCAATATCGTACATGGCACCTTCGACATCGGCATAATTGTCATATATGTAGAAGATAACCGGTCGGTTCAGCATGAGATAGTCAATGAATACGCTGGAATAGTCAGATATGAGCACATCTGTATATTTGAGAATATACTGAGGGTCATTCTTTTCCTTTGATATGTCAATGATGACATCATTACTGAATATGTCAGTCATGTTCCTGACCATGTTGGGATGCTGTTTGATCAGCAGAACTGTATTGTTTTCCCTTAACCACTGTTGGACAGCTGCATTGTTGCGGAACGGTGTCGGAGTCACCTGACCTTTACCATAAAGTCTGTGAGTGGGCATATAGGTCACTATTTTCTTTCCGGGAAACCGTTCGGGCCATATTCTGGCATTGGAATCATTGTCAGACAGCAGAATATCGTTTCTGGGCATGCCAACGACTTCAACAGGGACAGAGTGTCCTATACAGGTGGCCATATGTGGGGACAGGAAATCCGATGTGGCCGGCACGAATTCGGAATCGGCAACAGAATATGTGCCGCAGAAGAAGGCTTCCGTATTGTTCTTAAGCTTCTGGATTGTGGAAATCCTTTTGATTAGATTCTTTGGCAATGTTTCTCTGCAGTTCTTGTATGCCTGGCCGTGGGACATGTAGTAATATGTCCTGTTCCTCTTCTTGAACGCGTAACGGATGTCGTTCATATTCTGTGAGCAGAACACGGCATCGGCTCTGACAATCTTCCGGATTCCTTTCAGAGAATCATTCAATACGCATGGCAGATGTCTTTCTCCCAGCATTTTTCTGACTGCCTCGCTGTCTGTCACGAAAGTGCAGTCAAAGTCCGGATGGTTTGCCACCATGTATTCAAACAGGTATTTGGAATTCTCCTTATATGAAAAGCCGTAATCGGCACCGAATATCCAGGTCTTCTTCCTTACTGGGATGAAAAGGTCAAGAAGATGGGCAAGCGAGCCGAACAATACCTCTTTTGCCAGTCTGATGGTCTTTTGGGCAGGAGTTTCTTTACCGTAAATCATTTCTGGAAATATTGGCTATGCCCCATTCATATACTTTGGTAATGACTGGAGCATCTATGTTGTTTGAATCACATAAGGTTTTGATGAAACTCAGGCCGAATGGAAAATCTTCAGTGAAGTACCGGCTGTTCCAGTCAATCTTCCATCCTCCTTCCGTTTCTGTCATTGGACTGAGGATATTCTGGAAGGCAGGGATACTGGAGATTTTATTTGTGAGCGATACGGCATCATGGCTTTCGTAATAATCAAGTAACGGTCTGATGCCATGGACCTCAAGCTTGTCAAGAAGCATGAAGAATTCACGGTCCATATCAATGAGACATTGGGATGACTGATCCGTCCATTCCTTGTAGAAAAGGATGTTGTGGTCGAACAGCTCGTTTTCATGTCCGCAGAACATTGAATACAGACGTCCGGTGTGCAGAATGGGATTGCTGTTTGAAAGTGCAGCTTCGAGATAATTGTCAAGTAAAGCAACAGGTGTCTTGAACAGATTCGAGATCGAGATTCTGAACCGTTCCGTATCAGAAATGTTTTCAACCGCCATAAGGAGATTCGGCTTATATCCCAGCAGCAATGCTGATTTGCCGTATTCCCTGACTCTGGCTATGAACGGGACACGCTGGAAACCGAACAGTCCCGTGGAACGGTCAAGTATCCTGTGTGCCTGAAAGAAAAAGCCTGTGCTTGATACTATTGAACCGACAGATGCATTGCCGATATATGGTCTTATGGCGGTCAGGATATCGGATATCAGATAGCCGGGTACGCACAACAGGACGATATCGGAATTTGGGATTACGGTACCGGCATGGGATGATATGGTTGAAAGACGGCCTTTGAAGGTTATTCCGTTGCAATCCTCTACCGTGATTTCCTTCTGCCATGAGTCGGGATGTCCGGAAAGTATTGAAACTTCATTGTCAGGATTCGAAGCAAGGAATCCGGCGCAGACATGTCCCAGTGAACCGCCTCCACAGATTGTTATTCTCATAAGGAAAGAAGAGTCTTGACCAGATATTCATTGTCATGCCTGTCGCGTACGGCAAGACGTATGTAACCGGCTCCGTCAAAGCCGTGTTTCGAACTGCAGTCCTTGATCAGGATATTATGTTTGAGCAGTTCAAGAGCAAGTTCGTGCGATGTCAGCCGCCCGTTGACCTTGCACAGGAAATAGTTGGCCTGGCTTGGGAATACCTCAAGGAAAGGAACCTGTTGAAGTTCCTTGAAGAACAGTTCCCTTTCCTTACGGAATGACTCGCATGCATTGGTATAATCTTTATGATACTTTTCCAGAATCTGCATGAAGAACTCTCCGTATGAGTTTATGTTCCATATGGCGACCTCTTTCTTGACCGATGCAATCATTTCAGTATTACCCGATGCAATGACTCCGAGTCTGAATCCCGGTACGCCATATGATTTGCTTATGCTCTTTACCACTACGAGATGCGGATTGTCGGCAAGAATCCGATTGTTCAGCAATGAGTACTTTCCTTCGACCTTTGCAAAATCGACGAATGATTCATCAACTATGAACATGATGCCTTTGCGTCCGGTCCATTCGATAAGTGAAAGCAGGTCATCAAATGGAATGTAGTTGCCGGACGGATTGTCCGGATTGATGAGCAGCAGTGTGTCTATGTCCTTTCCATCGAAGAAATCGGTGAGGTCCTTGGCTGTGTATTTGAAATCGTGAGTCCGGGGCGTGAACTGGATTACGTTTTCAGAGGCTACACGGTTGGGATACTCCTCAAATGTAGGGAGAATGTTGCCCAGTTTCCGACAGTGCTTTTCCATGCAGGCCTTGATAAGCTCTGCAGCTCCGTTTCCTACTGCAATGAATTCCTGTCGGACCCCAAAGTTCTTGGAAGCAAGAAGTGTGTTGACCGACATGCCTGAAGGATATTCGCGCATCAGTGTTTCAAAGCTGGCTTTGATCTCGTCGATCATTCTCTGAGGTGGGAAATAGGGATTGACCAGATAGCAGAAATCCAGCATCTGCGGATAACGCCAGTAACCGCCGTATCTGGATGATATTGCCTTGAAGCGTTCTTCGTCTGTCGGGGCGAACATGCCCTGGGCTATGTCCAGATCCTGGATGTCATCAATCTCGTACCAGATTTGTCCGGTAAGGGGCAGGGCCTTGATGGGAGCGGCCTTCAGGTCCAGAATGATTCTCAGTACCTGCTCATAGTATTCGTTTTGGCCCAAGGCAATGCAATAGGCCGTAAGGAACGGAACATAGTATCGCTCTGAAAATTCCTTGCTGAACTTGTATATGTTGACGGTCTTGTAGTATGACTTTATTTCATCATATCTGAAACCTGACTTGTCAATGAAGCGGGTAATCCGGTTGTCGCTGTCAATAGTGACAACGGTCCCGTCCATCCAGCTTTCGTATTTGTCCACAAGGGCTATGTTGGGATAAGCATCGGACATCAGAGCTTCGAGAACGCCGAAATCATATATCAGGTCCGATTCCAGAAGGATTGTATCCTCGGCAACCAGGTAGTCTTTTGCCAGATACAGGGAATAGATGTTGTTGGTCTTGTCATAGACTTCGTTGTCTACGTAGACTATTGGAGTGCCGTGGTAATTGTCTCCGACATAATCCTTTACGTTCTGCCGCTGGTAGCCCACGACCAGGACCACGCGGGAAACCTGAAGGCGGTGCAGATATTCAAGGACACGGTCAATGAGTCTGATGCCATTGACTTCAAGCATGCACTTGGTGTTGTCCTTGGTCTTTTCACCAAGCCGTTTGCCCATTCCGGCAGCCAGTATTATTGCCTGCATAGTATTCTGTTTTTGTACTTGTTTACGATATTGTTCAATTCTGGTGAGATCTGCAGCAGGTAAACGGCTGCAAGTCCGATCAGTCCGATGACTGTGGTACGCATGGCAATGTCAAGCCATGGAGACACATGTGACACCGATGGAATCAGGAAATTCAGTCCCCAAAGACCTGCAACGATCAGAATCATCCATACGGTTTTCCAGGTGAAAGGATTGCCGTGCACTTTTCTCTGCACCAGGAACTGCTGATAGCTGTAGCTTATTACAGTTGCAATGAGTGTTGCGAGAGCTGCACCGGCCACTCCCATGCGGGGAATGAAATACAGATTGGTTCCAATGCTCAAAATGGTGATGAAAATGGATATGAACAGTGTCCAGTAATAGTATTTGGAGAACTGGATCAGGATTCCGCCAAATGCCAGCGTGGTGACAATGATCTTGGACAGGCCAAGGAACAGCACTACATATCGGCCCTGGCAGTAAGTCTCGCCATTAGGAATGATGGCATAGATGTTATCCATGTTTATCCAGATTATGAGCAGCAGCAAGCTGGAAATCATGAGCTGGTGAATGGAGACCTTCTTATACAGCCGGTTGGCCTCATCAAAGTTACCGCGTTTCAGGGCATCGGCGGCAAGAGGTGTGGATATGGCCTGGATTGAGCGCGATGGCATGTCAATGACGTTTGCCATGTAATATGCGATGGTGTATATTCCCACTCCGTACATGCCCTGCTCCCTGACCGATGACAGCATGAACACGTCAAGTTGGTTCATCAGGTTTCCGCTGATTGCCGCAAGAATCAGGAATCCTGAGTACTTGAGGTACTGGCTTTTCAAATCAGGAGTAATGAATTTGGGGTCATGCCTGAGCGACACGCATTGTGTCCTGGATACATAGACCGCATTGATGAGCAGACAGAGTCCGTATGAAACCAGAACTGCCAGAACCAGTCCGGATACACCTATGTAGCCGAATGCGTACAGCAGATATGAGCAGAGCAGGAATATTCTCAGACCGACTTCCCTTACACCCTTTGGAACGGCAATGCGCAGATTTATATTCGAGTAGTTCTCCAGTGCCTGCCACAGAGTCAGGATAAGAATGAGAGGTATGACCAGATAAAAGAAATCGGTGAAAAGGTCGGAATCCTTTCCGAAGAACGAAATGACCGGCTGTTTGCACAGACAGTAGATGGCCGATATCAGGACGGTTCCAATAAGCGGAACCATGAGATAGTAGAAGAAGAATCCGTTGTTCTGCTTTTCCGGGTCCTTGAAATAAGGGAAGAATCTCATTCCGGCAGCCATTATGCCCAACAGAGCGAAACTGGCGCAGAAGGCACCTACCTCATAGAACACCTTGGTCAGTCCTATGATTTCGGGTTCAAGGAATTCAGTGACTATGAAGAACTGGGTTACAAATCCTATTGCCGCCCCGATGTAGGTCAGCACCGTTCCTTTCAGTGACTGTCTTATTACTACTCCCATAATCTGTTTCCGGTTTACAGAGCTTCGTCTTCAGGTTTCTCCGGTCTTTGCGCCTTTGGCAGGTGACTGCGGGACTTTTCCCAGGCTGCCTTGCGCTTGAGATATTCCTCGTAGTGGTTCTCCAGATAATTGTCTGCCATATCCCTGATTCAGTTTACAAGTTCCGGGGCTATCTGTCCCAAGGGTTCCATGACGAACTGGCGTTTGCGCATGAGCGGGTGCGGCAGTGTCAGTTCCCGGGTGCTGACAACGGTCTCGTTGCCATCGGCATCAAAATACATGAGCAGGTCAATGTCAATGGGGCGGTCATGGTAATGTCCCGAACAGCTTTTTTCAGTACGGCCAAGCTGCCGCTCAATGTCCTGTGTGGCATGCAGCACCTCAATGGGGGACAACTCAGTTCCGACTTTAGCCGCCAGATTGAGGAAGGCGTTCTCACTCTCAAAGCCCCAGGGCTGAGTCTCAATGAAGTCCGATGCCCGCACAATCTGCCCGACTTTACAGCCAATCAGCTCCAAAGCCTGTTCCAGAAGAGCCCTGCGGTCTCCCAGATTGCTACCAAGTGACAGGTATACGGTGTTCATTCCTGTTGAATCAGTCCAGGATAAGCATGGCGTCACCGTAGCAGCCGAAACGGTATCCTTCCCTGACGGCTGTGTTGTAGGCATCCATGACCAGGTCATAACCGCCATATGCACAGGTCAGCATGAGCTGGATTGATTCCGGCAGTTGGAAATTGCTGATCATGCTGTCTGCAACATTGAAGGTGTAGGGAGGGAAAATGAACTTGTTGGTCCAGCCCTCGAACGGCTTGATCAGGTGGTCTGTTCCGACAACCGTTTCAAGTGCACGGTTGACTGTATTTCCCACAGCGCAGATCTTGTGGCCCGCCAGTTTGGCACGGTTTACGATTTCTGTGCACTTCTCGGTCACGTACATCTCTTCAGATTCCATCTTGTGCTTGGTCAGGTCTTCGACATCGATCTCCCTGAAATTGCCAAGGCCGCAGTGCATGGTCAGGAATGCGCTTTCAATACCCTTGATTTCCATACGTTTCATAAGTTCGCGGCTGAAATGAAGACCGGCGGTCGGTGCTGTGACAGCACCTTCGTTGGTTGCGAAAATGGTCTGGAAACGTTCAAAGTCATCCTCTTCGGATTTACGTTTCAGATATGTGGGAATGGGGGCTTCGCCAAGGGCGTACAATGCCTTCTTGAATTCATCGTGTGGTCCGTCATAAAGGAAACGGAGCACACGTCCGCGCGAAGTGGTGTTGTCTATGACTTCGGCCACCATTGAACCCTCCTCACCGAAATAGAGCTTGTTTCCGATGCGGATCTTGCGGGCCGGATCGACCTGAACATCCCAAAGAAGGTTTTCCTCACGCAGTTCACGGAGCAGAAAGACCTCGATTTCAGCACCGGTCTTTTCCTTGTTGCCGTACAGACGGGCCGGGAAGACTCTGGTGTCATTGAATACGAATACGTCATTTTCATCAAAATACTGAAGTATGTCCTTGAAGATGACGTGCTCTATCTGGCCGGTCTTGCGGTGAACGACCATCAGTCTTGATTCGTCACGGTGTGGTGTAGGATATTTGGCTATCCTGTCTTCGGGAAGTTTGAACTTGAATTGAGAAAGTTTCATATTATGTGTTGTTTGTATTTATTCTTCTGTTTGATTCATCTCGATTGTCTGGTTGTCAAGCCATTCAATGAAGTGCTCGGGGTCCAGACAATCTTTGATACCGTAGTTACCCACCCGGGTCCGTCTGAGGGCTGTCAGATGGGCTCCGCTGTCCAGCGCCTGTCCTATGTCACGTGCCAGAGCTCGGATGTATGTGCCTTTGCTGCATACTACGCGAATGGTTATATCGGGCAGACTGCAGTCAAGAAGCTCTATTTCGTCAATGATCAGCGTCTTGGGCTTCAGTTCCACATCCTTTCCCTTACGGGCCATTTCGTATGCGCGCTTTCCATCGACCTTACATGCTGAAAACGTTGGAGGGATCTGCTGGATCTCACCCTTGAAAGTATCCAGTGCCTTTTCAACCAGTTCCCTGGTAATGTGGTCGGTCGGGTAAGTGGCATCGATGGGTTTCTCCAGGTCAAAAGACGGGGTGGTGGCTCCCAGACGGAGCGTTGCAACATATTCCTTGGTGCCGGCCTGAAGTGTCTCTATCTGTTTGGTGGCGCGTCCTGTGCAAACAATGAGCACTCCTGTGGCAAGCGGGTCAAGAGTACCTGCATGCCCTACTTTGAGCTTCTTCACACCCATTTTCCGACACAGAAGACGCCTTATGCGTCCGACCACGTCGAACGAGGTCCAGCGGTACGGCTTGTCAAAGCATAGTATCTCCCCCTCCTGGAAATTCATAGCAGAACAAGAGTGAGAATACCTGCAATTGCGCAGTATATGCCGAACCAGACAAGTTTGCCGTGGCGTACAATGGAAATCATCCATTTACAGGCCGCCATACCTGAAACGAATGCTGCCAGGAATCCTATGGCCAATACACCTATTCCGGTTGTGCCGGAGGCCGATGCGCCTGAGCCAGCTTGTTCAATCAGGTCCTTGGCATCGAGCAGTGCTTCACCCAGAATGGGCGGGATAACCATCAGGAAAGAGAACTGGGCCAATTTGTCCTTACGGTTGCCCAGCAGGAGTCCGGTTGCAATGGTTGAGCCGGATCGTGACAGTCCCGGCAGTACGGCTACAGCCTGGGCAATGCCAATCACAAATGCATGAAATCCGGATATGTTCTCCTTCTGGCGCGGTTTGGCGCAGTATGAGAAAATGAGCAGAGTGGCTGTGACAAGCAGCATGCATCCCACAATGGTGGTGCCGGAACCGAAAACCTCTTCAATTCTGTCCTTGAAGAAAAGTCCCACAATGCCCACCGGAATCATGGATATGACAATGTTTATGGCATAACGTGTACCTTCGTTCAGCCCGTTGTAGCTTTTCCACGACTGACGGCTGAAAATGTCACGCAGTATCCACGCAACCTCCTTCCACAGAATGACAAGAGTGCTGAGTACTGTGGCCACATGTACCAGGACGTTGAACGCAAGGTTCTGTTCCCCGTCAATTCCGAACAGTGATGCGGCAATGGTCAGATGTCCGCTGCTGCTTATGGGCAGGTATTCGGTAAGCCCCTGGAGAAGTCCCAGAAGCAGTGATTCAATCCAGGTCATGCTTCAGAGTTATTGTTTTTCTTGTCCTTGGGCTTATATGCAATGGCGGCAATTATTTCCAGAAAACCAATCAGAGTAACTATCGGAGCTACCTTGACACGGCGTGCGCTGAAAATGTCGGGCTCCCATGCCTGGTTGGTACAACTTGGCCCGGTCATAAGCAGGAGGCCGATGATGATGATTGCAACGCCAACTGCAATCATGATGTAGTTGGTCTTTGAAAAAGCGAATTTTTTCTTGTCCATATTATTGAAATTTCTGTTATACGAAATGCAGTTCCCCTGATTTCATCCTGAGGAAACGGTTGACTGAATGCAGTGCACACAGGCAGGTGATGAGAAGACCTGTTAAAGTGACCACTGCCATGGTGGGAATCATTATCTCCTTTCCCGAAAGCGTGGCCAGCCACGGCTCCTGCCTGATTGCATATTTCATGCCGAACCAGATTGTCGCGCAAGTCAGAAGGGCCGATACTATGCCTATCAGCGCGTTTCTCCAAATGAACGGGCGTCTTATGAACGACCACTTGGCACCGACCAGTTTCATGGAATACAGAGTGAAACGCTGTGAATAGATTGTCAGTTTGATAGTGTTGTTTATGAGTGCCACCGACACCAGTGAGAGAATCAGGGCAAGAATGAACAGCACTCCGGCTATCTTGCTTATGTTGCTGTTCACAATGTCCATGAGCTGTTTCTGCCAGGTCACTTCACTGACGCTTTCCATTGCGTTTATCTGCTTTGCTATCCATTCCAGACTGTCAGAACAGGCGTAATCCGGCTGGAGCTTCATCTCCAGGGAAGCGTAGAACGGATTGTAGCCCAGAAACATGCTGGGGTCAGTGCCCATTTGGGCACTCATGTCTTCAAGTGCCTGTTCCTTAGTGATATGTTTCAGCTCCAGACAGTAAGGTCTTGCCTTGAGCGTCTGTTCCAGACTGAGGATCTGGGCATCCTGAATTCCCTCATCAAGGATTACCTCTACCGTCATCTCCTGTCTGAGATTGCTTGACAGTTTTCCGGCAGACAACAGCAGCATGCATACCAGAGCTATGAGCAGCAGGACCAGCCAGGTGCTGATACATGATGTTATGAACAGCAGGTCTATGACCTTCTTCTTTTTCTTCTTTTCTTTTTCAGCCATGATTATTTCTTGCGGAAAACGTAAACTATTGAACTGCTCTGTCCGCGGTGTCCAAGGGATTTCGCCCAGAATCCAAGGCCGCGCAACATGCCTTTGAGTATGTAGAATCTGCTTCCGCGATTCTTTTCTGACAGTATGGAAATGTAGAAACTGTCATAGGGAAGCAATTCGTGATGCATGAGAATGAAACCGTGTCTGCCGGCCAGATTTGCCAGAGATGACGGATTGAAATGCCACAGATGGCGGGGGACATCATATCCCGCCCATTTGTCTCCATAAAAGGCAGCATCGTATGAATTCAGATTGGGACATGCCATAATAAGGACACCCTGAGGGCGTAGAAGACGGTAGAAACGGTCCAGCAGTTCCTTGGGGTGGTAGTTGTGTTCGAACACATGCCACAGGGTAATGACATCGAACGACTGTTCTCCAAGCACATCCATTTCAGGAACATCGAGCATACGGTGATGGAACATTTCAAGGGAGAACTGGCGTTCCACATGATATTTTTCGATTGATGTCACATTCCATCCCCTGTTTTCCATGAAGTTGGAAAAGTAACCCGTCTTGGCTCCATAGTTGAGCAGGCTGCCTGTGTCACGGCAAGCCATGTCTTCAACCAGTCTGGCCTTACGTTTCAGCATGACTCTGCGCACATGGTAGAACAGGACGTTAAGCAGACCGCTTGGATTGTCACTCTGTTTGAGTTTCAGACTGATCTTGTCGTAATTGCCTGTAAGGGATTCGTCGGGAGCTTCTGCCGTGTGGACCACCCCGCAATTGGGGCAACGAAGCAGAGTGAACTGCTCGTAACTGACCATGAAGTCAGTACACTTTGCATGTTCAGTCAGTCCTTTGCCGCCGCACAGCGGACAGGTGTAGTTGTTGTCAATAAGCATTCTCGTGCGTGCGCGTGCCTTATTCAAGGCGGCAAAGATAATACCTCGGCACCCCCCTTGTCAAGTGTTTTTGTTTTTTTTCACTTTTGAGTGTCGGGTAACACTCCAGAACCTATTCCGTTTCAGTGCCGAAAAGGGTGGCGCTTGTGGCATCGGTGATGATGACATTGACAAAATCGCCAGGCTTGTGACTGCCTTTGTCAAAGACAACTGTGCGCAACTGTTCGGTCCGTCCGTACAGCTGCTGGCGGGAACGTTTGGAATAGCCCTCGGTCAGGACCTGATAAGTCTTGCCGATGCATTCGCGGTTGCACTGCAGAGACAGTTCGCTCTGCAGGGCTATCATTTCGTTCAGACGGCGGATTTTTTCCTCTTCCGGGATATTGTCCGGGTAGTGGCGGCTTGCGAATGTTCCGGGCCGTTCTGAATATTTGAAATCGAACGATGCGTCAAAGCGGCACTCACGCATGAGTGACAGAGTCATTTCGTGATCTTCAAGGGTCTCGCTGTGGTAGCCGCAGAAGAGGTCTGTTGTCAGACCGCAGTCCGGAATGATACGGCGTATTGCCTCCACCCTTTCCAGATACCATTCGCGGGTGTATTTGCGGTTCATGAGCTGCAGGATGCGGTTGCTTCCGCTCTGCACCGGCAGGTGGATGTGGCGGCATACGTTGGGTTCCGATGCTATGACCTGAAGCGTCTCATCGCTCATGTCCTTCGGGTGCGATGTGGTGAATCGGACTCTCATGTCAGGTACGGCATGTGCCACCATTCTGAGAAGTTCGGGGAAATTGACCTTTTCATCGGGCTTTTCGGGATTGCTGTAAAGGTACGAGTTGACGTTCTGGCCAAGCAGGGTCACCTCCTTGAATCCCTTTGCCTGCAGGTCCAGGCATTCCGCCAGAATGCTCTGCGGTTCACGGCTGCGCTCGCGTCCGCGGGTATATGGGACAATGCAGTAATGGCAGAAATTGTTGCAGCCGCGCATTATCGACACGAAACCTGAAATGCGGCTTCCGCATATACGTGAGGGAATGATGTCCTTGTAAGTCTCGGTCATTGACAACTGTGTGTCAACGGCCTTGTGCCCCAGTTCCGCACTTGCCACCAGTTCAGGAAGCGCCAGGTATGAGTCAGGACCTGCTACCACATCGGTATGATGCTGCTCAGTCAGTTCCGTTCCAACACGCTGTGCCATGCAGCCCATCACACCTATTATCAGCTTGCCGCCGCGTTTCTTCTTCATTGCAGCCAGCGCCTCCAGACGGTTCCATATCTTCTGCTCGGCATTGTCACGTATCGAACAGGTGTTCAGGAATATGGCATCGGCCTCATCAATATTGTCAGTGATGCCGTAGCCGGCCGTTTTCATGACCGATGCAATCACCTCACTGTCCGCCACGTTCATCTGGCAGCCGTAGGTTTCAATGAAGAGCTTCTTCCATTCCTTTTCCGTTCCTTCCATACCGGTCTGTTTTTCTTCGGCTGCAAATTTACAAGTTTATGTCCAATTTCCGCGAACTCAATATCCGTTTCGGTTTCCTTTTTTGTAATGGTAGCCGCGTTTCGGCTCTTCGGAATAGTAAAATCCGTAAGGATTGGTCTTGTAACCATGTCCCTGTTCAAAGAACGAATCTTCTATACCGGTGCTGTTGTTGTAATCATATTTGTATTTGTGATCGTAGAAATCGCAGGCAGTGCCACCGATGATTTCCTTAATCTCAATGAGCCATGAAGGCATTACACCTGTCATTCTGTTGTAAAGCAGGTTTACTGATTTCAGGGATTGGGTACTGCCTTCGATGTCCAGTTCCTTCAGTCCGACTCCTGACACACTCAGGCTGCTCAGGTTGGTACAGCCCGTTATGGAAAGCTTTCTGACTTCAAAATCCAGTTTCGTTTCCTCGTCACCTTCCTTGTGCAGTTCGTAGTTGTAACCGGTATCATTTCCTCCCATGGAAATCTTCTGCAGGTTTTCGCAGTCGGCGAATGTCATTCCGTCCGAGTCGATACAGAACGGGGTGTTTCCGGAATAGTAACTGATTTCAAATGACTTGAGTCCGCATTTTGTAAACTTCATGTTACGGGCGTAGAAACTGTTCGAAGGGAACTGTTCCCCGAAGTGGTACGTATATGCTGTCGTCAGTTTAACTTCAGTATCGGTGAAGCACTTTTCAAATTCCAGACCCGGCAGGGGACCGTCTTTCTGTGCAGTCTGTACTGTCTCCAATGCAGGAAGGTTCGAAAGGCGGATCGTTTCGGGAACCGTGCAGCCGTTAAATTCTATCCATCTGAGCGTTTCAATGTCCTTGAACAGGTACTGGCTGCTGTATCCGCCCAAATCGGTATTCTTGAATCTGACCGCTTCGAACAGAGGCGTACCGGTGGTCGTGATTTCCTCAAATTCCCGGCTGTCTGTGATTGAAACGCGTTTAAGGGCGGTCATACCGTTCAGGATGACAGTCTTCAGTTTCGGGGATGTGAGATTGAGCGTTTCAATACCACTGAAAGCCCCGTCAAGTTCAAAACTCTCAAGTGCGTTAAGTTTTCCGAAATTACCTATTTCGGTAAGGTCATCGAACTTATTCGATTCGATTATAAGTTTGCTTACAGACGGCAGAACAGGGAACGATTTGCAGTTCCTGTCGTGGATGACAATGCAGTTGGGTTCTCCTCCGCATTCGAATGTCCACTGGCATTTCTGTCCGCTTGTGTGGCTGCCCACCTCGACATCGCCTGTGAGATACCATTTGGACCCTGAACTGTTGCCGCTGTTGGGATTGGCGTACATTTCAATGGTGCCGTCAGGCTTCTTGCTTACAGTGACACCCTGCCAGTTGTTTAACGGGGTGTCTGTGCCCCAGTTCTTAAGAACGGCGTCCGGGTCATCGTTCCTGAGGTACTTCATCAGGTCCTTCAGGACATCGGCCAGATTGCCGTCGGCCGTCGTTTCTGAAACGAATGATGGGTTGTAGAATGTCCACGAATCGCCCCAATCGTCTTCGTAGTTTGTCAGGTATGTGCCGTACATGAGCGCGTAGGGCTTGACTACGTACTTGACGCCTTCATAATAAAGCGGCACTTCGACAGTGAACTTGTTGTACATGCGTTCAGGGTCAGATGACGGATATACGGCCTGTTTAGGGTCAATGGTCTGGAACACGCCTGCAGGAATGGTATTCTGCAGTGTGAATTCCGTCTTGCCCGGTTCCTGGGCATAGACCCGTACTCCCATGTGTGCGGGGAACAGGGTGTTGGCCGTGCAGTATATGTCAATGGTGGCCGATTCCTTTGTCAGCGATGCCAGTTCTCCGCGGAAGAATGGATATGGGTAGCGCTTGTCGATATTCTCCTTTTGATCAGTTGTTTTTACCGATGCCAGTGTGGCCCCAAAGCTCTTTATGGCTGCAATTCCCTGGGTGACATAGTCGGTCGAGAATTCCATGCTGTACGGCCACCATTCTCCATTTGTGATTCCGCCTATCTCACGGGCCAGCCTGTCAACATCCAGACTTATGGTGCCGCTGCAGCGTATGCTTTCCTGCATGCCCACCGTTCCGTAAAGAAGAGTCCCGTACAGTCCCAAACCTACACTGTAGTCAAATCCTGCATAGATGCCGCCTTCAAGGAATACCTTGCCTTCATTTATCGAGAACGGGTTTCCATCGCTTTCCCCTTCTTCAATGCTTATGTCGTATGTTGATCCCACAGGTGCCTGCCAGATGTATTTCATCTTGGCTTTCTGCTTATATTTTATGCCGGCTTTCATACCGACCTTACCGTCGGCTCCTACAATGAACGAG
>JAZUEH010000110.1:0-1942 GCA_045640065.1 Bacteroidaceae bacterium
CCAAACTCAATGAGGCCATCCTGAAGCGCCGCCTGCAGATGCGAACGGCAAAGGTGTCTGCAGGCATACAGGCTGAATCCGACGGAAAATCCGATGTGGAGTCTGGTGAAAAGCCCCGCATAACTCTTGAAGATATGGAGCGCCAGTCCATACAGAATGCCATCCAGGCCGCTGGGCGCAACCTGACCGATGCTGCCGACATGCTTGGAATCAGCCGTCAGACACTGTACAACAAGATGAAGAAATATGGCATCAGTTAGCCGTCACTACACCAGACGCTTGACGGCTTCGGTGTTCCTTACCGTTGTGCTGTCAGCCGCTTTCGTGCCGCTGCTTAAAGTGCATGCGGCACTTGCCGTTCTTGATGCCATACTGCTGGCCACCGTCATAATCCGGCTGGTGCAGCTGGTCCGTTACCCCATAAACCAGACCGTAATGATGTCACGCGCCATAGCGAACAACGACACCATGCTCCATATCCCCGAGACCGATGATGCGCTGCTCGGCCAGGCATCGCACGACATGAACCGCATCCTGGCATCGTACCGCCGTGACCAGAACGAACTTGAGACCCGCAAGAACTACTACGAGCGCATACTCAGGATAATGACGCACGAACTGCGCAACACCGTAACACCCATAGTCTCGCTGACCGACTTCATGATTCAGAACCCCAATCTGCAGAGTGAGGAGGACCGTCTGGAGGCAATAGGCATAATAAACACCCAGGCACACAACGTATGCAGCTTCCTAGAGTCGTACCGCAAGCTGACTGTGCTGTCACAGCCCACCATGACCGATGTCCCCGTGTCCGGCATCTTCCAGCAGCTGCAGACCCTGCTCTCGGCCGAGCCCGGCTATGACCGTATCAGGTTTGAAACGGCCGGTGATGTTGTTCTTCATGCCGATTCCAGCCTGCTGTCCCTGGCCCTGCTGAACATTATCCGCAATGCAGTCCAGGCAACCGATGGCGTGCAGGACGGCTATGTCAGGGTGCTTGCATCGGCCCCGGGCGGCAAAGCCTGCATCACCGTCACCAACAACGGCCCCGAGATACCGGAAAGCCAGCTCAGCCAGATTTTCCTGCCGTTCTATTCCACAAAGAAGAAGGGCAGCGGCAGTGGCATAGGCCTGGCCCTCTCGCTCCAGATCATGCAGTTACACGGCGGCACCCTGACCTGCTCGTCCCATTACCCCTTCACCACCTTCACCCTCCAGTTCCCATAGTCCGGTTCCATTCAGTCAACCCAACATGGAATATTTGTCAGGGAAATACAAGCGGAAGCCCGTGGTGTGGTTACTGGAGGTTATTGGTATCTGTTATGGCACACCCGAAATAGTGATAGTATGAGGGAAAAGTAACGGAGGTCACCGACACGCCACATATGGAATGCATCCAAGGCGGTGCAGTGAAAACTGCCAATCTTACAACCAGATGAGATAGTGTCCCAAAAAGTGTGTCTGAATAGGTAAAAAGAAATAAGGTCAACAACTTTTAAGATATTTGTAAAAGCAAACAACAAATGATCTTTAAAGTATTGACCTTATGGAGTTCACAAAAGAACAAATTTCCGAGTTAATGTGCTGGGCATGCAGAGCGTGATATACGGTGAGCACTATAGCAAGTCAAGCATATCCCGATGATCCAGTACATGCGCGATGAGGTTGCGGATTGGCTTGACACGGCTGTTGGCGACCCATTCCCGAACGTTCCTCTTCAACGCTGTACCACACATTTCAAACGGGGCCTTATGGACAAGGTGAAGCATGGTGACAAGCTGTACTATATGGACTATTTCACGATCTGGATTATGACTACCGCATCCAGTCGATGATATACACAACGAACTGGATAGAACGTCTCCAAAAGGACTTCAGACGCGTCACAAAGATGCGTGGGGCTATGCCCAATGACGAGTCCGTACTCACGCTTATGGGCAAG
>JAZUEH010000111.1:0-11294 GCA_045640065.1 Bacteroidaceae bacterium
GGACTGGATCAGGTGTCAATTGTCGGGGATCTTCAATTTGACGGTGAAGTCTATGACGGCCTGCGCTGCATGTTCAACCTGACAACCATTGTCCCGAAAGGTTACAGTTTCGAGAAGGAATTCGGCAACATCGCTGCCAAAGATGCAGTAATGAAAATGCACGAAAACCACACATCGGCCTACTACGACAAGGGATTGCGCGTTGAGAAACCCAAGTTCTTTGCCGGCGATGCATGCGAAATCACCGATGTCATAAACGGACCTGACGAACTGATTCTGATTACCCGTATCAATCAAGGCTCCTACCAGTGGGTCATAGGATTCTCCGACTGTGAGATTGAGGCTGGTGGAGTACGCTACAAGCAGACCCGCAGCGAGGGTATGGAAGGCTTTGAATCGACATATTTCTGGAGTCCTACTTTCGCATACTTTTACCAGACCCTGCATTTCCCGCCCATTCCAAAGGATGTCAAGACCATCAACTTCTACGAGAGCAACCCGTCAAATACCATCACAAAGCTTCAGGTTGTCCCGGACATAGACATCTTTGAAGGTGTCAGGGTGGTGAAATATGAGGATGGTCCGGAATACGTTCTCAAAACTACGCATGTCGGCGAACGGGAAGGCATCAGGGACGTGTTCAGCGTAGAGCGTGTGGACTTTACCGAAACCGAAACTACAATCTATTGCGAAGCTGTAATACGCAACGCCCACTCATATCCCGGCCACATAAGCAGCGACTACAAGCTTACATTTGCCAATGGCCGAGTATTGGAACCTATCCGCTACGAGGGCGTGCCGGTGGATCAGGACTTTGACCGTCACGGAGACTGGGTAGGTACTCCGTTCCAGATAGTATTCCCGGCAGTCAGTGCTGAAGAATGGGAAGAAGGCGCACCCGTTCTTACCGGTTCCGTACTGCACGAACCTGTGTCAGTTCGGTTGAGGGACAAGGCAAACCTTTATTTCCATGAAGTGGAATTTGACAGGCTGGAACCGGGTGAATACGTAGCTGAGATGCTGGTTCCCAAAGAAAAAGGCGATGGATTTTTATGTTTTGAAGTTGAGGGACTGATTCAAAAGTTCACTGTTGGTTCAGACGGAACTATAACTGTCCGGGGTGATGCAACAGGCCATCTTAAAGACGGAAAGTACAGTCAGGAAACGGTAACCGTTGAAGGAGAGAAACAGCTCAAACTCATCAAAGGGAATAAGACAATTCAATTTAGAGTCACAGCGCAGTCAGATTATTCAGAGATTATCATGATACATATTCCGGAAAATGCCGGAGCGGATTCTACTTCAGAAAGTTCGGGAAGACCCGATTGGGGTATGATTCTGATGCTTGTCAATGAAAACTTGAAGTAGTCAGCTGAAATAAGAAACAAGTAGAATTTGTAAAAATACGGGAGCCATTTGCGTTGCTGCAGGTGGCTCCAGTGTGTGATATTATATCAAGGTTATCGAAACTTGTTTACCCAAGCATCTGAAAATGCGATAGAGAGTCGTCAGATTGATATTCTGACATCCGTTCTCTACTCTGGAAATGTAGGTTTTCTTTGTTCCAAGCATCTGCGCAAGCTGTTCTTGAGTCAGACCGGCACGAATACGCTCTTCACGTAATGCCTGAGCAACACAGAATTCATGAGTCTGTGCATCACTAATCTCATAAAGTCCTTTTACACTTTCTATCTTCTTCATCAAAGAGACCGGAACAATTTCCAGACTTTGAATCCAGGAAAGAACTTGAAGGACCTTTTTCCTTGTCTTGCCATCAAGCCCAAGATAGAAATCCATAAAATGTGTTTTATAAAACCACTTTTCGGTTTGCCATGGTATTATCATATGTGATGATGCAAAGTTAATTAAAAAGTTAACAGCAAGACTTATGAAGGGTGTGTGTTTTGGCTCAGTCGAAATTTAGTGGGGATTGCTGATATCAGATATCATTTTTGAATACAAGTTTTGCATGACGGAAGGAATGACAGTATCCATCTCCAGAAGACTTTAATCTGTAAGAACTGTAAGATTCTTACAGTTTGCGGCAAAAGCACGCACAGATTTTGAATCATGCTTTTATATCTCCCCAACTAGGCAATTTCTGTTTTCTAACTGGAGCGCAAAATTTCTCTAACTGGGAAAATTTTGCGGCCCAGTTGGGCGTCTGTATCGGACCATCCATAAACAGCCCAATCTTACAGTTCTTACAGATTACAGTTCTTACAGATTACAGGGGTTCACCCGAAATTTAGTGAGGCCGATGCTGACACACGAGAAAGTGCTCCACCTATGATATGGAGAGAATCCTCAATGAAGGGCTATCCGGAGGCCATCTGTTCCCAGTCATGTATGAAAAATATAACATAGGAACAGCTCTACAGGCAATCTGAGCGTATCGTTGGCAACAGGCGTGCAATAATTCGTGGAACGTCCCCATGCTTTTTCGGGTGAGCCGATTTATACATTCCCCACTAAATATCGAGCGAGTCCTCGAGCGAAGAGCGGCTGAAGCCGCCCTTTCGCGAAGCGAAATAAAACAAGGCAACAGAGTCCTATCGCCCGTACAGAAAAAGGGGAAACCGGTCGGCTTCCCCTTTTTCTGTACGGGCGATAGGACTCGAACCTACACATCTGAGATACTAGATCCTAAGTCTAGCGCGTCTACCAATTCCGCCACGCCCGCGAATCGGGTGCAAAAATATAAATAATAGCTTTGCCCCGCAAGTATAGGAACAACTATCAGTGAATCCTGATCACACCTTCCATCCTTGTCATGAGCATGGGATGGGTGATTGCGCGCAGATATGCGGCCTGGGGAATCAGCTGACCGAATACACCTGAATTGGAAGAGACGTTTGAAGTAAGGGTCTCTTCAGGGTCTTCCACATCGCCTGACAGCATTGAGAACAATGATGCCGGTTTGACTTCCGGGTACTCGCAGATACGGTATTCACCGGCTGCAAGCCCTGCCTTGTCGGCCGCAAAGGCAATGGCATCGGCCAGACCGCCCTTGAAATCGGCCAGACCTATTCCAAGAGCATCGGCACCGGTCCATACACGTCCCTGACCTATCTCATCGACACGCGACTTTGCAAGTCCGCGGCCATTGGCAACGATATCGGTGAACTGATCATATACGCGTTCCACCTGATCCTGGAAGAATCCGACTTCCTGTTCGGAAAGAGGACGCATGCCTGCAAGCATGTCACTGTGGGCATTTGAACCCAGGACCTCGGGATTGACCTTAAGGTTCTTGCGAATGGCATTACCGAAACTTGGAACTATTGAAAAAACGCCGATGGAACCGGTCAAAGTCGTGTTGTCGGTGAAAATCTTCTCACCTCCTGCCGAAATCCAGTAGCCGCCCGATGCGGCATACTCTCCGAAACTGACATACACCGGTTTCCTTGCCCCCAGGCGTTCGACCTCACGTCTGATCAGTTCAGCGGCCTGAGCACTTCCACCGGGTGAGTTCACGCGGAAGACCACAGCCTTGACCTTATCGTCCGATGCGACCTTTGCAAGGGTATTGGCCATGCTGGCTCCAACCACTGCAGCTCCGGAACCCATGCCCGATTCGTCATCCATGACAATGTCCCCGTTAGCATAAACAACTGCAATACGGTTTGCACGCTTTCCCTTGGGCAGCTTGTCAGCATAGCGCTTTGCCTTGACAAAACGGACCAGCGATACGCTGGGCACGCCCATGCGGCTGCAGATGCAGCTGTCCAGCTGGTCCTTGAACCACAGTTCGTCAACCAGGCCCAGAGTCTTGAAGCTCTCGGCACCTTTGAGACTGAGACTGTCAATCCATCCGTTAAGCTGTTCCATTGAAATGCCGCGGGAACGTGCAATCTCACCAGCCATGCTGTTCCACATTGAAGTTACCATCTCGGTGTTCTGCAGACGGTTTTCATCGCTCGACGAATTGCGCACGTACATTTCACCGGCCGATTTGAACTTTCCATGACGGATAAGCTGGACGTCAATTCCAAGTGTGTCGAGAATGTCCTTCAGGTAGAACTGCTGTGTGGCTATTCCTGTAATGAAAGGATCGGCAGTAGGATTCAGGACAACGGTGTTGGCAACTGAAGCCAGGAAAAGGCTCAGGGTACTCAGATCGTTCGCATAGGCAATGATTTCCTTGCCGCTGTCACGGAAACGCTGCAGGGCAGCACGGATTTCCTCCGTCTGTGAGATTCCGGCACTGAGCTTGTCTGTCGAAAGGAAGATCATGCTGACAGTATTGTCAACAGCCGCCTGGTCAATGGCGCGCACATACGAAAGCAGAGACATGGGCTGTGAACCGCCCTGAAAGATTGAAGCGAAGTCAAAGGCCGATGAACCGTATTCCTGTACGGGATTGCTGAAATCGATCTTCAGCACCCTGCCTGCTGAAAACACGTTTACGGTCTGAACAGCTGCCAGAGTCAGGCAGCACAACATTCTTCTGATATTCATAATATGTCAATTAGTTGATTATCATTGAACCTATCCACTCACGCGCGGCCTCGATTATGGGGTCACTTTCGGTATCGGCTTCTGTCATGGAAACAAATACATCGGGATCGACTCCGGTCTCGATGTCATTCCCATCGGCATCGAATGTGGGACTTGACGAGAATCTAACAGACCAGCCGCACGGCAGTTCCGATGAAACCGGCATTCCGCCTCCCCCTCCGGTCCGGTCGCCGAAAAGGCGCGCCTTGGGCATGACCTTCATGATTGATGCGAAATCATTGGCCGCACTGTAACAGGAGCGGTTGGTCAGCACGGCCACAGGTTTCTGCCAACGTCTGTGGCCTGTTGCCGGACTGATGCTCCTTGACATCCTTTCCGAGAAATCGTCATGTCCCGGACCTGTCTTGTAGCAGGAATAACCAACAAGGACGCTCTCATTGGTAAAACGTGACGCGATCCTTTCCACCAGCTCGACACTTCCCCCGCCATTGCCGCGGATGTCGATGATAATGCCGTTGCATATTGAAAAATATGACAGTATGGCATCCAGCCTGCTGTCGGACAGATTGCTGGAAAAGTCGCTCATGGTAATGTACCCTGTATTGTCATCCAATATGGTGTAATAGTAACCCGAACCTGCAATCAGATAATCATCGTCAAGATAGAGTTGCCGGACTTTAGCGGAGAAGTTTTCAGGATAATCCGATTTCCAATGCCAGTTCCGCGAGAAGTCGTTGGGACCGTACAGATTGACATGACCGTCCTGGAGTTCGCCCAACATGTTGGCCATGACTTCAAAAAGTGACAGATAACCCATCTTGTCCGAAACGGCAGGACGGTATTTCGCATATACGCTGTCCCAGTCAACGCCAAGCTGCTCCCTCTTGACGGAAAAGAAGCAGTATCGGGTATCCATAATATGCCACAGGGCATCGAAATTCCCCACTGGCGTATCTTCATATCCGCCCTCATAATCCTCAAACGGACTGCATGAAACAGCCAGAAGGACCATTATGCCAAGTATGTATTTCAGTCTGTCCATTATCTCCATGAGAGTTTTTCAGAACGGTAAACGAATCCAAGAGTGACATATGAATGCAGCAGGTTCGCACTGTTTCCCCCAAGCCTGTTGCGCATAAGATAGAGGTCATAACCTATCTGGAACACGTTCTTGTGCAAGGGAATGGCCAGACTGAACTGTGCGGCTCCGGTCTGTGCCGAGAACGGTGTGACGTAATGGAAATTTCCTTCCAGATCACTTTGCTGATACATATTCCAATAGAGCTGGTCATTGTCGGGGGCAAAGCTCGTTCCGATGAGCGGAAGGTGCACTGTGGCTTTCGCAACCATAGGACGTCGAAGCAGGCGGAAACGGCATATGTTGTCCAAGGTCGCACCGAACGAGTTCTGGTACTGGACATTTGCAGGATTGTTGGAATTCATGGAATTGTACAGTGCTCCAAGGTCAACAAGGACAGATGCGCCCAACAGGCAATCCCAATGTTCATTCCGTGCCAGAGGATGCGAGAATGAATAATAGCCGTGTGCCATGAGGTTTACAGTATTGTACGCTCCCGCATGATTCCTCATCGAACTGCCTCCCAGGCTCAGGAACAGACGTCTGTAGGGAATGAACGAGTCCGATGATATGCATGAAATCCGGTCCAGATCAACTGAAACGAACGGTCCGCTGTATTCATTCGGAGACAGATACGTGTCAAGCGATGCGGCATTTCCAACGCCCAATGACAGCGAGCGGAATGCCTGACGTTCCCACGGCAGAGTTACGGGCTGCTGCGCAAGACTCAGGCAGCAGAACATAAGGAGAACGCCGGAAACCAGAGGACGGCGCTCAGAAAGGAAGCGAAAGCTGTGAATCCTTGGGCTCATTGTCTTCCGTATCAGTATCATCATCGTCAGGTTCGACACTCGGGCCGGGAACCGTCTGCGGTTCGGGCTGACGCAAAGGCTCCAGTTCCTCTACCTTATCAACGGTCCATGTGGTCACCCTGCGTCCGCGCGCCTTGACACCCTTCACCCCTACGAACTGCTCGGCATCGATCTCCATAGGTTCACGGAAGCCGTCAGCTCCGCCCATGGTCACCAGCAGGCGCGGATAACATGTATCGGTAAGCAGAGCCAGACGGCTCTTCTCGTCATCTCCAAGATAATTGATGCGCTTCTGGGTCTCATCGAACGTGAAGCGCTTCAGATAAAGGTAACCGTTCTGGCTGGCATCAAAGAGAACGGCTGTCCAGACCTTGCCCGGATCATGACGTTCAATGAGCTGCAGGTCATTGTCGAAGTGGCAGTTGGGATCGACATCGGTAGTGTAGTACTCACCATTGCCTAAAACCACCAGCAGACGGTCATCCTTCTCGAATTCGCCCAGCAGTTCGCCGTGGCCCTCGAAGTCAAGGCGCATTATGTCACGGTCAAGCCATACCTTGCGGGCTCCCAGTGTCGAAACGCCCTGTGACTTGAGTCCGATGCGCAGCACCTCGTTTCTGGTAAGCAGATTGCCCATTGACTGACGCCCCTTGATGAGCAGTTCGCTGAAATCCTTGTCGAAGACAGGTTTCTTGAGCTTGGGATTAGGTTTCAGCGTGACTTTGATGACCTCGGCCTCACCGTTGCGGTTGGCGGTAAAGTAAACGATTCTTGAACCGTCCTTGCCTTGTGTAAGGTCATATTCCTTGTCACGTGTAATGCCGGTGGCGGCAAAGCGCTTCATGAAATATGGTCCTCCACGGCCGTCACGGTAAACGACATTGTATATGGTGCGCTTGTCATTCTTCTTGTAAACGTCAAGGAACAGGACATCCTTGCCTACGAACAGCTTGTCGGCCACTTTCACGACCTTGAACTTGCCGTTCCTGTAGAAGATGATGATGTCATCAATCTCAGAACAGTTGCACACATACTCGTCCTTCTTCAGGTCCATGCCTATGAAACCGTCCGTCCTGTTGATGTAAAGCTTCTGGTTGGCCTCGATGACCTTGGTAGCCACGATGGTATCGAATCCGCGTATTTCTGTTCGGCGCGGATATGCTGCGCCATACTTGTTCTGCAGCATTTTGAACCATTTCACCGTAACATTCACCATATCCGAAAGGTCCTTGTCAATGCGCGCGATATCGTCCTTCATGCGGGCCATGGCCTCTTCGGCCTTCTCCTTGTTGAACTTCAGGATACGGGCCATCTTTATCTCCATGAGACGCAGGATGTCATCCTTTGTCACTTCACGCACGAACTGGGGATAGTATGGAGTAAGACGCTCGTCAATGTGCTCGCAGACCGAATCCATGTCAGGGGCCTCCTCGAACTCGCGGTCCTTGTACATGCGTTCTTCAATGAATATTGCCTCAAGCGATGCGAAATGCAGTTGTTCAAGAAGTTCGCCACGTTCAATCTCAAGCTCCCGCTTCAACAGTTCAAGCGTGTTGTCAACTGATTTGCGCAGCACGTCACTGACCGTAAGGAAATGCGGTTTGTTGGCGTCAATGACGCAGCAGTTGGGCGATATGCTGACCTCGCAGTCAGTGAATGCGTACAAGGCATCGATGGTCTTGTCGCTTGACACGCCAGGAGCCAGCTGAATGCGGATCTCGACCTTGTCGGCAGTCAGATTCTCGACCTTTCTTATCTTGATTTTGCCCTTTTCACCGGCCTTCACTATGGATTCGCACAGTGTCGTGACGTTCTCCCCAAACGGAATCTCGTTGATGACAAGAGTCTTGTTGTCTGCCTCCTTCGATATCTTGGCACGGATGCGTACCATACCGCCACGTTCACCGTCATTGTACCTTGAAACGTCTATCATGCCACCTGTCTGGAAGTCCGGATACAGATGGAATTCCTGACCTTTCAGATATGCCACAGCGGCATCGCAAAGCTCGTTGAAATTGTGCGGAAGTATCTTGCACGAAAGGCCCACGGCAATACCCTCGGCCCCTTGGGCAAGCAGGAGAGGGAATTTGACCGGCAGAGTGACAGGTTCCCTGTTACGTCCGTCATACGATGCCTTCCATTCCGTGGTCTTGGGATTGAACAGTGTCTCAAGTGCGAACTTCGACAGACGCGCCTCGATGTATCGTGGTGCCGCCGCATGGTGTCCCGTAAGGATATTTCCCCAGTTTCCCTGACATTCTATGAGCAGGTCCTTCTGTCCCAGCTGGACAAGGGCATCGCCGATTGAGGCATCGCCATGAGGATGGAACTGCATGGTATGGCCCACAATGTTGGCGACCTTGTTGAAACGGCCGTCATCCAGACGCTTCATGGAATAAAGGATCCGGCGCTGTACGGGCTTCAGACCGTCCGAGAAATGGGGTACGGCACGCTCCAGTATGACATACGAAGCGTAATCAAGGAACCATCCCTGATACATGCCGGACAGGCGGTGACGTATCATGCCGCTGTCATCGGTCTGAGGTTTATATGACGAATGCAGTTCCTCCTGCGGATTTTCGGTGCTGTCCCTGTCGAATTCTTCACTCATGAGCCTTTCATCAATTGTATTTCAGAAAGCAAAAATACGGTTTTAGGCTGATATTTCCCAACATTATTTTGCTTTTGAAGCCACTCCTTTTTTAAATAAAAGAAGTACCTTTGCACCCAAATTCAAAAATTGTCAGACAAACAAATCACAAATATTAGAAAAATGGCACAGGAAGACGTTTTCAAGAAGATTGTCGCTCACTGCAAGGAGTACGGTTTCGTATTCCCGTCAAGCGAAATCTATGATGGTCTGGGCGCAGTCTATGACTACGGCCAGCTGGGAGTTGAAATGAAGAACAACATCAAGACCTACTGGTGGCAGAGCATGGTCCTGCTGCATGACAACATTGTAGGCATTGACTCGTCAATTTTCATGCACCCCACCATCTGGAAAGCATCGGGCCACGTTGATGCATTCAATGACCCGCTCATCGACAACCGCGATTCCAAGAAGCGCTACCGTGCTGACGTTCTCATCGAGGACCAGATAGCCAAGTACGACGAGAAAATAGAGAAGGAGGTCGCAAAGGCCCGCAAGCGTTTCGGCGACAGTTTCGACGAAGCCAAATACCGCGCAACCAGCGCCAACGTCCTGGAGCATGTGGCAAAGCGCGATGCACTGCACGAGCGCTACAAGAAGGCCATGAATGCGACTGACCTTGACGAACTCAAGCAGATCATCATCGACGAGGAAATCGTATGCCCCATAAGCGGTACCCGCAACTGGACCGATGTACGCCAGTTCAACCTCATGTTCTCGACCGAAATGGGTTCCACTGCCGACGGTTCGATGAAGATATATCTGCGTCCTGAAACCGCTCAGGGCATTTTCGTGAATTACCTGAACGTCCAGAAGACCGGCCGCATGAAGATTCCTTTCGGAATTGCCCAGATAGGCAAGGCCTTCCGTAACGAGATTGTAGCCCGCCAGTTCATTTTCCGCATGCGCGAATTCGAGCAGATGGAAATGCAGTTCTTCATCAAGCCGGGCACTGAACTTGACTGGTTCGCAAAGTGGAAGCAGACACGTATGGCATGGCATCAGGCACTTGGATTCGGAGCAGACCACTACCGTTTCCACGACCACGAGAAGCTGGCCCATTACGCCAACGCAGCTACCGACATTGAATTCCTCATGCCTTTCGGTTTCAAGGAGGTCGAGGGTATCCACTCACGCACCAACTTTGACCTGTCACAGCACGAGAAATACAGCGGCAAGAATATCAAGTACTTTGATCCTGAAACCAACGAGAGCTACACTCCGTTCGTCATCGAAACATCCATCGGTGTTGACCGCATGTTCCTGAGCGTTCTGTGCGCATCGTATGAAGAGCAGGCTCTTGAAGGCGGAGAAACCCGCACCGTCCTGCATCTGCCGGCACCTCTGGCTCCTGTCAAGCTGGCAATCCTGCCTCTGGTCAAGAAAGACGGACTGCCCGAACTGGCACACAGCATCCAGAACGAGCTCAAGTTCCACTTCAACTGCCAGTATGACGAGAAGGATTCCATAGGCAAGCGCTATCGCCGTCAGGATGCCATCGGCACTCCGTACTGCGTGACAGTCGACCACCAGTCACTGGAAGACAAGACCGTGACACTGCGTAACCGCGACACCATGGAGCAGCAGCGCGTTGCCATTGCTGACCTCTGCGGCATTCTCCAGGACAAGGTTTCAATAACAAGCGTACTCAAGGGACTCTGATATGAAAAAGCATCTGACCTCAGCCGTTCTCCTTCTGGTCTCGATGGCTGCCTTCTGGGCATGCAGTGAGACCGAGGCATATGACGACCACGCGAACTGGAAACAGCGCAACACCGACTTCATGGCCGCAATTGCGGACAGCTGCGACAGATATCTGGAGCAGGGAATCAGCGCCGACAATGCCCTGCCCGGTCAGATGTTCAGACTCCTGTCATTCAAGCTTGATCCGGAAAAGGAATGGTCCAGGACATCGGATTATGTCTATTGCCGCGTACTGTCAAAGGGAGACGGGACAGAATCCCCGCTGTACACCGACAGCGTACTCATGAACTACCGTGTCCGTCTCATGCCATCGGGCAACTACCCTGACGGTGAGATTGTAGACCAGTCATATAAGACCGACAGCATGGACCCGTCAGTCAATATCCCGGCCTCCTACAAGGTTTCCGGCCTGATTGACGGCGTTACAACAGCACTGATGCACATGCATACAGGTGACCGTTGGATGCTTTACATTCCGTATCAGCTGGCTTACGGCACAAAGGACAAGAACAGCATTCCCGGATACTCATCGCTCATCTTCGAGATGAACATGACAGCCTTCTCACAGACCGGGCATGACCTTCCGCCG
>JAZUEH010000112.1:0-6389 GCA_045640065.1 Bacteroidaceae bacterium
TGGCTGCCTTCAAAAACATACTCGCGGCCTGTAAACAGCTTGCCATTCAGGTCGGAATCCTGAAGCTTAATTCCATTGACCCTGATATCGAAGTACTGTGATTCCTGCTTAGAGACCTTATCATTCACTTTGGCAACTGCAAGGTTTCCAAGCGAGAATCTCTGCTTGAGCTGGTCATACATTGCCGGAATACGTTCTGCGCCCCATTTCTTCATGTTCTTCAGTTCGTTCTCCCAATTGCCGGCATTTCCTACAAAATACTGCATTTCAGGACGCATCTGGTCTGCACAGAAGTTTATCCAGTAATTGATGTTGTTCTCTGTCAGGAAATCACTCATATAGACTGTAAACTGGTCAATGAACTGTTCACGATATTCCGGAACGGTATTGATGAGATTACGGAACATGATGGTGTTCTCCGGGGCATTGTGTTCCTCGTCAAAAGTAATGTTGTTCGGTTCGTTGAGAATCCACTTCAGATACTCTCCGTTTGCAGGACAACTGTTCCATATATTGAAGGCACGGTCCACATCCTTGACAATCCAACGCCAACGGCCATCTTCAGTATTCGGCTTCCAGATAACCATATTGTTGGCAGGAAAATCGGTATTGCCATAGAAAATGTGGCATATCATCATATTGGTATACTCCCTTACGTCCATACGGCGCTCATACTCGTCAAAGGGCTGTCCGGGCTTGGAACAGAAGTCATAGAATTCAAGATACGAATCATAATCGCCTTTCTTGAGTTCACCCATATTGTCGGTTGCGGTAATCTCAACCAGCGTTATGTCCTCAAGGCTGTCATTATGTGACCAGACGTTGTCCTCATTGGCACGTTCACGTATATTGATTATGCCCTGATACTTGTCATTGATGTAATAAATGGCCGGCTGGTATCCCTGCCAGTCCAAGTCGGTATACGAACCTATTGAAAGCTGGGCAACCGCATCACGGATATATGAGCTTCCGTAATCATTGCCGCCTATTCTGAGCGATATTGAAGGAGCTGACTTTATTCCTCCACGGGTCTTGCTCCAGAAATTGTAGTCAAAGCAGTCAGGGGTGGCAAAACGGTCATCGGCATAAAGGATAAGCGCCTTCATGTCATTGAGTCTGGTATATCCGCCTCCCACACGCAGTTCACAACGCTGGCTCAACTTTGGAGAACCGCCTCCGCGGTCAAAGTAACTGAAGACAGCCGGACGGCGCCAGTTGTGCGCGTATGACGGATCCTTTCCCTGGGAATCATCCTGTCCTATCTTCTTGGGCTGATTCTCGAAAATGCCGTATTCAGGATCATCCAGATCCTGTCTGTCAAGAGCAAGAGCCACAACAGGCAACTTGATGTCACGGCCATGAAGCAGGTACAGATGCGGTTCCGATGGCGGTGTCACATAACCCTCCTGAAAATAACTTGTCCTGAGATATGTGTTCTGGTTTATAAGGATGCCTATATCATTTGACCTCTCAAGAATTGGGGAATCGATTGTGGGTTCACTGCCATCAAGCGTATAATGACACTTGGCGGCAACATTCAGCGCCTGTCCGTCGGAAGTCTTCTGGTTTCTCTTTCCCGTATGCTTTACAATCAGTGAAAGACCAACCTGGCCGGGAACAGAATTGCTGATGTAATTGGATTCATTCAAAACCGGATGCGGAAGAACGGCCTTTCCATGTCCGCCTTCATTTGACTTCCCTCTTGTTACCTTCATCTCAAGTCCAAGAGAATCGGCACCGTCAGAAAGACGTCCTATTGCCACTCCCGGAAGGAAAACGGCAGGCAGATGCACGGAATCGACAAGATTCTCATTCCTGTCAAACAGGAACACATCGCTCTCCGTGTCGGTAGTCAGTTTGAAATCAGTATGGATTTCAACGATTTTCCCGTTATCCTTTACCAATGTATCCTCCTTGTCACAATAAATCACGATGTGTGACCTGGGCTGCAATGTAACCTTGGGAAGTTCATAGCATTTCGAGAACTTTCCTTTCTTTCCAATCCTGTAACCTTCAAGCTGCACTATCCTGAGATTCGGATTATACAGTTCAACCCATCCGTCAGGATACTCCATAAGCATGTCCAGTTCTCCTCCGAATGAGGACTGCATGACTTCGTTGATGAATATGTCATGCGTCGGTTCTGACTGGGCATTGATATCAGGAAAAATGAAAGCCGATAAGGAAAGTGCAAGGAATGCAGTTCTGATTAATCTGGTCATTGACAGTCTCTTTTGATAATTTGCACAAAGATAGGAAAATTGGTGGCGCGGGACAAACAAAAAAAAAGAATGACCGGTCGGGTCATTCTCAAATATCATATGAGCCTGATTGTCAGAATCCGAATCCGAACGGCCCGGAGACTGTCGAATCATTTGGCTGGAATGGCATTCCCCAATTCTGCATGCGAGGTCTGCCAGGAGCCTGAGGTCCGAACTGACCCGGATGCATTCCTGCATTCGGTCTGAACATGGGGTGATTCATTATGGAATCCGGTCTGTCAGGACGGTTCTTCCAGAAATTCTCCCACCACTGTCTCTGCTGCTCCGAATATTGTTCCATATGTTCCATCTGATGGCGGCGGGCATCCATTATCTGCGGCTGCATCATCCAGAACTGGCGGTTAACCTGGGCGGAACGGATCCACATCTGGGTCTGCATGTCCATCTCATGACGGTTCCTTTCAGACCACTGGTTCCAGATTTTCTGTCCAAGTTCCCACTGTGCGATACCGATTTTCGTACGGGTGGTATCGGGCAGCTCTTTCTTCAGTTTGCCGGTATATTCGTCGTTTACCGTATTCCAGCGTTTAAGATAATCCGGATTCTCGGGTTTGAGTTCACGGTTCAGCTTTGCCAACTGTTCATTGTACTCAGTGTAGATTCCGGCAAACTTCTGATACTCCTTCTTTGTAAGGTTGGCCTTTTCCTTGATGAAACGCAATGACGCATTGATCATCTGTTCGTCCCTGTCTTCCTGTGTTGCGGCAAACGCACACAGCGACAAGGCGAACAGCATACCAATTATCGTCAGGAATCTCTTCATTGAATCAGTCTCCGTAATAGTTGCTCATCATGGAGTATATGCCAAGCTCATCGCTGGTCATGTTCTGAAACACCTCGTCAATGCTGGCGCACTGTGATATGGTGTCATAGTCAGGAACGTTCAGACTGTTTCCCCCGAACGGATGAAGCAGCAGAACGGCTACAGCTGCAACGCTGGCGGCACCTGCAAAGAATGCATACATGCGGCGTTCATGAGTGCGACGGCGCTGATGGTTTATCTGGGAAACGACTTTCTCAGTCATTTCTTCCATGAAATGCTCAGGCATGGTGAAAGGCATTTCGCGGCTTAACTGTTCCAGATCGAATTCATTCATAACTGATGGTCTGTTATATATTTCTTAATCTTTTCCACTGCATAATGATAATTGGTCTTGAGCGTATTCACGCTGTCTCCAACTATCTGATGTATCTCCTCATAACTCTTTTCATCATAGTATCTGAGGTTGAACACCATCTTCTGTTTTGCAGGCAACAGCGCTATTGCCTCCTGCAACAGCACCAGTGTCTCATCCGCATCAGGGCCTGCCTCATCACGTACAGTCTCCTTGAGTGAATCACCCAGATCATCAACTGAAACCATCCCCACCGACTTGCTCTTCAACAGTTTCAGGCTTTCGTTTGTGGCTATCTTGTAAAGCCAGGATGAAAGCGGGAACTCATTGGAATAAGTACTACGGTACTTGTAGACATTTATCATTGTCTCCTGCAGGACGTCCTGAGCATCATCATGTGCCACAACCATACGCCTTATGTGCCAGTACAGCTGTTCGCCGTACTTCTTCATGATCAGGCGCACAGCCTGCTCCACGTGACTGTCGTCACACAGCATCCGGGCAATGGATTCATCGCTCACTGAAAGAGATGATTGGCTGTTCATGCTGTCTTTCGAGTCACGCTTCGACATTATTATATAGGGAAAAAAGAAAAGTTAAACAAAGGAAATGAAAAATTGCATCGGACCGGCTCAAGTCAAGTCCGATGCAATTCCGTTGGATATCAGTCAATTCCAATCAATACTGCTGCTGATGGAAATAATCGAAGTCTGCCCAGCCGCCTGCCTTGTCCGTTGCAAAACTGTACAGTCCGGTACGGTATCCGGTAAAGTAATCCAATGAGAAGCTCATCTGGAGGGTGGCATCGACTTCGGTCCAGTTCTTCCCGTCAAGCGAATAACTCATGAAAGCCTGGTCTGCGCGAGCGGTATCATCGGCCTGAGGAGTGAACACATAACGTATCTTGAGCCATACCTTATCCTGATTGAGAGGAATGCGCAGGGCTTCAGTATCGTTGTTCTGCGGCTGCTGGGCTCCCTGACCGGGACGGCCACGGCGTGCAGGACGATGTGTGAGAGCTACCAGCTCCTTCTGTCCGTCTGCATTGACCTCAACGCCAATCTGGCACCAGTTGCTCTGGAAAGCGCAGATACCTGCATGATCACCGGGCTTCATTCCGCCGGCATCCATAAGCACCTCACTCCAGCAGCGCGGACCTACGGTACGCTGTGTCAGGGTATTGCGTGCATCGGCAAGACCTGTTGCAATCTGACCTGTCTTAAGACGCAGCCATCCCTTGCGCTCGGTCACCGACCATGCGCTGTTGTCCGGCTTGTGGTTCCACTGCCATACAAGGTCAAGATTGTTCTTCTTATACTTGAATTCGTCATTTGCCCATGTACGGTTCTGTCCTGATTCCGGAAGATTGACAGTGAATTCCTTGACGGGAACGGTATTGTCACCAAGAATGGGCCATCCGTCAACCCATGTCACAGGCTGCAGGGTAGGAATACGTCCCACTGCACCATGATCCTGGAACATGATGGCATACCAGTCACCGTTCTGGGTCTCTATGATACCGCCCTGGGCGACACCGTCACCGCGTCCGTCGAACGGAGCGCTCAGAATGACCTTGCGTTCGTATTCTCCGAACAGTTCCTTTGACCTCCAGCAGGTCTCCGTACGGACACCGCCGCTTGGCCAGTCAATTTCCAGAATGTAGTAATAGTCGCCTATGTGGTAGATATGTGCACCCTCAGCGCGCAGGTTGAAACCCTCACGCGGAGAATTGATCAGGACCTTCTCCTGGGCTCCGGCCTTGATGGCCGATGCATCGGGCTCCAGTTCGATTATGTGCAGTTCACCATTTCCCCATACCACATACAGATGTCCGTCCTCGAACAGCATTGAGGCATCGTGGAAAGGACGGTCTATGACCGACCTGTCCCAGTAGCTGCTGTAAATGTCCTTGGTCTTGTAGATGTATGTCTTGCCTTGGTCATTGGCAATGAACAGTGCATAGAACGTACCGTCTACATAACGGAGTGATGTCGCCCACTGGCCCTTTCCGTATGCATTACGTCCGTTACGGAGATTGTAAACGTCATCATCGGCGAGAAAATCATATACGTAACTTATTATTTCCCAATGGACAAGGTCCTTGGAATGCATGATTGGAGCACCCGGGCAGAAGTACATGGTGGTGCTCACCATGTAGTAGTCATCGCCTACACGGATCCAGTCATTGTCGGGAATATCAGTATAGGTGAGTGGGTTGACGCACTTGGTCACCTTGTCCTTTGCCTGTGTCGGAGCCCATACAAGAAGCGCCAGCAGACAGAATGAGAACAGTCTTGACAATCTCATGGGAATTGAACTCTTATGCCGTTATTATTCGAATGTGAGCCAGTCAACCTGCATCTTGCCCTCGGTAGCCATGCGTACCTTCAGGTGATGGATGCCCTTTGATGCACCGCTGACCTTTGCCTTTGCTTCAATGACCTGACGGTTTGCAGGAACGTCAACGGTAGCTATGACCTTGTCATCCTGGAGAATTTCAAGCTTGCCTGCACTTGGAGGAACAATCTTGACGGTCACGCTCTTCGGAGCCTTCTTGAAGTTCACGGTGTTGTACTGTGCCCATGCACCCTTTTCAAAGAAAACTGTCTTCCAGCCGGCAAAGTAGTTGCTGCGCTCCAGATAATCGATCGAGTCACCGCTTTCGCTCAGGCAGCTGTAACGGTCAAGCTGGATCTTCGTGTTCGATTCGGTGACACCGTTACCGCGGAGAGTCGGCTTGACCATGCGGATAGTACCATCGGGCTCGAAGAAAATGGAGTCGGCGCAGACTGAACGGTTCTTGTCGAATTCAGGCGAGAATTCATTGTGATGATAGAACAGATAGGTCTGACCCTTGAACTCGATGATCGAGTGGTGGTTGGTCCAGCACTTGTTCGCATGCTCCTCGAAGAACACGCCCATGAACTTGTAAGGACCGAAGATGTTGTCGGCCATGCAGTATGCAAGGACTTCCTCAACGTCACGTGCCCAT
>JAZUEH010000113.1:0-22060 GCA_045640065.1 Bacteroidaceae bacterium
TCCTGCACTGCAGTCAGACATATAGAATACCGTTTTGATAAGGTGATTCCATGCGATTGTGTCGCAGTCTTCCTTGCTGAGCATTTCAACCGATTCCAGATTCTTTTCATCAAGATACTGTCTGACGGCATCGTTGGTGGGTGCGAAACAGGTAAAGTCACCATAGGTGTCCAGTTCGCCCCAGGTCTGTGCCTTCTTGAGAATCTTGATGAAATCAGAGAATCTGTCCTCTGCGTCCTGTTCAAGAAAATCGGCCACGGTCTGACCTGTTGAAACATAGTATGTTCCAGGATGCTGTTCGCTCCAGACGTCACTGCAGGACATCTGCATACCGGCAGCAAGTGTCAGACAGATAATTGCCAGAAAACTGAAGTTCTTGAATTTAGGCATGAATTCCATTACAATTTCAATGAATTTGTCTTGGCTTAATGTGTTGCTTTCTCAATGAATTCGTCCTCAACATATACAGGATTCTGCTTGAGCAGATTGTTGATCTTGATCTCATCCTTGTTGAGCGGGAAATAAAGAGCATTCATATCGGTCATCTTGATGCGTACTGCACTTACGGTAGCGGCATCAAACTTCGGAAGTACCAGAGTGGTCAGACGTGATGTGTTGCCGTCACGACGTGCCATACGGACCAGGTCGAACCAGCGCTTGCCTTCGAACATGAGTTCACGACGACGCTCGGCCAGAACAAGTTCCTCCATTGTCTGAGATGATGCACTGTAATCCGAATATACCAGAGACTTTGCCATTTCACCATAACGCTTCTTGCAGATGGCGCGCTGGTTGACTGCATCTACCAGGTTGAAAGCTTCCTGGAACAGCTGGTCGCGTTCAGCATTGAACTGATTTTCATCGCCACCCATGGCTGCAGCCTTCATGACCTTTGCCTCGGCTTCCATAAGAAGAACGTCTGTGTAACGGTATACAATCCAGTTGGGTTCGGTATTGTTTCTCTTGACAGGCTGGTTGGATTCCCAAGCGATGAGACCGCTGTTCAGGTTGTACTTTGCCTGCTCGTAAACGTACTTCATGATACCATAGTCACCGCTTGAACCGTCAGCCTTGATGCACTGGTAGTAACGGCCGTCAGTTGCCTGCGGGAACACCTTGTTACCGCTTCCGGTACCGAAACCGTTTCCGATTTCAGGAACGGCCTTGAGTGCACCGACTGCAGAATTCTTGTCGTTGTAGTAACTTGATACGAAAGGATTGCTTGTAGACTGGTCGTAAGGAAGCTCGAACAGTGTCTCGAATGAGTTGCCGGTACCGAAAATCTCGTTGTAGGCATTTCCTGCAGTGGCACTGATAGGAGTCTCGGTAATGAGAGGATATCCGTTGATCAGTTCGACTGTACATGCGGTACCTTCATCTTCAAGTTTCTCCTTGTATTCGAAAAGCTTGCGTTCGGTTATCCATTCGCAGTTTTCAATGACCTTGTCCCATTCACCCTTCCAGAGATACATGTCGGCAAGCATTGCGTAGATGGCTGCACGGGTGAAACGGCCTGTGTTGGCGGTTTCAAGAGTGTACTTGTTGACAGCGTACTTCTTGACTCTTTCAAGATCGAAGATAAGTGAATCAAGAACTTCATCAAAACCTGTCTGGCCGATGAAGAAATCATGGGTATCGTCAATTGACGGGATTGTGGTATAAGGAACATCCTTATATGCACGGATAAGGTACCAGTAGCAAAGCGAACGGATTGCAATGGCCTCAGCCTCGTTGGCCTGAAGTTCGGCTCCCGTGTAGTTCGGGTCCTTTGCTGAAACTTCAGGAGCGAAGTGCAGAACCGTGTTGGCACGGTTGATGACGTCATAGAAACACTTGTAGGTAGTGTAACTGTTGGTTGACAGGATGTTGTCACGGGTTATCTGGAGAATATCATCACTTGGGCTCTTGCCGGCAATGATATTGTCAGAACGCATCTCACCCCAAATGGACATGCGGATTACACAGTCACTCTTTTCGAGTGCCGAGTATGCACCGAGCAGAACGCTCTCGACATCGGACTTGTCAGTCCAGAAGTTCTCGAGAACAATGTCGTTAAGCGGCATCAGGGTAAGGAAATCTTCGCAAGACGTGGTTGTAAGGGCAGCCAGTGCTATGCAGAATATTGATTTGATCTTTTTCATACCATTCTTTCTTTAAAGATTAGAACTGTACAGAAACGCCCAGAGTGATCTGCTTTGAACGTGGAGTCTGTGAGCTGTCCATTGCAACGCTTCCCTGACCTGAACCGACTTCCGGGTCCATACCTGAATACTTGGTCCAGCGTGTCACGTTGTTGAGGTTGAAGTTGAAGCTTACATTGCCAAGACCGATAGCCTTGGTAATCTTAGGATCGAGAGAATAGCTGAGTGCGGTATAGTTCCAGCGCAGGAATGAACCATCCTCAACATAACGGTCTGAACCCAGATAGTTGTAACCGTACTGGTGCAGGGCACGCGGCATTACGGTGTCATCACCTTCAACTCTCCAGCGCCAGTTGATGGCAGCCGATGTGTTGTCGGTATTGTACATGCATTCTGCATTCATTCTTGAACCGTTGACGATTCTGTTACCCCAACGGAAGTTGAACTGGTTGTTCCATGAAATACGTCCAAGTGACATGCGGACGCCGAAACCACCGTTCAGTTTCGGGAGTGAGCTACCCAGATAGACAATGTCAAGTTCGTTGATGTTACCATCGTGGTTGATATCCTCATAGATGGCATCACCGCCTACGAACTCATATTCGTTGGTTGTGCCGTATGCGTACATCATAGGTTTGGTGCGGCCCTTCTGGTTCAGAATGACGTTACCGTCAGCGTCCTTTACCACTGGAGCATTAGGACCGCTTACGCCCGGAACTTCCTCCTCACTGTAATCGCTGTACTGATAAACGCCCTTGAACTTGAATCCGTAGATTGAACCGAATGCGTTCTTCAGAGCCACGTATGACAGATATGAACCGTTGTTGTAGTCAAAGTCCTTGTTCATCTTGTCAAGCATGGTCGGATTCATTTCCAGAATCTGGTTGGTGTTGTCAGCGAATGAGATGTTGCCGTTCAGGCTGAAGTCCTTTCCAAAGACCTTTGCCTGGAGAATACGGTTTGCATTCAGGGTGAATTCCCAACCTTCATTCTTCATTGAACCTTCATTGACCACATCGAGTGAATTGAAGCCTGATGAAGTAGGAATAGAGTAACCTGAGTTCAGCATCTTTTCAGTAGTACGTGTATAGAGGTCGATGTTGGCATTCAGTCTGTCCTTGAACAGTCCGAAGTCGAAACCGAGGTTGATTGAAGTGGTCTCTTCCCACTGCATGTTGCTCAGACGGATGTTGGCAGGATAGATGGTTGAAGTGCCCAGATAGGCATCACCGCTTGAATAACGGCTGTAGAACATGCCGTCACCGCCAGGAGCATTACCCTGCAGACCCCAGCTGAAACGGGTTGACATCATGGTAAGGATACCGGTGTCGCGGAGAGCGTCGAACCACTTCTCGTCACTGATGTTCCAACGTCCTGAAACGGCCGGGAATGTACCCCAACGCTTGGCATCACCGAAACGGGTGTTACCGTCTGAACGTGTGGTCACGTCAATTGAATACTTACTTCTGTATGAGTAGTGTGCCGAGAAAGTCACGTTCATGCTGCGGCTCTGGTTTGCACTTGTACTGATGTTGCCGATCTTACCGTCAAGACCGATGGAGTTGAAGTAACGGGGAAGACCTGAAAGGCTACCGTTCTGACCCTTGCTGTTGCTGGTGCTCAGCTGGTATCTTACCATTGCCATGAATGAATGGTTAGGATTGCCGAAGTGAGGAATGAAGGTCAGAGTGTGGTTGGTTGTAATTGATGAACTCTTGTTCGAGTTCGATGAAACTGCGTTGGCGTTGCTGTCTGACCAGCCGTCTCTTGAAAGGCTTGACGGAGTGTAGCTGTCACTGCCGCTGTTGGTGACACCGAAGTTCACACGGCCTTCATATGTCAGCTTGGTCTCGTCATTTTCAATGCCGAGCAGGTTGTAAGTCAGTGAGAAGTCAGGGCTTACGTTCAGAGAAGTGCTGTACTGTTCCTTTTCAGCAGCTTCAGCAACAGGGTTGGTGTTCTTGGGAAGTTCTTCAGAAGCACTTGCCAGCATGTGGTAGAATTCTCCTGTCGAATTGCCCTTGGCATCCTCATAATAGATTGCAAGGTTAGGCATCATCTTCATGGCAGTACCGATAGCTGCAGAGTTCTGCTTGTTCTTCGAGTATGTCATTGAGAAGTTCGTGGTAACCTTGATACGCTCTGATACGAAGTAGTCGAAAGCGACACGTGTAGTGAAACGGTTCATCTTCTGACCGATGACAGAACCTGTCTGGGTATCGAAACCGGCAGAAATACGGAAGTTGGCCTTGTCACCACCACCGCTTACTGAAACGTTGTGTGACTGCTGTACACCGAACTGCTTTACAGCTGCAACCCAATCAGTGTTGTCATTGTACATTTCATATTCCGAGAACTTGTCATCATAGTTCAGCTCGATGATATCGGCTGCCTGGTCACTCAAAGTAGGATTGAAGAATGACTCCTTCATGAACATCGTGTACTGGTCACCGTTAAGGAGCTTGTAACCCTCAGGCTGCCATGTACCGTTCATTCTGTATGAGTAGTTGACTCTTGTCTTACCGCGTGAACCACGCTTGGTCTTGATTTCCATGACACCGTTGGCACCACGTGAACCCCAGACTGCGGTTGCGGCAGCATCCTTCAGCACTGAGATTGAAGCGATGTCTTCAGGGTTGATGTTCAGAAGCTCGGAAACCTTTTCAGTGTTCTGTGATTCGTTCTGGTAGTCGAAGTTGTTCTTCAGGTTGCTCTCGATTTCCCAGATCATACCGTCAACGACGATAAGCGGGTTGGCATCACCGGTCATTGTTGCGACACCACGGAGGTGCATTGTCGAACGTGCGCCAAGGTCACCTGAGTTGAACACGATGTCAAGACCTGTAATACGACCCTGGAGGGCTTCATCGACTGTTGTCATACCCAGTCCCTCGAATTCCTCCATGTTGATGGTCTGGGTCGAGTTGGATACCTCACGGAGTGGAATAGGCAGACCGTAACCTTCCTGGACGCGGTCGGCAACGATATCAACCTGAGGCAGGTCACCCTGTTCCTTCATGTTGATTTCAAAATAAGTCTTGTCAATTGGAATGTTTACAGTCTCATAACCTACGTATGAAATCTGGATCTTGTCCTTAGGATTGACCAGACGGAATGAGAATTCACCATTAACATCAGTGATGGCGTGATTCACAATACGGTCTGCGGCATCCCTTTCCGTCACATTCACCATCATCATCGGTCCCATAGGATCCTGAATGACACCGCTGATTACGTCGCCGGCTTTCTGTGCGAAAAGCAGACTTGGCAGAGACACCAATGCCAGAGCAAAGGCTCCTCTAAATAATCTGTTAATATTTTTCATTGTCATTTAGTTAGCTGGTTAAAAAATCACTTCGCCGTTGCACAGCGCGCCGTCAATCAGATGGATGACAGCATATGAAGAAGTCTCTATTACGGCTGTAGTGACACTGGTGACAGGATCACTTGATGTACCAACCTTATATTCATACTCACGGCACATGATGTTGTAGAGAGGAGCCTGTGAAACCTCGCTCTTCTGCTTGAGCACGTGTCTTACGTTGCCCATGACATCAGTAACCTGAATTTCCTCACCACCACGGACATTCAGCTTGACAAACTGCTGCTTGTCGTTCATGAATGCAGTCTCATAATTGGCGGAAAGGGCCTTGTTACCCTGCTCGTCATAACCGGCATTGAAGCTGGCATTTGCGTAAACGGAATTATCCTGGATGTGATACTTGATGAAGTTTCTGAGTTTCTCACGCTTTGCATCAGTGTATTTCTTCACATCGGCATAAGTCTTCAGTTCAGCCTGAGCCTCGGCACTAGGATCCTGAACCATCAGACGCTCGTGGTAAGCAGCCAGAGAATCGGCGAAGATTGAATCGGCTGTCAGAGGATCGATTGCCTGAAGATTCTCAAGAACGTCTGTCCAGAGAGAGTCAATGGCTGCCAGTTCTGAAGGATCGTAAAGGACATGATCGGCAAGAAGCTTGTCAATTGCATCGTTCTGAGGAACGTATACTGTATAATGATATGTGTTGAAAGTGGTCACGTTGAAACGTGAAGCTATGTCATTGCCATTCGAACGGCTGTCGAACAGAGCCTTGCCATCCTTACCCAGAGCCTTGTTCATGAGCTTGAAGAAGCTCTTGAATTCAGGATATGTCACTGAGTCTGAAAGGATGTCATAAACAGACTTTCTTGAAGTGAGCAAAGGCTTGTCAATGATATAGGTACGTCCGTTACCGTTTGCTGTCAGGTCGAAGCGGTCAATGATATTGATCTTTTCGCCTGTTTCAATCTGGTAACCGCCGGCAACCTCCATGTCATGGAAGTCCGATGCGTTCTTGAAGCGGATGGTACCACGGCCCTTGGTCTGGAAGTATGAGTAGCCGTTTTCATCGGCCAGACTTGAATCCTCGACATCACCTATTATAATATGGTAATCAAGGATGTCCTCAAGACGGTCGCGGATAATGTCCTCGCTTGTGATTTCCGATGTGTAATCTCCGTAGATGCTGTTGGTTTCGATATCGTATCTGTAAACCTTGGCAGTTACGGTCTTCTTGACATTGTCATAACCGAAGACGGTAGCCTGGAGGTAATTGTCCTCTTCGGCTGTACCGGAACCCAGCTTGTTGAGAGCGAATGATGTCGGGTCAAGCCATACGAGCTTTCCTTCAACATCGGTACCGGGAACGTCAGTGATTGTAGGAATGAAGAAGCTGTAAGTTGCAACCATTGAATTCAGATAAGCGCTGAATGAAAGGGTCTCATCTTCAATTGCCCAGTTGATTACTGACAGGTTCTCATTCACGAGAGCCGGATAGGATACTGAACGGTATGCTGTAGGAGCGTAAACCGTGTTGGTGAAATAGATTGCACCATTACAGCACATCACGACTGAATCGACTGATTCGGCCTTCAGGTCCATCGGGTCATTGGCATCGTTAAGCACGTTTGCGAACTTGCTGGGGACTGATGCAACCAGTGAGTTCAACATGTTGTTGTTGAGCAGCTTCACGATAACGACCAGAGGAATGCTGTCCATATCAAGTGCAACCTCAATAGGTGACAGATCGGTTCTGCCCTTGTACTCTGCCTTGCCGTAACGGTCACGGAGAGCCTTACCGCCACCGGCAATCCACCACTCGGTCATGGCCTTGTCGGTAGGAACGAGCATTACACCCATGTTCTGCTGAAGGGCAATGTTGGTTTCAGTGTTGGATGAAGTCTGTGAGAAGTACTGGTTCCACCCCGGGTCGAACTTGAGAAGCTCACCGTCCATACCGAACTTCTTGGTGCTCATGGGAAGGGTGTTGACCTTGGTGTCACCCTGTGAACGCTTTGAGAAGTACTGCTTGGTGAAGACTGAGTCAAGTGCCGTTTCCGGAACGTATGCCTTGCCGTCCTCAACCAGACGTGTAATCTGTTCAGTGTGTTCCTTGCTTGGGAAGAAAGGAGCGCAGAAGCGGTCAACGATGCGGCTGTAGATAACCGAGTTCTCCTTATCCGATTCAAGATATTCGGCCATGTTCGGGAGCAGGTATACTACCTCTTCCATAACATGAAGGAATCCGTTGAAACATTTCTTGTTCTGGAACTCGATCCTGACACCGTTCACACTGGCATCGGCCGGCTGACGTGCGGGCTTGGTGCCGTATGCACCCTGATTGAACAGGAAATCATAGTCGTCATCGGTAATCTTCTTCGATGTAAGGAACTTGTTGACGAAGAAGATCATTGGGCGGATTGTACCATCCTGCATGATGGCCATACCGTCCTTACGTTCGGGACTGTTCTTGTAGTAACGCCACAGGTCCGTGTCAGGCATGTCCTCCTGCTTGAGAACCGGAATGGTGTCGTAGATTGAAGATGATGAAAGTCTTCTCATGCAGTCGCCGATTGTCGGACCTTCACTGCTTGAGAGCATAGCCACCTGATAAACGTTGTTCAGCATTGAACCCTTCAGGATCATGGTCTTCTGGGCAACGCTCAGTTCATCGTAGCATGTGACAGGAGTGCCATCGGCCTTCTTGAAAGGACAGTTGGGACCGAAGAAGCGTGCGAATGCATCATCATCGGCAACAAACAGTGTCTTACTACCGGTCTTGGCAAGAATCTTTTCCTGATCCAGATCCTGAATCAGTCTCACAAAATTCTCGAAGTGGTAAATCTTACCGTTCTCCCCTTCAAAACCCTTGTCCAAGGTCTCGAAGATACTTGTTCCGAGCCATTCGGGAGTCTTTTTGTCAAGGTCGAAATCCGTCGTACATGATGATACGCCGAAAGTCGTTGCCATGGCAAGCAGGGCTAATCCCTTCAGACCGGAACGTCTTGTCTGAGAATTGATTTTTTTCATTTAATTGGATATTTTGATTATTTGTTGTTTGTCTTACTTATCCATTCCTTCAATTGTCTTGATATGACCTTCTGCATCATATTCAAGTTCGCATACCTTAAGGCTGCGCAGCCAGGACTTGCCGCCCGATGGAACGCTGTCGTGATGGAAGAGATACCACTTGCCCTTGTACTCGATGATTGAATGATGGGTTGTCCAGCCCACAACCGGAGTCAGGATGACACCCTGATATGTGAAGGGGCCGTATGGGTTGTCACCGATTGCGTAGCACAGCATGTGTGTGTCGCCGGTGGAATATGAGAAATAATATTTGCCGTTATACTTGTGGACCCAGCTTGCCTCGAAGAAACGGTGCGGGTCATCGGCTGTCAGCGGCTTGCCCTGAGCATCGACAACTACCACCGGCTTGGGTTCTTCGGCATACTGCAGCATGTCGCCCGACAGACGTACGACACGGCTTGGCAGGGCAGCCTGACTTCCATGAGGCAGATGTGCGCTGTCCGGTGTGTTGTTGATTGCAGGATCCTCGACGCCTATATTGTCACGGTAGCACTGAAGCTGTCCGCCCCAGAGACCGCCGAAATACATGTAATAGCTGCCGTCTTCATCCTTGAGCACAGCCATATCGATGCTGTAGCTGCCATGAATGGGCTCCGGTTCGGGAATGAACGGACCGGCAGGATTGTCGGCAATGGCAACACCCTGACGGAAAACGTCGTTCTTGTCCTTCATGGGGAAATACATGTAATACTTGCCATCCTTTTCTGCGACATCGCAGTCCCAGAGCTGGCGGCCGGCCCATTTGATATCCTCCAGGCCGAGGACCTTTCCGTGGTCAATCACTTCACCGTTCATGATGTCGTCAGTTGACAGAACGTGATAGTCCTTCATTACGTACTGGTCTCCAGTGTCATTCTCAACATTTTCACATTCCCAGTCATGTGACGGGTAAATGTAAACTCTCCCATTGAACACATGGACAGACGGGTCTGCCATGTAGTCGGCGGGGAACAGATAACGTTTCTTGCTCATAAGTTTTGGTTAATATTTTATACGCGTATATAATTATTCTATCCTGTAAGCGGCCAAAGATAACCATTTATTATCAAACATATAAGGGTTTTTCAACATTTTTTTTGATTTCAGGCTAAAAAAAGGGAGCACCTCGCGGTGTTCCCCCGTCTTTCCACATCTTCACAGACCTGGGACCAACTCTCAAGAAAGCCCGGACGCTGCCTGGTCCGTATGAAAAACAATGACAAATGTAATGCTTCCGACACGTTGGGATTTATGACTTTTGTTCAGATTTGAGGCAACTGCACAAAAAAAGAAGCCCCGGAACAGGGGCTTCAAAAACCGGTTGAGCTGTCGTACCCGGATTCGAACCAGGACAAAGACGACCAAAATGTCTTGTGCTGCCATTACACCATACGACAGTACCTGTGCCCGGCAGACCCGTCAGGGACTGCACGTTCGGAAGGGCATGCAAAGATAGGCAAAAAAACTATTCTGCAATCAGCAGGTAATAATTCTTCTTGCCTCTCTGCAGCACTATGTACCTGTCATCCACCAGATCGGCCTGGGTCATGAACCGCGAATGGTCGTAGGTCTTTTCCTTGTTGATGGAAACGCCTCCTCCCTGCATCATCTTCCTGGCTTCGCTCTTAGAGAAGAACACAGGACATATATCTGTAAGGAAATCTGATGCCTTTATCTCCTGGTCCAGCATCTCACGCTTGAAGCGGAACTGCGGGACGCCTTCAAATACCGAAAGAAGCATCGACTCATCGATGGACTTGAGGTCCTGAGAAGAACTGCCGCCTCCGAACAGGATTTCCGAAGCGCTGGCAGCGGCTTCGTAGTCTTCCTGACTGTGGACCATGCAGGTCACGTCTTTGGCAAGGCGTTTCTGAATCAGTCTCAAATGTGGTGCGGCATCGTGCTCAGCTATAAGGGCCTCACACTCGTCCTTTTCAATATTTGTAAAGATTTTTATGTATCTTTTCGCATCCTCGTCACTTACGTTCAACCAGAACTGATAGAACTTGTAAGGTGAGGTGTATTCGGGATTCAGCCAGATGTTCCCGCCCTCTGTCTTGCCGAACTTGGTACCATCGGATTTGGTGATGAGCGGACATGTCAGAGCAAAGCATTCACCTCCGTTTATACGACGGATAAGCTCGGCACCGGTGGTGATGTTTCCCCACTGGTCAGCACCTCCCATCTGGAGCTTGCATCCCTTGGTCTCATTCAGATGAAGGAAATCATAGCCCTGCAGCAGCTGATAAGTGAACTCCGTGAATGAAAGTCCGTCACGCGCTTCGCCGTTAAGACGTTTCTTTACAGAATCCTTGGCCATCATATAGTTGACAGTGATATGCTTTCCTATATCGCGTGAAAAGTCAAGGAATGTAATGTCCTTCATCCAGTCATAGTTGTTCACCAGTTCGGCCTTGTTGGGAGCATCGCTTTCGAAATCGAGGAACTTGGAAAGCTGTTTGCGGATACATTCGACATTGTGTCTGAGTGTCTCTTCATTAAGCAGATTGCGCTCCTGGGACTTGCCGCTGGGATCGCCTATCATTCCGGTCGCACCTCCGATAAGAGCAATAGGCTTGTGGCCGCAGCGCTGGAAATGGCGCAGAATCATAATGCTGCACAGATGCCCGATGTGGAGGGAATCGGCAGTCGGATCAAAACCTACGTAAGCAGTCACCTGTTCCTTGGCAAGGAGCTCGTCCGTACCCGGCATCATCTGGTGTATCATGCCGCGCCAGGTCAGTTCTTCAACAAAATTCGTCATATGCAATAAGTTGTTCTAATTTATCCAGTAACGCCACAAAAGTATCAAATAATAATCAAAGGGGCAAACAGCCTCCCAAAAAGTCAACCGCAGCTTTCATGCTGACGCGTTTCACATCCTCAACTGTCACATTCCGGACCGATGCGACCTTTTCCCAGACGCTCCCGATACTGCACTTTCCGTCAGTCTCAAGAACCAGACGGTCTTCAGGGACGGCGGCGAGTGAAGCGGAATTCGCCTGCAAGCCGAATGACAGCCGGAAGCCCGAATCAAGAAGCTGTCTCATCTGTTGAGGCCCTCCCCTGAACCCGTGGATAAGCCATGGATGCGAGGGACGGATATCTTTCCGGATACGGATAATATTGTCAATTTGTTTTACAACATGCAAGATCATGGGCAGGCCTTTCTCTTCGGCAAGAAGCGCCTGCGCAACAAATGCACGTTCCTGGATTTCAGGTTCCGGACCTTTGAGACTGTCCATGCCGCACTCCCCGACAGCAACAATTCTAGGGTCATCCAGCATGATTTCAAGCTCATGCAGATCCTGCTCAAGACATTCGGAATCCACATCCCAGGGATGGATGCCGGCCGAAAAGAGACCATTGTCCCGAAGCAGACAGCCATCGGTTCCTATATTGACGACAGCCGATGCAACGTCCTCAATATTATGAGAATGGATATCAAACAACTGCATCATGGAACCGGATCGTATCCGCTTCCTCCGCCCGGACGGCAGCGGAGAATGCGTCTGACAGCAAGCCACAGGCCTTTTACAGGCCCGTACTTCTGCAATGCCTCAATGGCATACTGGGAGCACGTTGGAGTAAAGCGGCAGCTTGGAGGCGTCAATGGAGATATGCATTTACGGTAAAAACGTATAGGCAATATGAGCACATTCGACAGAAAAGTTGAGAATTTATTTGACATCGTCAAGCACCCTCACTTTAAGTTTTTCCATTACGCTGTCAAATCTCGGCTGCAGCTGTGAGCTTGGCCACAGCTTTCCATCCGTGAAAAGAAAGGCTATCAGCAACTCGTTTCCCGTGCTCTCCACCAGTTCCTCCAGATCGCTGCAGTGAAGTCTGTAATACTCTCTTATCTGGCGCTTGACACGGTTCCTGTCCACGGCATGCTTGAAATGGCGTTTGGAAACACTGGCCAGAATACGGACCGATGGCAGGTCATTCTGCGTCTTCGGCCTGAGCAGCCATACCGTCCTGATCGGGAAGCAGCCTATTGAACGGTCCCCCTCAGAAAACAACAAGTCTGTGAGGCTGTTGCCACACAGACGTTTGGTCTTAGGGAAAACATTGACCGGCATGTCAGTCCTGTCTTACTGCGCGTTGGCAGCAAACCAGGCATCTATTGCGGCCGACATTGAAGTGATGCCCGGCACCGGAGCCTCAATGTCAAGTCTCAGACCGGCCTCGCGAATTGCATTTGCAGTGGCCGCACCGAAACATCCTATAATCTTCTCGCCCTGAACGAAATCCGGGCAGTTTGTCTTGAGCGACTCGATTCCTGCCGGACTGAAGAAAATCATCATGTCGAAATCGTCAAGCTCCTCCTTAGCGAACTCATTGCTCACGGTAAGATACATGACGGCCTCAGTATGGCTGATTCCGTTTGCATCCAGCAGACGTGTAAGCTCACCGGTATGGACATTTGACATGGGCAGAAGGTATTTTTCAGTCTTATGCTTGAGAATAGGAACCATAAGGCTGTCAACGGAACCGGTTGTGCCGAAGAACACCTTGCGCTTGCGGTACTGGACGTACTTCTGAATGTAAAGCGACACAGTTTCCGTGATGCAGAAATACTTCATGTCCTCAGGAACAGTCACCCTGAGTTCCTGACAGAGCTTGAAGAAATGATCAACTGCATGACGGGATGTGAACACGACTGCCGTATGGTCAAGAATGTTGACTTTCTGTTGTCTGAAATCCTTTGCAGAAATAGGATCAACACGGATGAAAGGCTTGAAAACAAACTCACAACCGTACTTTCCGGCCAGATCGAAGTAGGGTGATTTGCCAGTTGCGGGCTGGGGCTGGGAAATGAGAACCCTTTTTATTTTCTGTGTCATCAGATTATGGAATGTTTGTATTTACCATTAAAAGGACCAGTGCAAAAACCGCCGGACCTATTTCAAGGGCGCAAAGATACAACAATATTCCGAGAAAATTGAATCGGGTAACAAATAAGGATGTCAACACCTTCAAAATCAGTCCCAACTCGGTCAATGCCAGGCAACATAGAGCAAGGACACGCACTGCGGTGGCCGACAGGGGAACAAAAATTGCCAACAGATTCACGACAATGAGAAGCATGCCGAAAAAGGCGATCATGGTCGTGTTCAGGGCATTCCATCGGACCGGCTTCATCTGTATTACCTGCATACGGTACAGTCTGGTATTGACCAGATGGCATAGCAGCTGTTTGAAAGCGAATATCAGGACAAAGGCTATAAAGGAGCAAAGCACGACACCGGCTTTCATATCCAGCCTGTCAGGCGGTTCACTGACAGCCAGGCCCACGGACAGAGAGACCGATGCCAAGGAAACGGCAGCCAATGCCATAGAATGCGCAGAACTCCTGACAATGGTCTTGAGTTCAGGTCCCATTTTCTTGAAGCTGTACACGCTCATTACGGAATCCCGGAACTGTCGGAACGAAGGACCTGTGAGCAGGCTCATGAACAGCAGGACTGCCAGAAAGACAATCATCACCCAGTTGTCGACAGGCTGCCCGCTCATGTGCTTTACATCAGATTTTGCTCCTGCTGCAATCCCAGTCAGGAATGCTGTCTATCAGTTCGACGGCCTGTGCAGGATTGGAAGCGACCTTCCAGATGTCAAGGAAATAAGGACTCATGAACTGGCGCTGTGCCGTGCGTTCCAGCATCTCGAGCAGAGGGTCATAATAGGAATCCGTATTGAGAATCACTATGGGCTTGACATAAAGTCCAAGCATTTTCCACGTGATCACCTCGAAAAGTTCTTCAAAAGTACCCGTACCGCCCGGCAGGGCAATCGCAGCATCGGCCATGGCCGCCATCCTGGACTTGCGTTCGTGCATGTCCTTTGTGGGAATGACCTCAGTCAGGCCCTTGTGCAGCCAGCCGTTGTCAATCATGAACTGCGGAATGATTCCGGTCACATGGCCGCCTGCCGAAAGGGCTCCTTCCTCGACTGCAGCCATCAGACCGGTCGACCCGGCTCCGGTAACGATCCTGCGTCCTCCCGATGCCAGAAGAGAGCCCAGTTCAAAGGCCTGTTCCTTGAAAATACCATCAACGTGCGGACTGGACGCACCGTATATGACAACAGTCTTTCTGTCTGGAGTTTCCATAATATCAATAACGGTAGTGTTCTGCCTTATACGGACCATCGACCGGAACTCCTATGTATTCGGCCTGTGCCTGGGTCAGTCTGGACAGATGCACACCGATTCTTTCCAGATGCAGCCGTGCCACCTCCTCGTCAAGATGCTTAGGCAGACGGTACACACCGGTTTCGTATTTCCTGTTGAACAGCTCGATCTGAGCCAAGGTCTGATTGGTGAAGCTGTTGCTCATGACAAAGCTGGGATGTCCGGTAGCGCAGCCCAGATTGACCAGACGGCCATCGGCCAGCAGGATGATGCTGTGTCCGTCAGGGAAGAAATAACGGTCAACCTGAGGCTTCACGTTCTGGCAGCGGATTCCAGGCAGGCGCTTCAGGGCATCGACCTGTATCTCGCTGTCAAAGTGACCTATGTTGCAGACTATTGCCTGATCAGGCATAGCCATCATGTGTTCTGTCGTGATGACGTCAATGTTGCCGGTGGTGGTAACGAATATGTTGCCCTGCGGAGCCGCTTCTTCCATGGTGACCACCTGATAACCTTCCATTGCTGCCTGGAGGGCACAGATCGGATCCACCTCCGTGACAAGCACACGGGCTCCGTATGAACGCATGCTCTGGGCACATCCCTTGCCTACCTCACCGAAACCGCAGACAACGCAAACCTTGCCGGCAATCATCACGTCAGTAGCGCGCTTGATGCCGTCGGCAAGAGATTCACGGCATCCGTAAAGGTTGTCGAACTTGCTCTTTGTGACAGAGTCGTTGACATTGAAGGCCGGGAACAGGAGTTCGCCTTTCTGCTGCATCTGGTAAAGACGATGCACACCGGTTGTGGTCTCTTCGCTGACACCGCGTATCGCAGCAGCGATTCCTGTCCAGTATGCGTTGCCTTTCACCTTTGCCACTTTCTTCAGGATATCGAGCAGGGCACGTTCGTCACCCGACTGGGCATCGTACTCCCATGCCGAAGGGTCCTTTTCGCCCTTGACTCCCAGATGGATCATCAGTGTGGCGTCACCTCCGTCATCGACAATCATGTTGGGACCGCCTTCCGGGAAATTCATGGCCTGCAGAGTGCACCACCAGTATTCCTCAAGCGATTCCCCCTTCCACGCGAACACCTTGGCACTCCCGGCTGCGGCAATTGCAGCTGCGGCATGGTCCTGAGTGGAATATATGTTGCATGAGCACCATCTGATATCGGCACCAAGCTCATGAAGTGTCTCGATTAGCACGGCTGTCTGGACAGTCATGTGCAGAGAGCCCATTATCCTGGCGCCCTTGAGCGGCTTGCTGTCACGGTACTTGTCACGCAGGGCCATGAGTCCCGGCATCTCCTTCTCGGCCATGTCAAGCTCCTTGCGTCCGAACTCGGCCAATGACATATCGGCCACCTTATACTCAAGTGATGAAAACAGTTCCTCGTTCATTTTCATTTTCCTTTAAACTTATGCAAAGGTAATTGTTTTTCCATAATGTATGCACACTGCAGCGGACTCTGATTCTCCCGGTCAGCGCTGACGGTCCAGCATGCGGTATGACACCGCCTCCATGATATGCTCCGACCTTATCTGCTCACATGCATCCAGGTCGGCAATGGTACGGGCCACCTTGAGGATCCTTGAATAGGCACGCGCCGAAAGATCCATCCTCTGCATGGACATCTTGAGAAGCGACATGGCCGCATCATCGGGCCTGGCATGACGCGCCAGCATGGCACTGTTCATCTGGGCATTGCAATATACCCCGGGTTCACCGGCAAAACGGGCCTCCTGCATCTTACGCGCAAGAATGACACGCTTTCTTATTTCAGCGCTCGGTTCCCCTTTCCGTTCCGATGTAATGTCGCCTACCGAAACAGGTTCTATTGCACACTGTATGTCAAAACGGTCCATCAATGGGCCGGAAATGCGGTTCATGTAACGCGATATGGCATCGGGAGTACACGAACAGGGACGGGTGGGGTGATTGTAATATCCGCAGGGACACGGGTTCATTGAAGCGACCAGCATGAACGATGCAGGGTATTCGACACTGTATTTTGAACGGGAAATGCGTATGCACCGGTCTTCCAGAGGCTGACGCAGCATTTCCAGCACCGAGCGGTGGAACTCGGGCAGTTCATCGAGAAAAAGCACGCCATTATGCGCCAGGCTTATCTCGCCCGGCTGGGCATTTGACCCGCCACCGACCAGTGCCACACTGGAAATCGTATGGTGAGGACTGCGGAACGGGCGTTCCGTCACCAGCGGCACTCCCGCTTTGGACAGTCCTGCCACCGAATGGATCTTGGAGGTCTCAAGACTCTCGGACATGCTCAGAGGCGGCAATATGGATGGCATGCGCTGGGCTATCATTGACTTTCCACTGCCCGGAGGTCCGCTCATGATGATATTATGGGATCCAGCAGCGGCCACCTCAATGGCCCGCTTCACAGCCTGCTGACCTTTCACGTCACTGTAATCCAGGACGAACTCTTCCCGGTTCACCTGCTGTCTGCCCTGTTCCGATGTAACCTGCTCAAGACAGTCGGCTCCGTCAAGAAATGCAATGACCTGTTCCAGGCTGTCGGCTCCATACACCTCAAGGCCATCGACAAGCGCGGCTTCGGCGGCATTGCCGGCAGGCAGGATCATTCCTTTGAAACCCTCTTCCCTGGCTTTGACCGCCATAGGCAGGACACCACGGACCGGCAGCAGACTGCCGTCCAGACTCAGTTCTCCCATTATCATGAAATCCTGAAGACGTTCAGTCCGCATCATCTCGGAACTGGCCAGAATGCCTATGGCCAGAGGCAGGTCGTATGCCGCCCCCTCCTTGCGTATGTCGGCAGGAGCCATATTGACGATTATCTGACGTGACGGAAACTTCAGACCTATGCAGAGCAAGGCCGATACAATGCGTTCATGACTCTCCCTGACGGCACTGTCAGGCAGACCGACCAGAAAGAAACGTATTCCCCGTGATGAATTGACTTCGATTGTAACTGTGATTGCGTCTATCCCCTGGACAGCCGCACCGAATACTTTTATCAGCATGGTAAGATTTATTTAAGTGTGTCGATTTCATGGTCAATTTCATTAGTCCGGGTCATTACCTCCTCTTCTGCACCGGCTTTTCCTTTTTCTGAACCAGACTGTCTATGGCATGCTCCATCCGGTCCAGGGACTCGCTGACATACATCAGGCCGGACGTTTCGGACAGAAGCACGAAACATGGCAGTTTCCTGACCGAAGCCAATGTGACCAGAGGGCTGCTCCAGCCACGGGTATCATTATATGAGAACCAGCTCAGGGTATCGGCTTCGACCACATTCTTCCAACGGGCGGGATTCACATCTACAGACACGTCAGTCACCGCAAGACGACAGTCTTCAAAACGCTCAAGGGTACCCTTCATCGAACGGCGCGCCTTTATACCGATGCTGTCATTCCACGAAGCCCACAGACAGACCAGAAGACTGTTGCGGGCCCCGCCTATACTACGGAAATCATACAGCACACCTGCCGTGTCGGACAATTCGAACGATTCCAGGTAACGTGAAGAGCGGTTGTCTATCTGGAATTCGGACTTCAGAGCGGTAATGAAAGGAGCATCCTGCATGTTACCGCTCATCTTGCCTATAAGAGGAAGCAGGTCCGCACTGCCCACATGCCATCGCCTTACCCCGTATTCGAATATTAAATAAGGTGTGACTTCCGAAAAAGGATCATTTACAATGAAGGAGTCTATCCTGGCACAGATCTGTGCGGGACAGGTGTCAGACATTGCAGCCCAGGCGAATTCAGTATAAGCCTCGTTCTCCGGACTTCCGCCTGTTTCAATGCTGTCACCCTCCGAAGGAATCGTGATGCGGGCTTTGACATCCCTGTCGGCAAAAACCGGATACTGGCGTCCGTCAGGAAGAACCAGTATCAGAGTGGTTACGGTATCAGGCCTGAAGGACCAGCTGAACGAGCCGTTCTCGGGACGGATGGTATCGGTCCTGGCAAAGCGGCTGTCAAGTCCTATGACCAGAATGCTGTCGGACGAACCGTCCTGAAACGTACCGGAAAGCGTGAACACACCCTTTTCCCTGCCGCATGAAAGCAGCAGGAAGGCCATCAGCACCAGCACGGACAGGACTGTCTTTCTCATTGTCTTGTTTATCTGGCAGCACGCTTGCGCTCCAGCTCATTCAGAATGACCTTGCGCATTCTCATGCTCTTTGGAGTGACTTCAACGTACTCATCGTTCTTGATGTACTCAAGGGCTTCTTCAAGCGAGAATATTACAGGAGGAGCAATGTGTGCCTTGTCATCGCTTCCGCTGGCACGCATATTGGTGAGCTGCTTGCTCTTGGTCACGTTGATTACCAGATCGTTCTCATGAACATGCTCACCGACCACCTGACCGGCATAGACCTGATCCTGAGGATTGATGAAGAACTTGCCGCGGTCCTGCAGCTTGTCCAGGGCATATGCGAACACGGTACCCGTCTCCATGGCAACCATGGAACCGTTGGTACGGCGCTCGATCTCTCCCTTGTACGGCTGGTACTCCTTGAAGCGGTGTGCCATGATGGCCTCGCCCTGCGAAGCTGTCAGCACGTTTGTACGGAGTCCGATGATACCGCGTGAAGGTATGTCAAACACAATGACCACACGGTCACCCTGAGTGTCCATCGATGTCATCTCACCCTTGCGCTTGGTGCACAGGTCAATCATCTTGCTGGCAAATTCCTCGGGAACACTTATTGTAAGCTCTTCAATAGGTTCGCACTGCTTTCCGTCAATCTGCTTCATGATTACCTGAGGCTGGCCTACCTGAAGCTCATAGCCCTCACGGCGCATGGTCTCGATAAGGATTGACAGATGCAGGACACCGCGTCCCGATACCACCCACTTGCCATCCTCCTCGGCACGACTCACGCGAAGTGCCAGATTCTTGTCAAGTTCCAGATCAAGACGTTCCTGGATATGACGTGAAGTCACATACTTGCCCTCCTTGCCGAAGAACGGCGAATCGTTGATGGAGAACAGCATGCTCATTGTAGGTTCATCTATGGCGATTGGCGGAAGCGGCTCCGGATCGTTCAGATCACAGATGGTATCACCGATCTCGAACTTCTCAAGTCCGATGATTGCGCATATGTCGCCGGCTTCAACCTGTTCCACGCGCTTGCGGCCCATGCCGACAAATGTATGCAGTTCCTTGATCTTGACCTTCTCGATGCTGCCGTCACGGTGTGCAAGGTTACACATCATGCCTTCGGTAATCTGACCGCGGTTGATTCGGCCCACAGCAATACGTCCGGTATATGATGAATAGTCAAGTGAAGTAACCAGCATCTGCAGATTGCCTTCCTGCTTCTTCGGTGCGGGAATGTTCTCGATAATCGAGTCCAGAAGGGCGTAGATATTGTCAGTAGGCTGTTTCCAGTCAGTACTCATCCAGCCCTGCTTGGCGCTGCCGTAGAGAACCGGGAAATCCAGCTGGTCATCAGTAGCGTCAAGAGCGAACATGAGGTCGAACACCATTACATAGACCTCTTCCGGACGACAGTTGGGCTTATCGACCTTATTCACTACAACGATTGGCTTCAGACCAATCTGAAGGGCCTTCTGCAGTACGAAACGGGTCTGCGGCATGGGGCCTTCAAAGGCATCGACCAGAAGAATGCAGCCGTCGGCCATATTCAGGACACGCTCAACCTCACCGCCGAAATCCGAGTGACCCGGGGTATCAATGATATTGATCTTGGTGTCCTTATAGATTATCGATACGTTCTTGGAAAGGATGGTTATGCCGCGTTCGCGCTCCAGATCGTTGTTGTCAAGCATGAGTTCACCCTTGGCCTGGTTTTCACGGAAAAGGTTGCCGGCCATCATCATCTTGTCGACCAGAGTAGTCTTGCCATGGTCAACGTGCGCAATAATTGCGATGTTTCTTATATTCATTGTTATATTTTAGTGGCCGCAAAGTTACTGGAATTATTTTACAAAAACGTTGTAAATTCAAAAAGAAGGGCTAACTTTGCGCCCGCTAAACGAGTTTTCACAAAAATTTCAAGAAAATGTATTTAGACAAAGAGAAAAAACAAGAAATCTTTGGACAGTACGGAAAGTCCAACACGGATACTGGCTCACCTGAAGCCCAGATAGCCCTGTTCTCATACCGTATTTCCCACTTGACGGAACATCTTAAGGAGAACCGTAAAGATTATAGCACTGAAAGGGCTCTGCCCCAGCTGGTCGGCAAGCGCCGCGCTCTGCTCAACTACCTTAAGTCAAAGGATATTGAGCGTTACCGCGCAATTGTCAAGGCTCTGGGCCTGCGCAAGTAAGGCTAAGAACGAAAAAGAAGGGGGTTGACCGTTTGTGGTCAACCCCCTTCTTCCGTCATCTGGGTTGGGGTGCTCCTCTGCGTTTTCTGATGTCCCCATATCGCTCACGGAACGGGAATACGTTCCCTCGCGGGACCCCGCAGTGAGCAATCCCGCGGGATTCACGCACGGGCAGACCATTTTGGAGAACCGCGGTGAGTGGACATTTTAATGTGAGTTACGGGTTACGGTTACGCCCGATGTATAAAAGAGACAAGGCTCTATGGTTCATCGCCATAGAGCCTTGCCATTTAAATTATTCGTAAGACTGGACTCCGCCAGCGTTGCCGCCACCCGGGGTTTCATTACCGCCCTCGGGATTGCCGTTCTCCACATCACCACCGGGGGTAACGGTTTCAACGTCAGTACCGGGGGTAACGGTTCCTGAGTCAGCCGGCTGGCCGGTCGGAGTCACGGTCCCATCGGGCTTCTGGAGACCCGACTCGCCGTTGCCTTCCTTGATGGCCTTCAGTACTGCGGCCTGGGTAGAACGCGAGGCCACCAGGTTGAACTCGGCATCGTTGATCAGGTTCCTGAACTCCTTGCCGCAGTCCCACACCACATTCACGCCCGTGATGTTCTGGGCACTGAAACGGTCGGCACTTTCAGCACCCTTGGAGCTCAGGCTCACGGAGAAGTCGCCAAGGTCGCCAAGGCGGATCTTCTTGCCCTCAAGAAGCTGCTCGCGCATGCAGTCCACGGCCAGGTAGAGGATGGCGCTGATGTCGGCACGGGAGTACACGCAGCCGTGGCTGCTGATGTGGCGGGCGAACTTCTCGATGGTCATCACATCAGAGTACTGCGCCATGGCATAGGCGTTCTGCTTCTCGGTGGCTACCAGGTCGAGATCCTTCTGGGCGGGAGCCTGACCGTTTGCCTGAGCGGCCTTGACGCGGCTCTTGGCCTGGTTGATTTCAAAGAGATTGGCGTTCACTGAACGCATGACGATGGAATAATTGATCATAGCAGTTGAAATGGATTTAATACACTGCTTCGTTCTTCAGATGAGCTTCCAAACGGCATTCATCTGAATCACGCCACAAAGATACAACCGCA